>DAOTYY010000054.1:0-8619 GCA_034434695.1 Anaerolineaceae bacterium
TGAACTGCTCAAAGGCAACACCAAACTCAATCACTTTGCTCTCAAATCAAAATTGTACGTACGCGCTATCCAATCGGCTTACGCTGCTCTTCGGGAACTCAATCCCGTTCAATTGGCTGCGTAAGGTGAGTTATTTAGAAAAAGCCGGCAATCAGTATGAGCTTGCGCAGTGCTATCATTGGCGCGGTATCCTTCATATCTATTTGAACATGAATCAGAAAGCTGTTGCCGACCTGGAACGCGCCCTGCAATTTGCTCAAAGCAGCTTTGATCCGCGCATGCGTCAGGCAATGATTAATGCCCGCATCTACCTTTCGCTGGTCTATACGCTGCGCGGTTGGCCCCAAGAAGGTCTCAAGCAGGCTGATCAGGCGCTGCAGGAAAGCCGGCAGATCATGTATCCCAACGGCATTGTGCGCTCGAAAGCGATGGCTGCCCGCGCCTTATTCTACCTTGGGCGTTATCGTGAAGCCGTTGAGTTGTGTCAGCTTGGCATCCAGCGCGCTGAAGCGATCGAGAACCACCGCGCAAATGCCCGTCTGCATATCAGCGCCGCGCAGGCGTATCTGGCGCTGGGGCATCTGGATGAAAGCTGGCAACACTTGCAAACCGGGCTGAAAATCGGGCAGGAACGGGGATTTGTGGACGTGGTCTGCGAGGGTCTGTGTTACCAAGGTGAGCTGTATCGAATACTCAACGCGTTAGAACAGGCGATGTCCAGTTTTGAACAGGGTGCTTCTTCGATAGAAAGCTTCTACACGCTGGATAATCGTTATCGTCTGGGACTGACGCTCATGAGCAGCGGCGCTTTTGAAACCGGGCTGGAACTGATCGAACAAACCATTAACATCGCAGAACAGGCAGACCTGGCAACCATTTATTTGCCGGCGCGGCTGGCGCTGGCGCTGGCAGAACTTCAAAGAGGAGGGACAGGAAAAGCCTATGAATCCGTCAAAGCCCTTGAAAGCCAGATTGTTCAGCGGGGTTATGGCACCATGCCGGGCATCATTGAGACGATTCGTTTTGAGTATGCATTTATGCTTGGCGATTTGGAAACAGCACAATCCAGTGCGCAAAAGGTCATTGCCGCTGGACAACGGCTGCCGAATCTCTTTATGGAGCTTATCGGGCATCAACTGGCAGTGCGCCTAGCCAGAAAGCGCGGAAAGCCTATTGAAGAATCGCAACAGGCAATTGTCCGTCTGTTGGATGAGATGGGAAAACATGCTCATCACCCGCAACTTCTTCCGTTGTATGAAAAGTTTCGCAAAAAAACGCTGGAAATCGTTGATGAGTAAATCTGTCTTTGTTTTGTCTACGATGGTATTGTATAGTCATTATGCAAACCATTGCAAACGGGCGCGAGGAGCAAGGGGTCTTGCGCAAGAAGGTCAGGTGCACGGCAAAGGGGACATGCGGCTGACCTTCATGATTTTAAGTGCGCCACCGTAACACCCTCTCCCCCCTCATTTTCCAGCCCTATCTCCCAGCGTTCGACATAAGAGGACCGCTCCAGCGCCTGACGGATCACCTGGCGCAAACGCCCTGTTCCTTTGCCATGAATGATACGCACGTAAGGCAACCCTGCTAGATACGCTTGCTCCAAATAGCGCTCCAGTTCGTCCAATGCATCATCCGCGCGCTTGCCGCGTATATCCAGCTCGATGCCGGGCGAAGGGCGTAACATCACCGCCCGCGGCGCATCTGATTCAGCCGACCAGCCTAAGAGCGACGGCACTTCTATCTCATCTTCATCAGTGGACTGGATGTCCTCCTTTTTCGCGCGTACCCGCAGCGCACCGATTTGCACCTCCAGCCCGTCTTCATCCATATCTGTGATTTGCCCAACTTTATCCAATGCACGCAGGCGCACACGGTCCCCGATTTGCAACGGACGGACTTTTGCCTTCTCAGAACGGTGGCGCTGCGACGCCTGTTCCACAACAACCTCCAACGCTTCCATCTGTTCTTGCAATGGTTTGAGCATTTGCAGCGGTTGATGGGCGCGCCTCAGCTCGCGGCGCAGTTCCTCCAGTTCGTTACGCAATGCAGCCAGTTCTTCCTTGCTCTTCCGATGCGTTTCTTCCAGGATTGCCTGGCGCTCGTTTTCAATCTTCTCCAACCGTTGTTCAAGTTCGGCGCGCAGGCGTTCGGCTTCGCGCCGATCCTGTTCGGCGGCGCGGCGCGCTTGTTCCGCAAGATTGCGCTGGCGGTGAATCTCATCCAGCAAATCCTCTGCCCGCAGGTCTTGCGGATTGAGAGCAGCGCGAGCAGTTTCCAGCACTTCTTTCGGCATTCCCAGCCGCTCGGCAATCAAAAGCGCATTGGAGCGACCCGGCAATCCCATCAGCAAACGGTAAGTTGGGCGAAGCGTTTGCAGGTCAAATTCCATGCTGGCGTTGGTGATGCCTGGGGCGGCGTGGGCAAAGGCTTTCAATTCAGGATAATGCGTTGCCACCAGGCAGGTGACACGCCGCTGTACCAGATATGCCAATAGCGCCCGCGCCAGTGCTGAACCTTCCTGTGGATCGGTGCCGGCGCCAAGTTCATCCAGCAAAACCAGCGAAGTTCGGTCGGCAAAGCGCAGGATGCGCACAATATTGTGAATATGCCCCGAAAACGTGGAAAGCGATTGCTCAATAGACTGCTCGTCGCCAATATCAGCAAAGACATTGCGAAACACACTCAAAGCCGAGCCGGACTGCACGGGAAGGTGTAACCCACACTGTGCCATTAGAACCATCAATCCAACCGTTTTCAGGGTGACGGTCTTGCCGCCAGTGTTGGGTCCGGTGATTACCAGCCCAAAGGTATGCTGGTCCAGCACAACATCCACTGGCACCACGTTTTCCGGCGGCAGAAGTGGATGACGTGCCTGAAACAGGTGGAGGGTGGTG
Organism: Anaerolineaceae bacterium; assembly: GCA_034434695.1. Lineage (GTDB taxonomy): Bacteria > Chloroflexota > Anaerolineae > Anaerolineales > Anaerolineaceae > DYEC01. Next base: position 2,898 of record DAOTYY010000054.1, read on the forward strand.
CCGGGATGTTGGGCAGTTGGATGAACTTCGACCAGCTCCGGCTCAGCTGCGCGCAGGTCATCGGCATAGCGGGCGCACATCAGCGCCAGGTCCAGCTCACCCAGTGCGGCAAGGATGTCCTGAATTTGCACGGCGCATTCGCCGACCTGAGCAGAAAGCGCGGTCAGGATGCGGCGCACCTCATCGCGTTCCTCAAGCTGCAATTCATGATACCGGTTGTTCAAATCCACCACTGCCAGCGGCTCAATAAACAATGTTGCGCCGGAAGAGGACTGGTCATGAATGAGCGAGCGAATGCGCCCTTTAAACTCCGCCCGCAAGGGGATGACATAGCGTCCGCTGCGCTGGGTAATGATCGCTTCTTGAAGCATGGGCGCTATCTGCGGGTCGTTGATCATGTGCTCCAGCTTAGCCAGAAGACGTTGATGAGCGGTTTTCAATTCATTGCGGATGGCAGACAATCGAGGTGAGGCGCTGTCCAGCACCTCACCATTTTCAGACAGCACGCGGCTGATAGCATCCACCATGCCCGCCGGCGGGGTCAAGCGTGCGCCAATTTTCCCCAGATGCGGTGTGAGGTCAGCGTGGTGTTCCAGTGTGCGCCCCAGCGTGCGGGCAGCGATGAGCGTATTCTTGATTGCCAGCAAGTCAGCCGGGTCGAGGACGCCGCCGCGCGCCGCCAGGTCCACCGGTGCGCGCACATCGCGCGCACCTCCGATGCTGACATCAGATTGGATACTCAAAAGCAGCCGCGCCTCGCGGGTGAGCGTTTGGCGGTGACGGGCTTTTTCCAGGCTGGTGGTCGGACGCAGACGGTGCGCCAGTTCGGCAGAAATTGGAAAAGCAGCATACTCCGCCAGCCGTTCCAGAACTTTATCGAATTCCAGCATACGCAGCGTTTTCTCATTCATTGCAGGAAAAGTTTACCACGATTCAGTCAGCGGGTGACCAGTGGCAGAAACGGGGCATTAGCGATAGGAGAACACCTTGCTACCAAGTTTCCGAACATTTGCGGCAACCTACCCCAACACGCCGAAAACTGACAAATTACCAAATCAACACACAGCACGACTAATAAATCTTGCACTCTTATCGCCTTTCAACAAATATCATAAATCTATCTTATGCCCGAAAAGCACCCCTAATGAACTTTTTGAATGGTTTACAAGTCATCATACTTCTAATCAGATTTTTACACTACAATTAACAGCCAAACAGGATAAAATAACCATTGGGTAAATTCAGAACTGTCTAACATTATCACCACGGAGAAGAAAACCATGTTTAAAGACAACGCCATGTTTCACCTGATGCTACGGCAAGGGGACGTCGGGCGCTATGTTTTGTTGCCGGGCGATCCTGGTCGCTGTGAAAAGATTGCAAGATATTTTGATGAGCCAAGACTGGTGGCTGAAAATCGTGAGTTTCGCACATACACCGGCACACTATTAGGGGAAAAAGTTTCAGTCACCTCCACCGGGATTGGCTGCCCATCTACCGCTATTGCAGTTGAAGAGCTGGCGGCTTTAGGAGCAGACACTTTTATCCGCGTCGGAACAGCAGGTGGAATACAATCGGAGATATAATCCAGGGGATGTTGCCATCATCACCGCAGCTATCCGGGACGAAGGAACAACCCCCCAATACATGCCGGTGGAATTTCCCGCGGTTGCGGATTTGGATGTGGTGATAGCTTTGAAAGAGGGTGCCGAAAAAGCCGGAGTGCGCTACCATCTGGGCATCACCCATTCAAAAGATTCATTCTATGGTGAAATGCAGCCCCAGCGTATGCCGGTAGGACAGCGATTGCTGGAACGCTGGCAGGCGTGGAAAATGGGCGGCGCAATCTGTTCTGAAATGGAATGCGCGGCCATTTTCATTATTTGTAGCATTCTTAAAAAGCGCGCCAGCGGCGTGATGCTTGTCGCGGACAGCCCTGCCGTCAAACAATCGCCTGAAGGTGCAAGCGGCCTGGGAGCTGCATTACCGGATATAGATCGGGCAATTCGAACGGCTATCGAGGGCGTAAAGATTTTGATCGAACGAGACCGCAACCAGCAAGGTTAACTGCACTCAAGCAATCACCGAGCCAAACCATTCAAAATCAATCCAACTGCTTTTACATTGGGGGTGAACCCTCGTCCCGAGTGATCATGTCGTGTTCTAGTGCAAAACGCACCATTTCAGCATGATTCCGCAGACCGAGCTTTGCTTTTATATTCTTTTGGTGAGTGTAAACGGTATTCACGCTGATCACCAGCGATTGGGCAATCTGCAAGGCTGTTTTTCCCTCTGCCAGAAGTTGCAAAATCTCCCATTCGCGTGTCGTTAGCGCCTGCAATGGATTCATCTCCGGAAGATGAACCCCAGCCAGATACGTTTCAACCTCCACTCCCAGCACCAGAGAACTGATAAAGATACCGCCCTCAATCATTGTGTGTAAGGCGAGGGTCAGCTCTTCGACCATTGATTCTTTCAAAATATAACCGGAAGCGCCTGCTTCAAGCGCGCGTATCACCAGCTTTGGATTGTTATACATAGATAAGATTAAAACCGGTATAGCAGGATACTTTTGTTTGATGCGCCGGGTTGCTTCCAACCCATTCATGTGGGGCATGGAAATATCCATTAAAACCACATCCGGCGTTACTTGCTTCAAAGCTTCTAGCGCGCCAATGCCATCACTGACCTCGGCAACGATTTCAGCCGCAAGTTCAACTTTCAAGAGGGAAGCTAACCCCCTGCGCATGATATGATGATCCTCTGCAAGCAGGATTCGCAAGGAATTATGATCCATTACGATTGACTTGCCCCGAAGATTGCAAAGGGATTTCCACTTCCAATCTGGTGCCGCGTCCGGCTTGCGACCAGACCTGTAACTCTCCCCCCACTGCCATTACTCGTTCGCGCATTCCTACCAGGCCAAAACCTTTTTGCCGATTATGTCTTGAAATGCCGACCCCGTCATCAACCACCGATAGCCGCACGTGGCCAGATGTAATCACTAAAGAGATTCTAACCATCTTCGCCCGAGCATATTTAGCTAAATTGGTCAGCGCCTCCTGCACCACCCGGTAACAGGCCAGCTCAACAGTTTGGGGCAAACGAATATCATTGTCGGTTTTATCTACCTCAAATTTCACTGGAAGATTAAATCGACGGCTGAATTCCTCAACATGTTGCTCTAGAGCAGGTATCAGCCCCAGATCAGTTAGAAGAGGAGGATGTAAATTGTGAGCTAATCGGCGCAGGTCGTGACTGATTTCCATGATGATCGCATCTAGCGTCTCAACTTGACTGAGAGCTTCGTGATTGTCGGTTAGTTTGCGCTTCAACACCTGAAGCTCCGCGCGCAAACCCAATAACGCCTGTCCGGCATGATCATGCAGTTCGGCTGCAATAGATTGTCGTTCTTGCTCCTGAGCCTCCATGACTCGGGCAGAAAGACCTCGCAATTGTTCCTGAGCCTCACAAATCCGTGCAAACATGCGGGCATTATCCAACGCCAAAGCCGCATGAGCTGCCAAAGCCATCGCCATTTCACCGTGCTTTGAAGTGAAGAAATTGGGGATTGATTTGTCAATCGAGAACAAACCAATCGCCTGTCCCTTGACACGCAATGGAACCCCCATCCAAGAACGTATATGTTTTCCGCATGGCACCCAGAGCCAATCACTCAACAAAGTGGTATCCGATTGAATTACAGGCTGGTCGCCGGTGAGAACCTCCATCATCAATGCTGTATGTTCAGGAACGAAGCGAATACCGGACATATCCACCGGACCCGAAAATTCCTGATAACCGCGCGCTGCGTGCATACGCAACACACCATCTTCCAACAGCATCACATTAGCGCTGTCATAAGGAATAAGAAGCTTTAGCTGATCAAGAATACGAGATAAAACTTCTTCCATATCCAAAGAGGCATTGAGTACCTGAGCAACTTTGCGCAGCGACTCCGCTAGAACTCGTTCAGCATGTTCTTCTTTGATTTTTTCAGAAGTCTGCCAAGCATTAGACAGCGCTTTCATTGCTATCCGTAGATAGGGTTCTTCCTCAATAAATGGCTCGCCCCATCGCCAGACACTTATATTTCCTTGTTGATCGCGCCCTAATGGAATATTGGTAGACCACTTCGCTCTGATACCGGTTTGGGGTGTGCCTCCTGATAGATTGACTTCTAAAGACCCAAACACAACAGAGCTGACCAGAGATGCACCATGAGCATTCGCCAGAACAGCGATCTGGAATAAAGCCTGCCGCATAACCTCCGGGGTTAGGTCATCACAAGCGAGCAGGTCAAGTAACCGCTCAAAAGCTTGCCATCGTTTCAATTCAGGTTCAGAACGAATTTGAGAAAGCGCCTCAGGCGTTTGTGTTTGTTCCATCACTTTAAGTATAAATCATTTCTCGACCGACAAAACGCTCCATCTTCTCTTATCGGCGATTCTGTATGTTATAGTGCAGTATAAAACTATTCTGACAGACGAGCACCTGGCCAATATAAAATAACACGTTCAAGAGCAGAAATTACCTGATAAAAGATCACACCTGCAAGTGAGGAAAAGGTGATACCCGCAAAAAGTAATGCCGTGTCCAGGCGGTAGCTGGCAGAAACAACCACATATCCAATACCGCGATCTGCCCCAGTAAATTCAGCCACAATCGCGCCAATCACACTCAAACTGCTGGCTACTTTCAGGGCAGAAAAAATAAAGGGGGTAGCGGAAGGTAAACGCATACGAAAATAAACCTGCCAGCGTGAGGCTGAAAGAAGTCGCATCAATTCCAGCGCCTGCGGAGTGACTGAACGCAAGCCGCGTGTTGTATTGACCAGCACGGGGAAAAAGCAAACGATGGCAGCAATTACCACTTTTGGAGCCAAACCAAACCCAAGCCAGATGGTCAGCAAGGGAGCAATCGCAATAATAGGTACCGTTTCCAGCACAATCGCCCAGGGAAGCATACTGCGCTCAATCAGACGCACATGAACAAAAACACTCGCTGCAATAAAAGCTACCCCTGCGCCAAGAGCAAAACCCATAATTGACTCTAACATGGTCCAACCCACTTGGGTGATCAGATCAAAACCGCGTCTGACAATGATCTCAAGAATGTTAAGAGGGGATGGTAAAATGTAGCGCGGTACTTTCAGCACGGTGACCAGAATCTGCCACAAAACAATCGTCCCTAAAAATAGTAGGATGGCTGGAAACCATTCCGAGAGTGCATGAATAACCGGGTGTTTCCTCTTTACATTAGAGTTGACCGTCATTCACCACCTCCCTGAGTTGCAACATATGACGCAGTTCAGCTGTCATTTCAGTGAACTCTTGAGTAAAACGAACATCAAAAGTTCTCGGACGCTCAAAGGGTACGTCCACAATGGACATCACCCGACCAGGACGCGAGGAGAGCATCACAACCCGGTCAGAGAGGAAAAGCGCTTCCGTGATGCTATGCGTAACGAAGATGATTGTTGCCCGGATTTTTTCCCAAACCTGCAAGAGAAGCAGATTTAAACGGTCGCGTGTAAATTCATCCAGTGCACCAAATGGCTCATCCATCAATAGAATGGGTGGATGACGTGAGTTCGGGATAAGGAGAGGATCTCCAAAAGGGAGTAAACTTTTGTTACCACAACAACAGTTGAAACCCCAGGAGACCCTCAATGGACAGTTTACTCGTTTTATTCTGTGATGTCGATGATTTTTGCAAAGCA
>DAOTYY010000055.1:0-28584 GCA_034434695.1 Anaerolineaceae bacterium
TATGATACGATACAGTGTGAGGCTATTGTTCATTTCTTCCTTCCTACGGCTGGTTATGTGTGGGAACATAAGTTTGCCATAGAAGGAAGAATGCCGATAGCCTTCTCTTATTAAGATTTGTCAGTCAATCAGCCTTCAACACCTTCTTTCAAGCGTGCAAAAGCGCCAAAGTGCATGATGGCTGTTATTGTAGCGGGTACAATGTCCCCTGGCTGGTAGATATTGCACAGAGTTTCCCAAGGATTCGGCGACAGGCGTTTCAAACTAAGCGCAATGCGAGAATTTTCTTCAGAAACCTGTAAGACCATTACGCGGACTTTCTCGCCCAACTGCAAAATCTCCTTGGGATGCTGCACCCGTCCCCAGGAAAGCTCCGAAACATGAATCAATCCTTCGACCCCACCCAGGTCAACAAATACGCCAAACTCGGTGACATTCGTTACGACCCCCTCAACAACTTTACCCGGAGATAACGTACAGAAAAGTTGTTTCCGTTTCCCCCGCCCAGCCTGTGCCGCTCGTTCCGATAACACGACGCGATCCGCAGACGGTTCACACTCGATCACCTTCAATTCCAGAGAACGACCAATGTAACCATTAAGAAGAGTCTGACGCTCTTCATCGCTGATTGTCGCGGGCACGTCAACCAGATGCGAGACCGGCACAAACCCTTGAATACCATTTGCCTGAACCAGTAAACCGCCACGGTTGCATCCATAAACTTTCAAAATTACGACCTCGTCACCTTCAAATAATCTTTCAACGTAATCCCAATCATTTATCTCGGTTGCTTCCGCATTTGCGTCAGGCAAGAGAGACAAATCCTTTGCTTTGGACGCAGGTTGAAAAGCCTCCTCATCTGCCAGAACAGAAGCCCACCATCCCTCATCCAATTCGGGTATTTGTTTCTGAGAAGACACCTCAGCACTCTTTGACAACATGTGTATCCCTCCCTGAAATTTCTTCAATAACTATTCCAAGATTTCTGACCTCTTTGACTCCGACCTAGCTTGTATTTCCATATCATAAATAGCCTTTGCAACAGCCTCAATTGCCAGGCGTTGTTTTCGATACAAGTCAGCTTCCGACATTGCCAGCCGCATTGCAACTTCGCGTACTTTCTTACCTTCAAGAAATTTCATCTCCAAAATATTATACAATATCCAATCAGCCGTAAAACGACGCTCACCTTCAGGACGCACCTGATTTACCGCCTTGCGCAAAATTGCGCGTAGTGCATTCGCATAATTCCCTTCGTGCTCATCCAACGCATCCCTGACTACTTGCAGTTTCATCAGCGGATTTTCCGTAAATTTTGGCCCGCCCCAATAATGCACCAATGCATCCTTTACCCACCGCGCCCAGTCAGATTCAAATTCAGATGTTTCAGCCATTAATAAAGAATTATTATTATAGCGCCCTGAAGCACGAGCGCTTTGAATGTAATCTATTTCTGGGGAAAGCATTTGTAGGGATCGTAAAGCCACTTGTTGAGCATAGCGGTCATGTAGTGCCCTTGCAGCGCGACTGCTCAATGCTCTTAAGGCGTCCAGTTGTTCCACATCCAATGGTTTTCCAGCAACACCCGAGGCACCCAATAAACCAATCATGCGGCAACTTTGGTCATCTTCCTCAAACAATGGAACGACATAATCATCCCCCCATTGGAACAGATCTGTCTCTTGTTTCCCATTCAACATCATCTGTTCAACGCGCTCTGAAGCCCTCTCTTCATTAAAATTGCTGTCCCCGATTTTCACAATTAATTCTATGCCTTCTCCATTCAATGCAGCAATATACGCACCGGGAGTGCGCAAACGATCACAGACAGCAGCCAGCAGTAACTCCAGATATTGCTTGAGATCATTACGGGTCAGCAGACGATTTCCCAATTGACGCAGAGAATCAATATCGGAACGGTCATTGCCAAGGAACAACCAGCGTTCCCAAGCAGCATGAAAGAGTGTGATCGAATACTCACTTAACAATATTGTGACTACCATGACGATTGGAACCAGCGTAGAGTAATCAACCCCCAAAGCAACTCCCACACGCCGGACGATAGTGGTAATCCCCAATGTAAAAATAGCGGTCACGGGTCCACGCATAATCCATTCAAAAAGGCGGCTCTTTACCACCCGATCTGGCCAAGGAACACCAAAGAAAGCCACAGCATAGGACATGACTACCACCAACCCGCCAACCAGCAGATTACTGAAAACAGCAATCACCCAAAACAGAAGAGGAAAACGTGCGGCAAAATCAGAGCTGAATAATAAAAAGGGAAAAGAACCCAGCGAAGGCGCCAGCGATCCAACCAATAAATAGAACATGCGTCTACGGCTGGTCGGTGTAATAGTTCTTCGATAAGCGCGAACAAAGTTGTACCATGATAAAAACATGGATAACAGATAATAAAAAGTGAAAATATCGGTGATCAGTGTAGGCTGGAAATGCGGCGCAGGAGGTTGATCAACAATAAGAGGACCAACCAATTTATCCAGCACCAAGGCAACTAGAAAAACCAGCGACAAAAGATAAGATATTCTTACAGTCCAAATACGCCGCCAGCGACTTGGTTTGCCAGTCGTTGCCAGTAACGCATCTGAAAAATGCAGATACGTGGATGGCAACAGTACAATCCCTACCCATTGAATCTTCAACCAAAAATTGATCTGCTCAAAAACAGTTGACGTACTGCCAAGCGCTTCTCCTGTAAACGCAATGACAACACAGACCAAAATCAACGCAAAAGTGCGCGCCACACGATCGCGCAAGTTAAAAGTTAGAGCATATAGCAATAAAGAAAATGCAGTAATGGCTATCCCCGCTGTCAATATTTGGCTGATAGTTCTAAAAAATAATAAAAGCCCTGTTTGCCAACTATACGCAATCATTTACTAACAATCAAGGCATCAGCGAAGTGGATAAGCAAAAAAAAGCGCAATATCCTGGTTCTCATAATAATATTCATTATAACCGCAGAACTGATAGCCCAATTTGAGCATCAGACAAATAGCAGGAAAATTTTTTGATTGCATCTCACAGATCACATTTCGAGAGCCTCGCTCACTTGCCCATTCTTGAGCTGCCAGCAGCAAGGCGGTTGCTATTCCTTTGCGGCGCAAATCGGGATGAACCGCCATATCCAAAGCCCACACAGCACCAGGCAGCACACTTTCGCTTAAGCGAAGATAACCGACAGGTTCATCAGCCAGAGCTGCAACAAGCACCCGGTCTTCTAACAAATTCTGCCCATGTAAGCCAACCGGACGAGGATATTCTACAAGCACGGTGCGCGGAAGACGAATTTCGCGAAAACTGACTCGCACCTGCCCAACATCTACATAACGATCCATCTGCCAAACATGATCTGTTTGATACGAATGATCCATCTCAGCAAGAAGAGTCAAATCATTGATTGTCGCAGGTCGAATCTCAATCTCAGGCATATTTCAATACTCACTCGGAAGCTGCCACCACTCTGACCAGAATTTCGCAGGCGGGTAACACCTGATTCTGTGTATTATAAACGACCAACCGCAATCGGTAATCCCCCGCAGCCAGACCCGAGGTGTTCCATGTTCCCAATGCTTCATCCACTTTCTTCGTGTTACCACCAGCCAACGTTGTCCAGACATCACTCCCTAACTGGCTGAACTCATATTTGTAAAAAGCAAGATCTGGCAAGTTTATCGTGCCACGCAGTTCTATACTCCCGCTGATTTCCTCACCTGGCTGCGGAGATGTCCACTCAATCTGCCCTGCCATACATCCCTGTGGAAAGGGCATCGGAGTTGAGCCTATCAACGCAGACTCAGGCGACACCTCAAAGCTACCAAGGGTTGCCGTTGGTGTGGTGAGGATGTTCAAAGTCGGGGTAACAACCAGAAAAGTTTGAGGATATAAGGGAACAACAAACGAAACCAGCACAAATTCCGAAGCCGCAAACAATGTCAGCACAATCATTACTGAGAGCATCATACTAAAGCGACGTTGGGCATTTTCACGTTCCATGCCAAATACCGCCGAGCGCCATTCCCTCCATGCAATGATCAGTTTACGTAAACAAATCACCCCAGATCCCCCTAACAGTACATAAATCCATAGCTCGTATGTTGCCAGGAATCGGAGCAGCTCTTCCATAAGAAGGATCAAACACTAATCAGGATAAACGTTCCAAGACACCCAGAACTATCGTTTTCAATTTTGGAACCATAATCCGACCTGCTTCCAGTACTTCTTCGTGTGTGGTTACGGTACTGCCATCCAGGTTAGCTTTATTGCTGATGCCAGAAATCCCTAAAACGCGCATACCGCCATGCTTGGCAACGATAACTTCCGGAACCGTTGACATTCCTACCGCATCAGCCCCAATAACGCGCAAAAAACGCAAATCCGCTGGTGACTCATAGGATGGTCCAGACAAACCAGCATAAACACCTTCACGCACTGGAATTTGATTCTCTTGCGCAATCTCTCGGGCCATGTCCAACAACTGGCGATCATAAGGTTCGCTCATATCGGGGAAGCGCGGACCCAGCTCATCTAGATTGGGCCCACGTAACGGGTTGAAACCTGGAATACCAACCAAGTTTATATGATCCGTAATAAGCATCAAGTCGCCTGGCAAGTAGTCAGGGTTAATCGCTCCTGCTGCATTAGTTACAATCAAATATTTCGCACCCAAACGTTGCATCACCCGAACAGGTAATGTCACCTGTTGCATACTATATCCTTCATAAAAATGTATACGCCCTTGCATAACCAGCACGGACTGCCCAGCCAGTTTGCCAATGACTAGGCGACCTTTATGCCCTTCAACGGTAGATTGAGGCCAGTGTGGGACATTAGTAGTAGAAACAATGGTAGCATTTTCTACAGCTTCTGCTAGATCGCCCAAACCAGACCCCAAGATGATGCCAATTTTTGGCACAACTGAAATCCGACTCCTAACAGCATCGGTAGCCTCATCAATTTGGGCTAACGTGATAAACTCTTCCATATTGTCTCCTTCGCAGGTTTTGAACACATCCAGAGAAATCAGCGATACCTCTTGGATTGGACAAAAAAGAATTTTTTACGCCCAACACAATTTGAACAACAACTTGCAGGGATTTATTATATCAGAAAAGCAATAGGACAATTCTCGGCGGCTGAGTGATTGTTCCAGGTTTGGTAGATATACATTGCCCCCAGATTTGAGTGATAACGGGTGATATTGATAGTCAGTTATAGCAGTTACCAGATGAGTTTACTGGTTTTTAAACAGCCAATGATCTGTCTGCATCCATTCGTAATATAAGAGGGTGTTGAAAAATTACACTTGACGCTTATCTATACGAAAAACAAGTTTTTTTCACACATTTGGGAAGCCGATCATTTACTTTCAAACCACGCCTATAGCACCCCCCTAAAAGCTCTGATAGCTCTTTCCACTTTTTGATCATCAATCCAGTAATGGGTTACCAGCCGGAAGCGCCGTTCACCCACAACGCCAACTTTAACACCATCGTTCCGCAAGCGCTCAGCTATCTGCGCCGCAGAATAAGGAACACTATCTACAAGACTGACAAACACCATATTGGTGGCTGGAATTGGATGATCCAGTCTCAAACCCGAGATATTTGCCAACCCTTCAGCCAGCATTTGAGCCCGCCGGTGATCTTCGGCAAGGCGGTCAACCATTTTCTCAAGTGCCACGATCCCTGCTGCTGCCAACACACCCGCCTGCCGCATTCCACCCCCCAGTTGTTTGCGAATGCGCCGCGCTCTTTCGACAAACTCGACCGTTCCGCACAACACCGAACCCACCGGTGCACACAAACCTTTGCTCAAACAAAATGTAACCGAATCGGCGGGTGCTGCCAGTTCGGCTGCCTTAACATCCAGTGCAACTGCGGCGTTAAAAATACGAGCGCCGTCCAGGTGAAGCTGCAAACCATGTGAATGCGCCAGGTCACCTGCCTGACGGGTATACTCAACAGTCAGTGGAACGCCTCCACAACGATTGTGCGTGTTTTCTAAAATTACCAAACGGGATACTGGATGGTGAACATCATCTGGACGAATTGCTGCCCGAATGTGTTCTAGTTTCAGACTTCCATCGGGTTGGTTGGGGATTGTATGAGGCATCACTCCCCCCAAAGCCGCTACCCCACCAGCTTCATACAAAAACGTATGTGCTAAATCACCCATGATAACCTCATCCCCCCTGCTACAATGCGTCAAAACCGCCAGCAGATTACCCATCGTTCCTGACGGCACAAAAAGACCTGCTTCCTTGCCCATCATCGCTGCCGCCATTTCTTGCAAGCGGTTAATTGTCGGATCCTCTCTCAACACATCATCCCCCACCTCTGCACGTGCCATCGCTTCCCGCATTTCTGGAGTGGGGTGTGTAACAGTATCTGAGCGTAAATCTATTTCTTCCATTGCGAATTCCCTTCAAAGACTAAACTTTATTAGAAGATCTATTCCCTGACTGTACGCGCAACTCTTTCAAAACAATGGTCAACTCCTCTGGCATTGGAGCCTCAAAAGTTGATTCTTCTCGCTCCCCCGGCAGGCGAACAGTAAGAAAAGCAGCATGTAAAAAATGACGCCCAATCATAATGGTAGGTCTCCGATGTCCATATACTGTGTCTCCAACAATTGGGCAACCCAGAAATGACAAGTGAACCCGTATTTGATGGGTACGCCCGGTAATGGGATGTACCTTCAACAGTGTGTGATGTAAGAAATTTTCTTTGGTGAAATATTCAGTGACAGCCTCACGCCCTTTGCCAAAGGGGACAACTGCCATGCGTTTGCGGTGCGCCGGGTCACGAGCAATCGGTGCCTCGACCCGCCCCATGGGGGTCGGCGGCTTGCCGTCCACCAGTGCCAGATAGATTTTGTTGACCCGTCGCTGCTTGAACTGGTTTTGCAGCCATTGATGAGCACGGTCGTTTTTTGCCAGAATAATCAACCCAGAAGTGTCTTTATCCAGACGATGCACTACGCCGGGACGAAGCTCACCACTAATTCCACTATTAGTGTTAAGTGGTAAACGGGCAAGCGTCGCATGAACCAGCGTTCCGCTGGTATGTCCCACAGCAGGATGTACGACCATTCCCGCTGGTTTGTTAATAACCAGAACATCCTCATTTTCAAAGATAATGTCAAGTGGAATTTCCTCTGGCAATAGCTCCACAGGTTCAACAGGTGGAATCCGTACAGTTACCTTATGTCCACGCTCCAGTAACAGTCCCCCTTTTTCGGCAACTCGTCCCTGAACAGAAACAAAACCATCTTTGATCAGCCCCTGCACTCTTGACCTGGAAAGGTCTGGTAAACACATCACCAAAAACTTATCCAGTCGCTGTTTCTCTTCACCATGATAAGTAAACTGAAACACGCGATCACTCATTGCGCCAGCTCTTCTCCCGACCCGGCGCTTGAGGAAATCTCAATATGACTTTTCATTAGTTTTTGGCGGCGTCGTTCTTCCACAATGATTCCCGCAATCAGAACAATAACGCCTATGGTGATACTGGCGTCTGCAACGTTAAAAACCGCAAACGTCCAGATAGAGATAAAATCAGTTACATGCCCCAGCATGATTCGATCAATCAAATTACCAATGGCACCGCCGAGCTGCAATCCCAATGCAATGCGCAATGCCCAATCTCTGGAAGAAATCTGCGGAAAATAATAAATGATCGCTGCTGAAACAATAACCGCCAGAACTGCAAAAATATCCCCTTTTCCCTGAAATAACCCAAAAACAACTCCAGTGTTATACCAGTGAACCAGCCTCGCATAAGGCGTTAACCAAGGCCAAGGTGACCAGATGCCTTCCAAAGGAATATTCGCACGTACCCAATACTTGGTAATTTGATCCAAAATAATGACGGTACCTGATAAGATGATCAAAAAGCTATAAGCTCGAAAAAAGCGCCTCAAGCGTTCCTCCAGCGGTGATGTCCCTTTATTTTACTCCACTTTTTCATCTACCCCCCTCAGAAGCCCTGCCGGCTGGTGTATAAACGTGTACCAGCCGGCAACACGGCAAAAAATATGTCATTTCGCTTGTGTGAACTCCAATCCTAACTCCTTTAGTTTTGCCTCCGTTGGGGCGCCTGTTCTTTCATCCCATCCACTAGCGGCATAATATTCGTGTAACAATGTTTCCATATCCGGTACATAACCTTCTTGGCCGCCACCCGGCAAGGGTTGAGTCAATAAATAAGGCAGTTTCTCGCTAGCACGTGTCCAGCCCAAACGAAAATTGATCATCCGTTTGAGATTCCAAGCGCGCTCGCCTGCCCGAAGTAATTGGTCTAGGTTCAAACCATACCCAACTGCGGCATCAAGTAACTCAACTAATTCGGATGGGGCTACTACCGAAAAGAAGCAAGTGACCAAACTGTTGCAAACAGTGCGCCAGTGTTGGTGACGGGCGACAAAGGATGCCTTACCCTTATTTGCAAAGCGATCCGTCATCGGAATACCAATTTCTTCCAGTGAACCTCCAACCTCAACCATAAAGAAATCACTCTGATTATGACAGGCGCCTCGTGGAGAGGTCACATAAGAGATTGCCATACCGCTAAAAGCGCGTGGATCATGCATGGGTACATCCAAATTGTTCACTTGAACTGCAAGTTCTTCTACACCATACTGCGAAGCCAATGCCCGGCTGCCTTGCGCCAGCAACGCGCCAAAACCTTCACAATTGGCGGCGCGTTCCAGCAGTTCAAAACAAGGGGAGGCATCTCCCCAACGCAATGCCAATCCGTCAGTATCTCGTTCATTTACCAAACCACGTTCATATAACAAATACGCAAGGGCTATTGTGTTCCCCGCACTGATACTATCTAACCCAAGGCGATCGCATAGATGTCCCAAAGCGGTAATAACTGCCAAATCATCCACAAGAAGTTGAGAGCCAAAAGAACAGATTGTCTCATATTCCGGTCCCTTCATTGTTCCATTTGTTGCATACGGTCCTTCGGGAATGCTTACCTCACGTCCACACCGTATCACACAACCTTGGCAGGCACTTGTGCCGGTCAAAATAGTCTCTGCCATCACGACACCGCTGATCTTGTCTGCACCCTCAAAGGTCGCCTGAGTCCAGTATTTCTGGGGCATGTCCCCGATATACTGAAAATAGTCAGCCGAACCCGAGGTGCCTGTCTGATGCAAGACTGCAGTCATATTTTGTTCAAGCAAACGTTTGTTGGATTCCACCCGCAGACGTTGATAAATTTCTGGAGCATTCAACGGGAGTTTGCCAGTACCGCGAACAGCCACTGCTTTCAGGTTCTTAGAACCCATCACCGCGCCCATCCCCGTGCGTCCTGCCACTCTGCCATGATCAGATAAAATAAGTGCATACGGCACCTGATTCTCCCCTGCCTTGCCAATACAAGCCACCTTTGCACGCAGGTCAGTTTCTTCCCGAATAGAGCTTTGCGTCTGGTAGGTATCTGCCACACCCCACAAGTGGTCTGCGGGACGAATCTCCACCTGATCGTTGTTGATCCAGAGATAAACCGGTTTCATAGCTCGTCCAGTGATCACCATAACATCATAGCCAGCAAAGCGTAATTCAGGCCCAACAAATCCGCCAATATTGGACTCTCCCCAAAAGCTTGTCTGAGGCGAACGAGCACAGATGGTAAAGCGCCCGCTGGTTGGTCCCGCACTGCCGGTCAGGGGTCCTGTGACCCATAGAAGGGGACTATGCGGGTCGAGAGGAGACCACGCAGGATCAAACAAATCCCAAAACAAGCGAGCCGCCAAACCGCTACCACCAATAAAACCGTAACAATATTCTTGTGGGATAGTTTCTTTTGAAATTCTGCCGCTCGTTAAGTCAATTTTCAAAAGTCTACCGAACATTGTTGCCTCACCAATCAGAAATCAACCAGCTTGCCTTCAAATGCCGCCCAGAATAATCTTTGCAAGTCACCTTCATCTGGCACACGCACACTCATGATCGTTTGTGTATCGTTCAACGCATTAGCAACCAGCAAATTCATTTCCTGTTCCAAGGATTCTCGCGAAATTCCCAATTCTTGAAGGTTCAAAGGCTGTCCTAACGACTTTTCCAGCTCGCGAATTGCATTGACCAAGGAACGCGCTGCTGCGTTTTGAGTTTCACCCGCCAATCCTAACATATGCGCCAGTTCAACGTACCTTAACGTTTGGGGATCGCTGCCAGCACAATACTCAATTGTGTAGGGCAAGAATAATGCTACAGCCCGCCCATGAGGCACATGAAATACAGCACCCAGCGAATGACCCAGCCCATGCGCCAGTGCAGCCATTGAATTGCCAAAACCCAGACCCGCAATTGCGGCAGCGTTTTGCATATGTTGACGCGCTTCAAAATCTGAACCATCTCGATAACAACGGGGTAAGTACTGAAAAATTAACCGCACGGCATGAAGGCATAAGCCGTCAGTGAAATCATTATGAAATGTGCTTGTAAAACCCTCAATTGCATGCGTCAAAGCATCTAACCCGGTATCCACAGTCAGGCGCGGGGGAAGTTCCAAGATCATCCCTGGATCAAGGATCGCCCAATCTGGCACAGCTTCACGATTACCTAAACCCAACTTTCGGCGTTCGGCTGCATCACGTAACACAATCGCCCATGTCATTTCGGAGCCAGTACCCGCAGTAGTCGGTATTGCAATGAAATGAGCCTTACGGCGTAATCCATAAGTTTCAATCGGATTAATCGCTGAGGGGTCAACATCAGGACGTTCATATAAAATCCACATTCCCTTTGCCGCGTCTAAAACCGAACCGCCTCCGACGGCAATAATCCAATCTGGCTGTAATTGATTAAGAAATGCTGCTCCCTGCCGCACAACCTCCAACGAAGGGTCTGGTTCAACCTCTGTAAATACTTGAACAGCAATATGAGCAGGAAGAGAAGAGCGAACTCGTTCAACAAGACCCGCACGCATTACATTGCTATCACTGACAATACAAGCCAGTTTGCCCTGTAAATTTTCAAGATAGCTGAGTGCCCCCTCGCCAAACACGATGTGAGGACTGGAGAAAAACCACATTGAATGAACCTCCATAAAACTTATTTTTGCAAAAGGCATACATACCCTCAAGGGTTTCTGTATGCCTGAGCATCCAAAAATCAAACAGGGAACTCTGTAGGGATTCGAGTGCAGCTTTCCACCAGCTCTTTTGCAGCCCGCACATTCTTCATCACCATCGCCATATTTCCCTGTAACTTAAGTTGTCCTGTAATCATTGCCTGCATGGGATCAAGTTTTTTGGTCATAACCTTTTTCCAAGTTGTCACCGGTCCTGAAAGACGAAAAGCCGGTGACTTCGAATTCGGATCGGTTATCTCCAGCGCCTCACGGCACTTACCATGCCATAAGTCCATATACAGAATAACCGTATGATCTAAGGAGCCACCTGGCTCAATAATAAAATAAAAATCACCCTCCCAATTTTTGGCTGCATCCAAATATGCCTGACTGTTGTTCAGGTCTTCCATCATGGCTTTGATCCAGGCATCCGAAGGAAAAGGAATAGACATAGCGACCTCCTGAGAAATAGAAATGTGACTTTTTGTACCACAAGCTATTTTAGTGAATGGTCTGATAAACAGCCAACTCTAGATTACACGTAGTTGATTCATTTAGGGTTAAGCTCAATCATCCTGCGGCGGCGCAAATGAATCAGCGGAGCGACCACCTTTCGAAGTAAATATTTTAAATAAATAACAGAAAAATACGAGCCGCCATCCCGTCGGTGCACACGGATCATCTCGGGCCAACAGCGGTCATCTGAAAGGATGGTTTTAGCATTGCCATGTAGCCGGAAGTTCGCCCAAAGGCGCGGCACATACACTAATGGAGCTTTTGCGGCTAATCGCACCCAGAGATCATAATCCATTGCAAAATAAAAGGATACATCCAGCGGTCCAACTTCCCGCCATAGCGCTGCTCTGAAAAATGCTGACTGCTGGGGAATATGCACATACCCACGGCGCAATTTTGTATAGCTGGTCTGTGCTGCCGGAAAGCGTCCAATGACTTGTCCATTTTCATTGATAAAATTGGCATCACCATAAACCAGCCCCACCTCAGGGTGCGATTTCAAAAAAGCTACCGCTTCTGCTACCGCACCGGGTTCATACGTATCATCGGAATTTAACCATGCCAGAATCTCGCCATGCGCCAGAGCAAAGCCTTTGTTAATAGCGTCTGTCTGGCCGCGGTCAGGTTCAGATACCCAAGCCGCCAGACGATCCTGATAACGTCGGATAATTTCCACACTGCCATCCGTCGATCCGCCATCAATAATAATATATTCAATATCGGGATAATCCTGTACCAATACTGAACGGATGGTCTCCTCAAGAAAACGAGCTTGATTATAAGAAGGTGTCACAACAGATACCAGCATTCTCTTAATTTTCTTTTGCTGAAGGTAGTGGATTTTTTGTGTCAAAAATGATATACCCTGAACCTTGATCAACTATAGGATACCACAAGGTGAGTAACTCTTTGAGCTGCGGTTGACGCTCAAGTTCATCCAACATGGTTACCAAAAAATAATCCCTGCCCTCTGTCTGACTGTTTAGAAAGCCAGCAAAATCATTGACTTGTTCCTGCCCTTGATATTTAAGGTCAGCAAAAGTGGGCCAGTTATTTGGAATAACCCATCCCCAATAAGCAAGCCGTGTGCCATAATCCGGCGTCAATGCCATAACTCGTGTATCATGTCCGACCTTATCCCCTAGCATTTGCCAGAAAGCAGCTTCACCCCGATAGTCAACCTTTTTCAGCGTGGAATAAGCCTGATAACCCTTCCATAACATACCAACAGACAACACAGAATATACAACAAAAAGCGTTAACAGGCGCGGTCCCTTCAATTGAGACACTATTGCCGAAAAAGCCCCCGACACCCCCAAGGCAACCAGCACCACCAAAGGAAGTTGATAATAATCATGTGTCATTGCATGATGCGGAAGCACCAGACTATAGACTGCATACCCAAACCAACCCCCGAATATCAATGCGCGCGGGGAACGCCCACAAATGACAAATGAACCCAAAATTGCCAACAACACCCAAACAAGTCCAACAGTGCTTTCAATCTTTGCACTCCACCCCAAGTAGAAAGCCGGTGAAAACCACAAACGCGGGAAAAACCGACCACTCAATTGAGGCGACAAAAATCCCGAAATATAGACACCGTAGACATGATACATCCCATAAGGAAACGTTGCAAGCACCAATATCAGCCAGAACTGACGATTGCGTAAGGCATTGCGCAATCCCATATCCAGCAACATTAGACCCAACCAGACACCGCCACCAAAAAAGGCAGCCACTGCCTTACACAAAATCGCCAGCGCGCTCAACCCACCTGCCAGCAACGCCCGTCCCCAGCCCGGTTTATCCCGCCAACGTAAGACTGCCCAGAATGAAAAAATCATCAATGCAGTCATCAAAGGATCAGGCTGGAATGAGCGGCTGGCAATGACTGAAAAGGGCAAGATAAGAAAATACGCCAGCCCAATCACCGCGCCGTCTGCACCTGTCATTCGTCGGGCAACTAAAAACAACCCAATACCCCCAACCATCCAGAACAGGATCGAGTACAACCGCGCCACCCACAACTCGGCTTTACCAATCAGGCGATAAGTTTGCGCCGTCAGCCATTCCATAAAGGGGGGTTCAATGACTGCTTCCAATTTCCATTGTTTCACCGCCATTTCCCGCTGCCAGTCCGGAATATTCGGCGCATTTTGATAATACATTCCACGCGCCATCAGCGCCGAGTGCAACTGGCGGGTAGGATGAAAATCAAGCGGCAAGTCCGTCAAATCATACAAACGCACTGCCAAACCAATTACGAACAACAAAACCAGCGTCAAAACCAACTGACATTTCTTTGTTGCAAAGAATGAACCGGATTCCATGTCAGGGCTTCGTCCGTGTTAAGTCATATATCAGGAAGCCGCTTCCCTCCGCATAGATGGGATAACGGTCTAAAAGCTGTTTCAATTGCGGCTGTGCTTCCAGTTCAGAAAAAGCTGTCACCAGAAAGAATTGTTTTCCCGCGGTGATTTCTTCAAAATACTGCTCATAGCTGATGGAATGATTACCGCTGAGAGAAAACAGCCTTAAATCTGCACTGGAGGGCCAGAAAGCCGATGTCGAGCGCCAGCCATAATAATTCAGTCGCAAGCCATAATCAGCCGTCAATGCAACAAAGGATGCACCTTCAGGGATCGCTTCGCCCACCCGCCGCCAGCTAACCGGTTCAAGAGCAAAATTTGACGCATATAGAATAGAGCGCGATACGTATAAGCCATAAAAACTGGCAAAACCAAACATCAGCGCTGCTGCCAGCCGCCATAACCAGCCCTGTGTGGACAATGCCGAAAAAATAGTCTCTAGAACCGCCAGTAGAGATAATGCCACCAGCGATACCAGCGGCAAATGATAATACTCATGTGTGACGTATTGATATGGCAACACCAACCCGTGTAGCAAGTACCCCATCCAACCACCAATCAGTAACCAGCGAGCACGTGCTTCCGTCAACAACACCCCTGCCAGCGCAGCCAACACAGTAGTCAAACCCATCAACCCCTTAAGCATCGCCAGCCAGTCAGCATAAAAATTCGAGCTAAGTACCAACCCCGATAGAGATACCACCCAAAATGAAAAAAAGTCCGCAGAACGCTGTGTGTGAGGCAAATAGTACACCCCTGAGGGGAAAACTACCAACACAGCCATCACCCAGGGCATAAAAGTACGGAAAAGACCGCGGAAACGAAGCGTGGTTATCACCATGCCGACAAACATTGCCGCCACAAAAAAACCTGCCGTTGCCTTTACCAACACTGCAACCCCGCCAAAAATTCCAGCTAGGATTGCCCACCTCCAACGCAGAGTAACCGACCAGCAATAAACCGCCAGCGCAGACCATAAAATCCACATCACCATCCAGGGATCCGGTTGAAAGGAACGACTGGCAATCACACTGAAGGGTAGAAAGAAGTAAAAAGACAACCCCACCAGTAGCGCCGGAAAACCAACATAATTACTGCCCAACAAAAAGATTGCCAAGCCGCCAAGACACCAGAACAAAGCATTGTAAACCCGCCCCAACCAGAAATATTCCCCACCCAGCAGATAATCGGTAAAACCGACAATAGCTTCCAAAATTGGCGGTTCATATACTTCCAGTCTTGCTAGCTCCTGAGCAGTCTGACGAATGGCTGGATCAGCCTGGTCATTTAGTTGATAGTAAATTCCACGCGCAATAATTGCCGAGCGTAATTGACGGCTGGCATGAAAATCCAACGGCGGGTCTTTCAAATCGTAAATACGGATGCTAAACCCAAGCAGAAATATCAGCGCCAGTAAAACAGCCTGCCAGAGGCGTAATCTACCCCACCATAACACGGGTAAATGCGCTTCGAGACGGCAGTATAGTTTCAAGAACCTGTTAACTGCTTTCAAAAAGTTTTCCTCCACGCACAAAGAGCGCGTCTGACTGTAAGATAGTTCCATCCAATGGCGAGGTCAAAGAACCAAAGTTTCCCGCATACTCAAAACCATGCACACGCAAAAACTCATAGATGTCTTCAAAAAGCGCCTGCCCCTGATACAAAGGCTGGTAGGAAACCTCAGCCAGAACATAATCCACCCGCTTAAGCGTTTCCACAGCCCCTTCAAGCACCTGCCTTTCAAAACCTTGCACATCAAGCTTGAGAAGCACGCGTCCTTCAAATACTATTTGAGTGAGATATTCGTCCAGTTTTGCCATACGAACAACTTCTTTGACCTGACTGGCAGTGTGGGGAAAAACAGTTTTGTGCAGTTCGCCCATTGGCAAGACCGAAGAAGAAGCAGGGAATTCACTACGCCAGAATTCAGCCTCTCCAGAATAATGACCTAGCGCAACCGGAAAAATCCGGCAATTGGGAAAACGCCTCAAGTTCAGCTCAAGCTGCTTCAAGTTTTCCTCTAACGGCTCAAACGCATATAACCGCACCCCAGATTGCATGATCTGCATAGCAAACGCAAATGCTCCAATATAACTACCTACGTCAATTACCGTTCCAATCTTGTTGTGGGCAAACCATAACCTGTAAGAGGTAAGATGTGCCAACTCACGTACCAATGCGCGTTTTCTTAATATCAAACCTGCCAGTAGAAAAAAATGATTCGGGTAGATGAGCGGCAGCAAGAAATACTCCACCAGCTTCTGCAAATCACAACGTAAAGTTTCAAACCGCGATTTACCGGCGTTCATTGCTTTCCCTGATATAGTAAAGTCACAATTGCAGGGTCAAGTTGACGAAGCTGCCGCCTTTGACGATATTTGAAATAAAGAGAACGCACCTCCTGTCCGCCAAATAACAAAAGTATCGTGAACAATAATCCTCGCCAGTCTCTCAGAACCACTCGCGGATCACACCAGAAACTACGCCAAAAAGCCTGGAGAGATACCCCCGGCATTCCACCCTCTGAAAGATAGCGAGCATTGATCCAATGTGCGCCTGCCCAAATTTTCCTCTTCAGACGCTGAAAGCGGTTGATTAAGTTGGGTTGTGTTTGCATCCAGCGCACAATGTCATACGCGTCTTCCCCAAAGGCAGAAGCCTTTGCCACATTCTTGGCTGTTGCATGAAAACGCGCCGCTGCTAGAAATTGCGGAATATGCCCTATTGGCGCCAGCATTGCCATCCGTATCCACAGATGATGATCCAGCAGATAATGAAAGCGTGTATCCAAAGCCCCAGCACGATCCAGCACAGACTTGCGTAAAAAGACGGATGGCTGTCCCAAAATACGAAAACACAACAGATCATCCAAATCCCAATCACCAAAACGTTGGATGTTTAATAATGCCCCTTCCCCATCCACTGCCAGCATGTCACCATAAACCATGCCCCAGTCCGCGTGTTCTTGCAGCGCTGTAACCGCCGAGAAAACTGCCCCAGGCAGGTAAAAGTCATCCGAATTTAACCAGGCAACGATCTCCCCAGTAGCACGCGCCAGTCCTTTGTTGATTGCATCAGACTGCCCCCGGTCTTTTTCTGAAACCCACCAGGCAAGACGCTGCTCATACCGCCGGATTATCTCCAAACTGTTATCGGTTGATCCACCATCCACAATTATATACTCCAGATTCGGGTAATCCTGTTCCAGAACAGAGCAAATCGTCTTTTCCAGGTAGATACCTTGATTGAACGATGGTGTAATAATTGTGACACGCGGCAAATCAGACATGGAACAACTCAAAACAGACTTTCGTAGTCAACTTTAGGGAAAACGGTCAATTTACCTCCCACTGTCGCATCCAATACCTGACGCCCGGCAGACTCATAAGCAGTTTTCGCCATACGATAGGCGCGTTCAGAGGTTTCCAAATCAGGCAATTGCCAGCGAAAACCCTTACCAAAGTAAGCAGGTGAAAAGTGATTGGGGTCATCCCCTTCGGAAACAACCGTTGTGTTTGGTTTTCCCTGTGTAACAAAGTTATGATCTACACCTATCAAAATGACCTGCTGAAAACCGAGATAAAAGGCAAGCTGCAATGCCACATAGGTAACTGTTGCACCTTCCCATAACCGCTTGCGGGCATCCTTACCAAAGCCTGGCCCGGTATAGGTTGTGTATAGAAAATAAAGGTTTTCTTTGGGCTTTAACCAACGCCTGGCGCGCCAGGAAACAAAAACTGGCATTGAGAGATTTTGAATATCGTTAGCCGACTGCTCAATAACCAAGTCATTAATAGAGACAAAGTAACTGGTAGAAAAGCCAATCTCCGGGAAGAGCAAAAAAATGCGATTCATCCCAATGGTGTATTCATTGCGCAATTTGCTTAAGTCGGTGTACTTTAAGCTTGGACCATTTCCAATGATGAAACAACGCTCACCTTTTCGACTATCTTTCAATGCCGCTAACCGATGGACGGAGTCCCGTCGCCAGGGATGAAACGTTGCCTCACGCCACTCACTCAAGCGATGCAATGAATCCCAGCCCTCTCGCGCTGCATTCCATATTGACACCGGCAGTAATTTTTTCACACGCTTTCTAATCTCGCTCATTCTGTGCTCAACCTCGCTGTCGCACCGCCATCCACAATGAGCGCCTGTCCAGTCATAAAAGAGGATTGTTCATCATCCGCCAAAAAGTAAATGGCGCGGGCGATTTCAATCGGTTGTCCCACACGTCCATTTACCGTCTTGCGCGCCAGGTTTTCCAGCCGTTCCGCCATTGTTCCACCTGAAACGTGTCCTCGCTGCAAGCCAGCGCGTAACATAGGAGTATCTACTGCACCAGGCAGGATGGCATTGACACGAATGTTATCAGGGGCGAATTCAATTGCCATAGCACGCGTCAGCGCCAGCAACCCGCCTTTACTCGCTGCATAGGCAGCTATGTTCGCAGAAGTTGCCACCGCATGAACCGAGGACACATTGACAATCGCACCACCGCCGGCAGCCTTCAAAAGCGGATAAGCGAGTTTTGTCCCCAGAAATACAGAGCGCAAATTCGATGCCATGACCTCATCCCACTCTTCAATAGTGGTATCTAAAAACGGTTTGGCAATTTGCAGTGCTGCATTATGGATGACCGCATCCAGTACAGCAGTAAAATCCCGCACCTGCTCAAAGATAGACTGCATCTGTTCGCCCTGTGCGATATCGGACTGAACAAAAAGTCCATCCACTGGAAACGCTTCATCGAACGCGTTGCGATCAACGCCAATAACACACCAGCCCTGTTCTGCGAACAGATTAACCGTAGCCCGCCCGATCCCACCAGCAGCGCCAGTGATCAGCACAACGCGCTTTCGTTCCATTTATTTCTCCTGATAGTCTTCTGGATTTGCACAGAGATTCTTGACAATAAACTCATCTAATGTTTCGTCGGGATCACCGTGTGCGTCTATCTTACCATACGAAGCACAATATGAACGTAGAAACTCATCATCCGCGCGCAAAAAACTGCCAATCCGGTTGATTTCTTCAAACCGCCGATGTGCATATGCCTCATAAAATGGCAACCATTCTGATACTTCAGATGGGAACAGCCCCTTTGCCATCACCTCATCACCCATGCGTAACACTTCATCCCAATCCCCTCGCTGACGCGCCAGACTTGCTCTCTGATAGTAATAACACCAGCCATGTTCAGGTTCGGCGCCAAAAATATCGTCTGGAAGCATTTTCAACTGTCCCTCAGACACAATCCATTTTTGACTGGAAAATGGCGCTGCCAATCGAACAAGTGCATCCTCGTTTTGAGATAGCTCTGGTTTCTGCCCGTCAATCACATGTAAACATGAGTTTACGGTAGGCATGGAAATCAACAAAGTATTTTTGAAGTCTATCTTATATGTGATCTTGCGATTGGTGCGTCCCATCGTCTCTTGACGCAAAAGTTTGAGCAAGGTCTGTTGATTCAGGGTCTCACCCAACAGCGAAAGATCAGTCCTTCCCGGACGGTAAATCAAATTCAGCGGCGCCCAGATTTCATACCCCTCCGCCAGACGGTACTTATCAGGCAATAATGCCATAACCACTGTACCATCTTTCAAATCCGGTGCGCGCCAGGAGAGCTGCCACCACAACTGCTTTTGAAGCATCCAAAAATCCCTGTAATAGGCAGCATTTAGAAAATGCGTGACCACTGCCAAGCCAATTAGTAACCCGCTCACAGCAAAACGGGCTTCAAACCTTGGTAGATAGAAAATGAGCGCCACAAGGAGCATGGCAGCGCCCGCTGCAGATTGAAGCGTATATCGGTTCAGGTTATGGGTAAAGCGCACATCCCGACCGGAAAGGATCACTGGAAGCAAGGACAGCATTACGGTCAGCAAACCCATCCAGAAAAGCTCGCGGCTTAAAGGGCTTTCTGCCTCAGGCCCAATGCGCAAAGCTATTCGCCAATAGCCCCAAACCAGGGCAATCGCCAAAATCGCACATATTCCTGCCAGGGTCAAATCAAGATAACGAGCGGAAGCAATTAGCCTACCCGCCGGAATACTCCAAGCCAGCAATGACGTTTCCAGGATATCTCTTCCCCACTCAAAGAAAATCTGAGACACCATCGTAAGCGGTTGAGAACGGTACATTGTCCACAGAGCAGCGATATCTGTTCCCACTCTAGCGCTCTTAAAGACCAAAAAACGATAAACGAAGAAAGCTAACAAGGTCAATAGATAAGGCAACCACCCAACCAGCAATCGTCTGACACGTAAGAATAATGAAAAGCATTGCTCCGAGCTATTCAATCGCCAGAGCAAAATGAACCTGAGTGCCTCCATGCCAATCATGGCTTCGTAGATATTTGGGTACATCAAGATCAACCCTGCAGAAACCAGTATCGCAAGCTTGCGCGTCATGTAACGCTGAAAGCGAAAAGAATAAACGGTTAGCGCCAAGGACAGGATACCCAAAAACAGACTCAACAGATGGTTAGAATAATTGTTTGCATTGGTCTGCATAAGAAAACCCGGGTATACTAGAAAAAACAAGGCAGTTAAGAGCGTGGCTGCTCGGTTATCAGGATAGATCAAACGCAGCAACCATAGCAAAACCAGCGCCCCAGCCAGACGCAAAACAAAACCGAAGATATGCCAGCCGAAAGGACAATCGCCCAAAAGAGAATAAGTAAGCGTGTACACCATGCCCATCAGCGGACGATCTACCGAATGCATGTCGAACAGACTTACACCGCTAACTTGGGAAACCAGTGGAAACCAATCATCATAGTAATATCCAAGCTGGGGCGCAAGCGGCAGATACGTAAGCACCGCCACAAGAGTGAGCACAACAACTGCCAGCCAGTTTTCACTGTTTTTATTTAAGCCCGGCTGCTTGTTCATAACGTACCATTACACCAAAAGCCAAACCACCAGGAAATTCCGATCACGCTCATCCCAACTCCAATCAGAATCAACACGCGCATCAACCAACTCACCCGTTGACCAGCGGCAATGCCCATCAATATCATGATCGGCACAATGAAATCCAACAAATACTTATACCCATACTGCCATGCTCCAGTATTATAGTAATTTGCCAGAAGCCCAACCAAAAACAAAACTGCGCTCCAAGCACCAATAACCAGCGGTGTTCTCCTAAAACTACGCACCAGATAGAGCAGCGCCGGAGTAGTCAGGAAAATGCTCATTCCCGACACCTGCGGAGCCCATTTTCCACATTCCGGCTTCCACACTGGTAAGCCAAACAGCATTACCCTTAAATTACGCGAAATGAAATGGGGATGAAATGTGCCATAATTTTTTAAATCGCCCGCCATAAAATCAGCAACGTTCTCGTTCAAATAACCATAATCAAACGGATCTCCAAAACGGGCATAGTTGTACCACATTAAACCAAGCACAACCAGAAAAAGCGGGATAACTGCTCGGACTGTCCAGCTTGTCAATTTTTTATAATCCAGCTTTTCCCACTCATCCTGCATCAACTGAGCGGTGATTCCAAAAAGCAAAGGAAAAGCAAGCAGGATATTTGGCCGCGCCACCATTGCCAATCCTAGGGAAACTCCGCACAACCAGGCAGGGGCTTTTTTCATAGCCAGAAGCACGGCGATTGCCAGAAAGGTGACAGTGACAATCTGGCTCATAAACCACATTTTGCCAATAATGGCAATGTACCAATGTACACTGCCAAAGGCAAACATCACCGTCAACCAAAGATTGCCGGAGGTGTTCAGCTTTGTCCAGCCCCGCTGGCTCGCTTCCTGCAAGATCATGAAAACCAGCACAGAATTCAGTGCACCAAAAAGAATCGAGAAAACCACTGTATTAAGTGTATCAGCTCCGCGCAGCGCCACCCAAGGGATCATCAAAAGCGCCACCAGCGGCGGGTTTGCTACGTACCAGTGCCCATTATGGAAGGTTAAGTCATGCGTTTGAGAAGGTTCTTCTAGATATAAGCGCCCCTGCAAGTAAGCCTCTGCCAGTTCATGAAAATACGCCTTGCCCGGCGTGTTCGGACGTCCAACAACAAAGGTTGTGACGCGGTAAAAAATCAACGTGACAAAAAAGATGACAAGTGCTATCAAAATGGAACGATACCAGGTTTTTTCACGGTGAAATTGGTGCAGCCACGAAAGCAAAATGATCAACAAGGTCAAAGGAAAAAAGTAATCATAAAAAGTGCGATAGAGATCAATGCCAAAAATTAAATCAGCAGCATAAACTTCTGTGGCAGCCAGCAAAGCCAACAACAACACTGTGCGGAAACTGCGCCAGCGTGCAGCGATATTTCCCCACGCATCCTGCCAGACCTTTCGGGAATTGAGAACGACCAACGCCAGCAACGCCTGCAACGAAATCAAAAATCCCCATATCCACAAGAATTTCGTGCGGGCATAAACAGAACGCAAGCCGATACCTAACGGGTAAGAAAGTCCACTGTTAAATACAATCAATAACCATCCGCTCCAAATTACCATTATCCCCAGCGCACAAGCCGCGGGCAGAAGCCATCCCGACGCAACTAGCCCTCTCTTTAATGTTACCTCTAACCGCGTAACCCATCCCACATCTAAAAACATTTTCAGTGTCCAAAAGGCAAATAACAAAACTGCCAGCAAAACACCCCCCGCCAGAATCAAGCGCGGCAGTGAAAGACCCAGCAAAACTGCGCTTTCATGCTCTGAAGCAACTTCAAACAAGGCAAGGAATGCTAGAACACCTTCAAGGGTATTCAACATCCCAAATAATCGGTATATCGTCCTTTGCTGCTGTGCAAACATGTGGATTTTCTTTCAGGGCATAAAGAGCTGTAAATCATCCATCGGAATGTCCAAACCTTCTAACAAATTGCGTATGGTATTCCAGTGTACGCGCTCCCATGCCGCCGGGCTGGAATTGGAATTATGCGGTGCAAGTAATACATTCTCCATGCGCAAAAGCGGTGAAGAAGCAGGCAATGGCTCAACCTCAAAGACATCTAATGCCGCACCAGTAATCCACCCATCCTGCAAAGCTGCAATTAATGCAGACTCTTCTACAATTGGACCACGCGCCGTGTTAATCAACACCGCATTAGGTTTCATCCAGCTCAAAGTTTCTGAATTGATCAAATGAAAACTGGTTGGATTCAAATCACAGTTCAAGCTGACAAAATCAGCCTGCCCAAGCAATTCTTTCAACGAAACCATTTCAACACCATTTTCCAGGACAAAGTCAGGCGCAATCGGTACAATATCGTTCCCCAATAATTTCATCCCAAATGCCCGCGCCCGCCGTAACACTGCCTTACCAATATTACCAACGCCAATTACACCCAGTGTACATTCACTTAGCGAAACACCTCGGCGCTTTTCCCATTTCCCCAAGCGCATATCCCGATCCATCCAGGGTATTTGGCGTGCAAACGCTAGAATATACCCCATCACCGTATCCGCCACCGGCAACGTAAACGCATTTGGAGTATTACGCACCTGCACCCCAAACTTTTGTGCTGCCTGGCGATCAATCGAGTCAATCCCTGTACCCCATTTTGAAATAACCTTCAATCTGGGCAGACAAGCCTTAATGACTGTTTCAGTAAACCGGTCATCACCACAAATCACACCATCAAAAGTTCCCGCATGATGAAGCAACTCTTCTTCTGACAAACGTTCACGAACTTCAGGAATAATCAGTTCAATCCCAAAATGTTCAAACACCGCACGAAAACGGTCAACAAATGGTAGCATATATGGCGCGGAAAGTAAAACGGTCGGCATTGTTCGAGACTCCAATCAATCGAGATGCTACATCTTTACTGTAGCCCTAAACGATGAGTAAGAAGCAAATCGGCAATTAGAAAATCCAACTCTTCGTCAATGTCCCAAGCTTCAGCGCGATCAACCTCGAAAAGGTAGGGGCGTTCCCCCAAGCGGTTTCGTCGTTGTTCCAACGTCTGACGTGTGAAGAGATAAATGCAGGAATTTTCCTCATAGATGGGGGGTAAATCCTGTGTTTGTAACAGGATATTCGGATTGTGATTAATAGGTCTTGCCAGTGCATCCCACAACCGAGTACGCATTCGTGTTACGGAGAACAATGAGTCGTACGCCGGGAAGTTTGCCAGCAAGGTCTGAATAGCTTTGGAAACCGTCTCAGCGCGCAATAACGGGTTTGTACTATGAGTCTGCAAATACAAATCAGCCGGCACCCGGCTGGTGTCATAAAGCAAAATTTCATTCATTGGGATCGTGTCGGCGCGCAAATGCTCAGGGCGCTCCAGATATACAACATCGGGAAAATGTTCCGATAGTCCTTGCGCAATCACCGGGCTATCTGTATCCACAACAATTTGACTGATTTCCGGGACAGTTTGCAAGGTATGTAGAATATGATGAAAAAGCGGCTTGCCCGCCAAAAGGCGATAATTTTTTCCTGTCACCCGCTGAGAGTGATGACGCATCGGAACTAAAGCAACTATTTTTTTGTTCATTCGCTAACCTTTTGTTTGCTTAGGTGTAGTATCGGCATACTGGATCGGCATTACCTTGCGGGATGAATGCTGGCGGGGAAGCATATCCAGCGAACGCGGATAGTAAAAAGCCTGTTTCAAACGCCATGTCAGCGGACCTGACTCATGAAATCCACGATAAGTACCCAAAAATTGCATCCAACGAAATCGAACAATATCTTGCCATTTTACCCGAGCATGTTCCTGTTGCGCTGCCCGTAAATCATGCCATACATTGACAATCCATAAGCGAAACAGATCATAGATGCGAAAAGTTTCATGCGGATAAATCTGCTTAAACGCCATCCCTTCACGCCGATAGCGATTGAACACTCCCTGCCAACTCTCATTGTGAACATGAATGATTTCGGCTTCTGCTACATAGGCAATACTATAACCTTGCTCAAATGCCCAACGCGCCCATGCCAGGTCTTCCAAAGCCGGTAACGTTTCATTATAAGGGTGCAACTCCCATAATGAACGTCGAATAGCTGCATTGGCATTGTTGCAAAAAGGATGAGGCTGACGCAACTGTGATTGCTCTGGAAACCAGTGGCGGAAAATTTGATGTTCAGAATACTTCGTCATCTCCGCACCACGCTGTTTACCATAGGTGAGTGCAACCTGCGAGTCTTCAAAAGGCTTTAGCAAGTGTTCCAGCCAATCTGGATAAACCGGATATACATGTGCGCTGGCAATAACCACAAAATCTGCCCGGGCATGAGAAATGCCTAAATTCAAAGAGCGCCCAAAAGTAAATTCTTCCGGTCGAATTGAAACCACCTCTACCGGAAAATGCGAGGCAATTTCTACCGTAGAGTCTGTTGAACCCGAATCCACCAGAATGGTCTGCACATCCTTGATCGTCTGCTGTGAAATACCGGTCAGCAGCCTGGCAATGTGCTTTTCCTCGTTATAGGACCGAATGACAATCGAACAGGTTGGTTTCATTCTTTCACCAAAAAAGGCTGGTTTTCCAAAATGCCCGCCACAATTGTCTGCATGGTTGATGAACGTTCTGGCATCAGAGCCTGCCAAGAAAAGTCTTTCAGACGTACATACCCCTGCCAGACACCATCTTCTTCCAGAAATTCATCGAAAGGCAGTGACGTGTGGAAAAGCTGGACATACAAGAACCTGCGAGCATTGCGCATAAACTCAGGCGGCACGGTAATTGTCTCTGCAGTCAGGAATTCCTCCGCCTGCTGGCAATAAGCTGCCACGGTTGGAGGAAAAAAGACGGTCGGGATCTGTGTGTAGCGCGCTCTGCCGCCGCACAAAACTGCTGCGCCCAAGAGCGAGGCTTCCAAACCAATCGTTGAATTATAGACCATGACAAACTTCGAATGACGAATCAATTCATAAGAACTGAAGTACTCGTCTGAGCTGACAAACATCACGTTTGGCAATTCCAACACCTTACGCGCCTTGACCCAATCCGCCACACTTTCCTGGCTTTCTTTGCCCGGACGCATCTCGTCTGGATGAGCACGCACCACAAAAAACGTCTCCGGGTGTTTACGGATCAGTTCAAGCACAACATCCAGCCAGGCAAACATGTGAGGGAAAACCACATTTGCATGACTCTGACTGGTATCAAAAACCACGTTGGTAAAAACAGGCACAATTTGTTTGAACGGCTTG
The DNA here is from genome assembly GCA_034434695.1 of Anaerolineaceae bacterium. Taxonomy (GTDB): domain Bacteria; phylum Chloroflexota; class Anaerolineae; order Anaerolineales; family Anaerolineaceae; genus DYEC01. The sequence continues at coordinate 26,150 of DAOTYY010000055.1, forward strand.
ACCCGTTCCCAAAAGTGCACCGGTAAGCTGCGCATTTCTGGCCAGAAACGTATCCCCGCCATGCTGAAATCACCCTGAAAGCGCCGAGATAAATAGTCATCCAGTCGCTGATTTTGTTCAGGGGTTAACTCAAAATCGGGCGCAATTTCTATCGGGTAGGCAGTTGCTTCTCCCGTCGTGAAAAAAGCAGTAAAGGGGCGCAGCGCCACCTCATGGCTGACCACCCGGATTCCCGCTTGTCCTGCAACATGTCGAACAATTGCTTCTGGATAAAACATACCGTTGAACACAACTACAGCCTGAGGCTGCAAAGTTCTTATGAGTTCTTCGCTCTGCTGCGCCAGACTCCATGCTGATAAGATATATTGGCGGAAAAGATACCGTGTATTTTGATCATCTGCTAGATGATGTCTGCGCAAAATCCAACGCAGGGATGGCAGCACCATTCTTCCTAATGGTATGCTTTGATATTCGACTTTTTCCAGTTCTGCGACAGGTAACGCAGCAATTGTATATGCCAGTGCAGTATCCGGCTGGTAAGAAAACCACCGCACATTCTCAGACGGAAAGGTCGCACGTGATTGTGCAAGACACTCGCGACAGGGCGGGTGCACTTTAGGGTTCTGTCGGTTGGTTCCTAATACGCAAGGTCTCAATCCCGAATCGCAAACAAGATATATCACAGGGAAACCGCTCAAGCGCACTCCCATGCTGGAAAGCAGAGAAAAAGCAGCGTTCAAGCTCAAGCCGCTCAGCCGGGTTGAAGCATTAAAGAATAACACTGGGCGGGCATCAGGTTTTATCAAGGAATGATTTCCAATATCCTTGAAAAGTCTGGCAATGCGCTGGCGATTAATGGCATCTTCTCGTGTCCTGCGCCACCTTTGCCAGGCGCGTAACTTCAATGACCTGAAATCAATCACGCCCAATCTGTTACCTCCCAGCCTCGCATGGATAACGTACCTCTGTAAAATTGTAGGGGGTATCGTGCTCTGAAAAGTAACTCACATCATCTAGTAACGGATACCCAGCATTGAACAGTACATTGAACACTACCCGAAAGGTGTTGACAGGCGTGATTTCAGGATACAACCACTCATCACGATTGTCCGGCAAATAATAAGCGTTGAAAATCGCCATGCGATTTTCTGTATCCAATCCATGATCAGCCTGCAAAATAATCACTGGAGGGGAGCTCGATTCTCGAATAATCGTCTGCATCAATTCAAGAATACGCACATTCAAGAATTTTATCTCATTGGTGTAGCCCGGATCTGCTTCGCCGGTTAACAAGTAACTCCCATCTTCTGCAAATACAAACGGGGGATGAGGCGCAATCAAGTGCCAGTAAACAAACTTCGGACCATTCAGACTAGGGAGTCGAGCTAGCTCATCCAATCCATACAAGATAGTTTGATAATGGTTCTGCTCCGGCGTCCGCACAACCTTCAAATCGGGAAACAAGTATGGCTGTAACTCAATCAACAACCGCAGCGCAGTGGTACGTAAAAAAAGAATTTCAAACTCACTAACCTGTCGAAAATCCAAAAGTACTACCCAAGGAGAAGTGGCGCGAGAGACAAGAATATCCGCACCTTCCATCCGGTCCAGATCATTCCCAGTATCAAAAACAACAATACGATAACCCATCTGCTTGAACAACTGCGATACCAGGCTTCGTTTCGCATAATCCCCCATATGTACCCAACTCATGTTGTTGTGCATCAACTCCGGTGCAACTTCCTGCAGATAATTCATGTTTAGCGAGGATGGAATGGAAAGCGACGTATGCGCGTAATTACTCTGACTGCACCGAGCCACATAAAAACCCATTTCGCTCAGACGATGAATGAATGGCAATATGTCCAGACCATAAAACTTTCGCAACATATCATCTCGCGTATACGCATCCAGGATGATATAGTACACATCCGGCAGGTGATTTTCGCTATTCAACTGCGCGGGCTGCAACGCCCAATCTGCTTCTCCATGATAAGCTGCCTCTATTTTTCGCTTGCTTTGCACATTCAGGCGATCCACAAAACGGTGCTGACCGATAACCAATCCACCAATACTTGCCTGCTCAACTAATTGATAAACATGACCATAGGAGAAAAACAGCAACCCTAGCCAGAAGAAAAGCATTGCTGCCCGATGAGCCGGTAAAAAACGTCTCAGCAAGAAATAAACCAGTACACCACACAACAATGAAAGAACCAGCGGTCGCAACGCATAAACCGGGTACACCTCGCCCATGTTGTGCGCCAGCAATGCTACAACCGGATACAGACTCAGCAAACTGATTGACTGACAAATCTTAATAAGAGAAGGCTATCGGCATTCTTCCTTCTATGGCAAACTTATGTTCCCACACATAACCAGCCGTAGGAAGGAAGAAATGAACAATAGCCTCACACTGTATCGTATCATAATGG
>DAOTYY010000056.1:0-21665 GCA_034434695.1 Anaerolineaceae bacterium
ACAAATCCTGGCAGGGCATGTGGGCTGCACTGCTCCTGGCTGGGTCCGGTGCTGCTTTCTAAGCTGTTATTGGGCAGGGGGACTTCCTGCCTTTTGCCTTTTCCCGAAATTCACCCACCGCTGATGTTACAAACACTAAAAATTCCCCATCTTGACATTATAACGCATTGCGTTATAATGTCTGTAACGCAATGCGTTATATCATTTTATGAAATTGAATGAACGCGGAGGTTGAAATGATAGACGAAAGCAAGGACTACGAGAAGGAAAAGCAGAAAGAAACACGGTCTCCACTATACGAGGTTTCACGAAAGATCTTGCTGGCTGCTGTAGGTGCAGCAGTAATTGCGCAAGATGAAGTCGAGAATTTTGTTAATCGCTTGGTAGAGCATGGCGAAATGGCGGAGAAGGAAGCTCGCAAACTGGCGCAGGAGGTTCTAGAACGTCGTGAAAAGCTGGAACGGGAACGCCGGGCGGAACGGGAGCGGCGCGCTGGTGGTGTGACCAAAGCTGATATAGAAGCCTTGAATGCTAAAATTGCTGAGCTGAACAAAAAGATCGAAGCTCTAAAGAAAGAGCGTTCTGTTCAGGAATAAGTTTCATTCGGAGATATGTGCGTCTTAGCGGGTAAGTCTCCCCAAGCAGTTGTTGTGCGGTTATTTGCGAAATTGTCTTGGTTTTTTTGCATGACAAGGTAAACATTCGTGTTTATGGACAGGAAAAGTTAAAAGTTACTGAAAAAATTCTATTAAATGGTTGACAGACAAAGAAGCCACCTGTATAATTCGTCTTGCTTTGCCCCGGCGAGAACGCTGGGGTGAACGTATGTATTCCCAACTTCCCCATTGTCAGGCGTTGTAAAGATTGCGCGGGGCAAATGGTGAAGTGAAGATTGGAGAAAAGGAATGAGATTTGCAATTATTGAAAGTGGCGGCAAACAATATCGAGCCGTCGAAGGCGCGAGCCTTGAAGTGGACCGGCTGCCTGTAGAAGCCGGGCAGGAAGTTACGTTAGACCGCGTACTCTTGCTTGTTGATGAGGAGAAGGTGTCAGTTGGCATGCCCATTGTCAAGGGTGCCAGAGTAAAAGCCACGGTGGTTGACCATGTCAAGGGCCCTAAAATTGTAGTGTTTCGTTATCGTCCCAAGAAGCGCTATCGTGTAAAAACGGGTCATCGTCAGCAGTACACCCAATTGAAAGTTCATTCGATTGAAATGGAGTAAGACCTATGGCACACAAAAAAGGTGGTGGTTCCAGCCGAAATGGACGTGATAGCAACGCACAGCGCTTGGGTGTGAAATGTTATGCCGGGCAATTTGTTCTTTCAGGCAATATCCTGGTGCGTCAGCGTGGTACCCGCATTAAACCCGGTTTGAACGTCGGCGTAGGCAAAGATGATACCCTATTCGCAACTGTGGATGGCGTGGTTGTGTATGAACCCCTTCCGGGTGGACGCAAACGTGTCAGCGTGATGCCGCAGGAGCAGACAGCATAATATAAACTTGCAGTGCCAGTCTCATGAGACCACTGGATGCAGGAAAAATGAAAGGGTAGTTTCATTATGAAAAAGGATATTCATCCGACATTTTATCCCGATGCACAGGTCATTTGCGCTTGCGGCAATACCTGGACAACCGGGTCAACCAAAAAAGTGATTCATACTGAGGTATGCTCAAAATGCCACCCGTTCTTTACTGGTCAGCAACAACGCTTGATTGATATTGAGGGTCAGGTGGACCGCTTTTATCGCCGTTTGCAGGCTCGGCAAGAGTACATTGAAGAGCAGAAAGCGCGTGAAGCAGCCCGCACTTCCCCGGAGCGTCCAATTGCTGAACTGGAACTAGGCAATCGCCCGACGGAAGCGTTGGCAAAAGCCGGCATTACAAAAGTTGGGCAAGCACTTGAAAAACTGGCTCAAGGTGAACAGGCTCTTTTGGAAATTGAGGGCTTTGGACGCAAATCATTAATTGACTTGAAAAAGAAACTGCGCCAGCTTGGCTATGAGTTGCCGGCGGCAGCTTCAGAAGTTTCTGTGTAAGACGTTTCTCCAGTCGCTCACAATTACCTCTCCTTTCCACTAGAGAAAGGAGAGGTTTTTATAAAAAGTTGGGGTAAAATCAGCACATATCCCACTTCTTGGAGTGTGTCATGAAACATCATAGCGGCTCAATAGAGGTGATTTGTGGCTCAATGTTCTGTGGAAAAACAGAGGAGTTAATTCGCCGATTGAGAAGAGCACAGATTGCCCGTCAAAAAGTTCAGGTATTTAAACCAGCCATTGACCGCCGTTATGATGACTTAAGGGTCACTTCTCATGCGGGGATGGCATTCGATGCCATTCCTGTTGAAAAAGCGGCAGATATTCTCAATTACCTGGAAGCAGATACCACAGTGGTTGGTATAGATGAGGCACAATTTATTGATCCCCAGATTGTTGAGGTTGTTGAAACACTGGCTAGCCGTGGGGTACGCGTTATTCTGGCAGGATTGGATATGGATTTTCGCGGAGAACCTTTTGGTAGTATGCCCATTCTGATGGCAAGGGCAGAACGTGTAGATAAATTGCAGGCGATTTGTATGGTGTGCGGCGAACCTGCCAGTCGAACACAACGGTTGGTTAATGGCAAACCGGCACGCTATGATGACCCGGTGGTTATTGTTGGCGCAGCAGAAATGTATGAGGCTCGCTGCCGAAGCCATCATCAAGTGCCACGCGAATAATCGGTTGTTCAAAAATTGGAGGAACTTTTGATGCAACCTTATGAAAAATATCTCAAAGAAATTCTGATTCCTGAAGAGACCCTACAACAACGTATTGCTGAACTGGGCGCTGAAATCAGCCGCGATTATGCGGGGCAGACGCTGTTGCTGGTTTGTATCTTGCGCGGTGGGGTGATGTTTTTGACTGATCTAATGCGACATATTACCGTTCCCCATTCAATCGAGTTTATGGCAGTCTCGTCGTATGGGGTTGGTCGGCGAGAATCCAATGGACAGGCGCGCATTACGCTGGATTTGAATACAAATATCATGGATCAGCACGTCTTGCTGGTGGAGGATATTATTGATAGCGGTCACACACTTGCCTCTGTGCTGGAATTGCTCTCTACTCGCAAGCCAAAAAGTTTATCGGTTTGTACCCTTCTGGACAAAGCGTCTCGGCGAGAAGTGCAGGTTCCAATCCGTTACTGTGGTTTTGTGATCCCGGACAAATTTGTTTTTGGCTATGGATTGGACCTGGATGAATATTATCGTAACCTGCCCTTTATTGGCGTAGTGGATTTAGAAAAATATCAGGGGAATCCACTTGGGTAACTGGGATGAATGCCTTGCCTGCATTGGTTGACCCTGGGCTTTTTGAGCTGTTATGTAATCATCTCAAACGGGGTGAGCAGCTTTACATGGTGGGGGGAGGAGTACGCGATTGGCTTCTGAGACAAACCAGTCATGATTTAGATTTTGTTACAAATGGCGATGTTCGTTCGCTGGCACGCAATGTTGCAAATGAGCTTAACGGACATTTCTACATGTTGGATGATGATCGTAATACTGCACGCGTCATTTACTATCCTGGTCACCAAAACAGATTGATCCTGGATTTTGCTATGATGCGTGGCAATAATCTTGAAGATGACTTGAGCGCGAGGGATTTCACCATTAATGCAATGGCTCTCGATATTCGTGACCCTCAAAAGCTGATTGACCCGCTGGGAGGAGCACAGCACTTGAAAGATAAGGTGTTGTGCCCTTGTTCCCCCCAGTCCTTCCAGGATGACCCCATTCGGGTTATGCGAGCGGTGCGTTTTGCCACGCAATTGAAACTCAAGGTGGCTAAAGAAACCCTATCGCTGATGCAAGAAGCTGCGGCTTTGCTTCCACAGGTTTCAGCGGAACGCCAGCGAGATGAGCTGTTTCGTATTCTCGAGGGCAACAGGGTTTCTACAGCGGTCCGCTTGTTGGATAAGGTGAGTGCTCTAAATAAAGTGTTACCCGAGCTGACAGCGCTCAAACGGATAGTTCAGCCGCCACCTCATACGCTGGATGTCTGGGAACATACGCTGGCAGTTGTTCAAGCATTGGAAAACCTGTTTGATGTTCTGGTGGGGGAATATCAAGAAGAAGCCAGTAACCTTACGATGGGTACAGCGGTACTGCGTCTGGGGCGCTTTCGTCGTAAACTAGCAGAACATTTTGCACAACGCATGGTACCAGAACGCAATCGGCGAGGATTGCTTCATTTTGCTGCCTTATATCACGATGTTGGTAAGCCAGCAGCGGTGAGTGATAACAATAATGGGCGGCGACATTTCTACCGGCATGAACGCTACAGTCAAAACACGATTATTGAACGCGGTAAAGCGCTGGCGTTGAGTGCTCAGGAATGGGAGTATCTAGCTCTGGTTACATATAAGCATATGTATATTCACCACTTGGCAGAAAATGGGAGCCCGCCTACTCGCCGAGCGATCTTTCGCTATTTTCGTGCTACAGGCGAGGCAGGGGTGGATATATGTCTCTTATCGCTTGCCGATCTTTTGGGTACTTATCAAGCCACATTGTCGCAAGATACCTGGTTGACCGAACTGGATATTTGTCGTACCTTGTTTGAGTCCTGGTGGGAGAAAAAGGAGGAGATTATTGTTCCAGCTCGGCTACTGAATGGTGAAGAGTTGATGGAGGCGCTTTCCTTACAACCGGGACCACTGGTTGGAAGACTATTGAAAGAAATTCAGGAAGCGCAGGCTGCCGGTGAAATTTTTGATCGTCAGCAGGCTTTAGAGTTTGCCAGAAAACGCTTGGTGGATTACAATGAAAGAACTTAAGAAAATGGATGAAAAGGTGCAATTGTATTTTGAAGAGTATGGTAAGGGAACGCCTGTAGTGTTTGTTCACGGGTTTCCACTTGACCATACAATCTGGTATCCCCTTTTACCGTTCCTGCAGGGAAAAGCCCGTTTGATTTTGCCTGATTTGCGCGGACATGGCAAATCCCCGGCGACCAAAGGGGGGTATGACATGGGCGCGCTGGCGGATGATATTAAAGACATGCTGGATGGGTTGAATATCAGACAGGCTGTTTTGGTGGGGCATTCAATGGGTGGTTATGTCAGTCTGGCATTCGCCCGGTGCTATCCAGAGCGGTTATTGGGGCTGGCATTGGTTGCCAGTCATGCAGCCGCTGATACACCTGAGCGGCGTCAGGGTCGTTTACAAACTGCTGGCGAAGTTGAACGGCGCGGTGTAAAATCGCTTGCCAGAACCATGCCTGAAAAGCTAACCGCTCATCCCGAGTTGATAGAGCCTTTGCGTCGGCTTATTTTACAGGCAAATCCTGCAGGTGTGGCAGGTGCCTTGAGAGGAATGGCGGATAGAGAGGATATGACCAGACGCCTGTCAGAAATCAATGTTCCGGCGGTGATTATTGCGGGAGCACAGGATAGCCTTATACCTTTGGAAAAATCCAAAGAGATGGAACGGTTGTTGCCGCGTGGCTGGCTGGTTGAAGTCCCAGGTGCAGGACATTTACCCATGATGGAAGCGCCTGAAATGGTCGCTGAAGCGCTTCAACGGTTGTTCGAGAAAATCTGACGGGGTTTGCATTCAATCGCTGGAACCGTTATCCCTTGCTCTCTTTGGTAACCGGGCATACAGCAATATATTCCTGAATCAGGCAATCCGATAAGCCTTCTTCAATCAAAAGGGACGATAACTCGCTTAGCGACTCCTCTGAACTTGCCAGCAAGATCAATGTGTTCTGTTCGTTGCTGGGACTAAAAAGTATCAGACCAATGCCGTCCAGCGAGAACCTGCCCACTCCCGGTATCGTAACTGTTTCATCTGTGCCTGTTTTATTTCTATGAGTATTCGCTTCTTTCGTCACCTCAATAGAAGCAGAATCATACTGGGTTTCACTTGTTGCAGTTGGTGTCGGTGCGAGATTTAAAGTTTCTGAGGTTGGAGATGGGGTGACGGTTAAGGTCATCGTTTCGCTGTTCAAATCTTGAGTCTCTTCTCCTGCTATTGAAAACTCCAGATCGAATGCATCTAAAAAGGATTGGAGTTCTTTGGTCTGTGATTGTTGATAGGTACTCGTAATCAGCAGGTCATAACCCTCAATTGGTTTGTCGCTTAACTGGAGTGAGAGGTTTAAGGTGTTTAGAAATCGTTGATTGGTGTTAACCATTCCCAACATGTCCTGATCCAATGTAAGGTCTTTGGGCAACAACAATACCACGGGATGGGTAAATAGATAGGGAAAATCACGCAGGTTGCGCTGTCGTTTTTCGCCGCTTAACCATCGAGCCAGATTTTGTACCAGCAGTTGATTATCAGCCACTTGCACATAAGGGCGTGTCATAAAAGTCATGTCACCAAGAGCAACTACTTGCCCATCCATAGCGCGGGCAGCAACCACCCAACTGCCACCTGTATCCGTTAGTGAGGAATATGTGGTTTCTGGCACGGCGATTAATGCTTTTGCTTCGGTGCGGATAGAGTGCGCACTATAGAATATCACCTGCTCCAGATTTTTCATGAGTATATCCTGGGCAAAATCCGTCAGGATAATGTTCCGGAAATTCGCCTCATTTTTGAACATGTCATATAAATAGTCTTCGGCAAAAGCAATCTGATACGCTTCCAAAAGTGTGTTTGCAATGTTGACGCTTTGCAGTTTTTCAGCAGTATCACCGAACACATAACCGTAATAGCTCATATCTCGTGTCGGGTCGGTAATTACCAGTAACCGACCGCCGCGCGCAACAAACTTATTGATGGCATCACTCTCTTCTATCGAAAAGGGTGAAGTAGGCGCAATGACCACGTAAGCATCCGCATCTTTTAGCATCCGGATAAGCACATCCGGATCATCGTTAAATCGTAGCTCTGCTCTTAAGTCTGTCATAGCCCGTGTGAAAGGTTCTATCTCAGATACCGAAAACATATTATCGTGAGCAATATCCAGTAACACGACTGGGGGGCTTGAATTCCCCCTGTCTGCTGCTATTTCTGAAACAACCGGTGTAGATAGAGGAAAGGTTTGAAGTTCAATCTGTGAATAATTTGGTGTAGCTATGGGTTCGCTTCTAGTGTAACTGCCCTGATAAAACCAGAGAGTGCGAATCAAAACAGGCAGGATCAGGCATATGAGTGCAGTAATTGTCCGGTTGGTTTTCATGGCAACCTCTCTATTGGCGGAACGTATAAATAATAGATTCCAGCCTTTGCCGGGTAAGGCGTTAGAATACCTTCGGATGATGTAAGGAAAAATTGTTCAGAGGTGCGCTCTGGTAGACCTGCCAATACGCGCAGGTCTTCTGCGCGGTAATGAGCAATGCGTGCTATCGTTGCGGCTTTCTCATAAGCCTGGCTGAGTGAGCCAATTTCATCCACCAAACCGAGTTTTAAGCTTTCGACTCCGTTCCAGACTTGACCGCTTAAGATGATCTCATCCGGCGCTTTCAGCACCTTCGCTCTGCCCAATTTGACTGCTTGAAGGAAACCCTGTTTTGCAACCTCGATCTCACGCACAGTCGTATCCCGTGAACTTCCCCAAAGTTTATAGGGACCAGTCGAATATACATCATCAACAACCAGGGGATATTTGGGCAAAGCAGAATATACCCCGACGCTGCCAACGGTAGAATTGGGTTTTGCCAGAATGTAATCTGTCCCGACAGCAAGGTAATAAGCTCCACTGGCTGCCATTCCGTCAACTACTGTAATGACAGGTTTAGTTTGACGAAGTCGGACAAGTTCCATGTAAACAGCTTCTGTGTCGGCAACTGTCCCGCCTGGGCTGTCTATTACCAGAACTACCGCTTTGATCTCCGGATGTTGGCGCGCATAGCTGATCTGGGCAATCATATCTTGGGCAGAAAGGTTGTATATGGCATCCGTTAGATGAATCACGCCGATCAGTGGCTGCCTGATGAAAAAGGACAACAGAGTTCCTGCGATAAGGGGTAATACGACCCATAAAAGGATACCTCTGAGATTCCAGGCTGTAAAAAATTTTTTAGAGGAGAGCATACTTTCAATCATAATTTTTTCCTTTGTGGACTCTTGAAAAAAGAGGAAAGTAAAACATGTTGTTTGCCTGGCAGCGTTGGTGAAAAATATCTATTGTCCCCTCTCAGAGGATAAATTGTCTGCAAACTATTTGTTTCTTATGAGCGGGTCACCGAAATATTCAGTGATGTTACCTACCCTTGGCTTTGCGTGGCATTCTAGATCAAGGTTCTAAAGCTCTCGGGGAATTTTTACGGATAAATTTCGTCTAACATTGGCACGTAGAAACAGCGACAACCTTCGCTATGAGAGCAGCCGGGGAGAGGCAGTTTGGGAGCCTTGTCTTTAGGATAGGCACCCTGCATTTGCTGGCAGACAGGGCAGGAATCCGCCGCGATGGAAAGATAGACGCGCGTTACGCGTGGGTTTTTCTGAAATTGCTTTAGCGCTACATTGGCAATGGAGAATTCAGAGAGGTCTGCCTGACAATTCAGGCAATATTGTGCGGTGTCCGGGGATTGGGTATGACAAATGGAACAGGTCTGCAAGGGGACTACCTCCTGATTTTCTGAGATGTTTTTATTATAGCGAATTTCTCGCAGTAGTGGTGATGGAGTGACGAGATTAGAGAAGTTATCTTCGCACAAAGTTATAAGGTCGAATTCTGTTGCGGTTAATTTGTGGAAAATGACAAAAATGTACTTTCTGTGCGAGGTTTGCTGCTTGTACGCCGTGCCAGTTTGGTAATATGTGCGGCAATCACACTGGCAGAGCAAGGCTTTACTATATAGTCATCTGCCCCTGCTTGAAGAGCCGCGATAATCGTCTTGGGGCTGTCGAGAGCAGAAAGAATGAGAATAGGAGCATTACAAAACTTTCGGATCGTTTTACATAGATTTATGCCTGACATATCGGGCAATATTGCGTCCAGAACAATCACATCGGGCAATTCGGTTTGCAGGATACATATGGTTTCTTGAGCGGAACAAGCAGTAAAAATGGTAACTTCAGAAGCTCCCAAAAGCGGTGTGAGAACTTCGGCTGTGGAAGGGTCATCATCTGCAATGAGTAATTTCATGCAATTCCTCCGCTGTTCTTTTGCTTTAGACCTGCTTAATTATGAGACATCTTGTGGTAGATGAACCTTGCAGCTTGCTTACAAATTGGTGTATAGACAAGTGGAACAGAATGCTTTGTGAAATTTCGCCTTTGTGGTAAAATTTTACTGTTTGCGATCAACTATATTTGACCCGCTTGGCGGGTCAATTTTGAAATTAACAATTCCTCTGGAGGTAACCATGGTAGCAAAAAAATGGGTATATTTATTTAACGAAATTGACCAGGCTGAAGCCTATGCTGGTGGGGACTGGGACAAGGTGCGCGGTTTATTAGGGGGTAAAGGCGCCAATCTAGCCGAAATGACCCGCATTGGACTGCCAGTGCCGCCATTTTTTACGGTGACCACCGAAGCATGCAATGTTTATTCGGCAACGGGAAAATTCCCGGAAGGGCTATGGGATCAGATGATGGATGCCTTGAAAGTGGTGGAAAGCGCATCTGGAAAGACGTTTGGCGATGCCAAAAATCCATTGCTTGTTTCGTGCCGTTCTGGTGCCAAATTCTCGATGCCGGGCATGATGGACACTGTGTTGAACATTGGTTTGAACGACGAGACGGCAAAGGGTATGGTTGCCCTGACCCAAAATGAACGCTTTGTGAATGATTCCTATCGTCGGCTGATACAGATGTTTGGCGCTGTGGTATTAGGGATTCCAGACGAGGCATTTGAAGAGCCGATGGAAGAATTCAAGGCAAAGAAAGGTGCCAAGCTGGATACGGACTTGACAGCCGATGATTTGAAAGAATTAATTGCAATCTTCAAAGATGTAGTCCGGAAGGAGAAGGGTTTTGATTTTCCGCAGGATCCCTTTGAACAATTGCGATTGGCAACTGAGGCGGTTTTTAAGTCGTGGAATGGTAAACGTGCGGTTGATTACCGTCGTGCCGAAAATATTCCCGATGATCTTGGCACCGCAGTTAACATTGTGACAATGGTGTTCGGCAACATGGGCTTTGACTCCGGTACGGGTGTAGCGTTCACCCGCAATCCCTCTACTGGCGAAAAGAAAATGATGGGTGAGTATCTGCTCAATGCGCAGGGCGAAGATGTTGTTGCCGGGATTCGCAACACAGAAAATATCGAAAACCTTGAACGCGAAATGCCGGACGTCTATCGGCAGTTTATGGAGATTACTCAGAAGCTAGAATCGCATTACCGGGATATGCAGGATGTTGAGTTTACCATCGAACGCGGCAAACTATGGATGTTGCAGACGCGTAACGGAAAACGCACTGCCCAGGCTGAAGTCAAAATTGCTGTAGACATGGCGAATGAAGGATTGATCACTCGCGAAGAGGCGGTAAAGCGCGTCAAACCCAAACAGGTTGATGCACTGTTACACCCCATGTTCAAGGATGAAGCGATCAAAGCTGCCAAGAAGAGTGGTCGTTATCTTGCCAGTGGTGTTAATGCCTCGCCCGGCGCGGCTGTTGGGCGGGTTTACTTCGATGCAGATACTGCTGAGCATATGGGCAAAGAAGAAAAACAGCCTGTCATCATGGTGCGTCCCTTTACCAAGCCGGATGACGTACATGGAATGCTGGCAGCCAAAGGCATTCTGACTAGCGAGGGTGGTGCCACTTCTCATGCCGCGGTTGTTGCTCGTCAGTTTGGTGTGCCTTGTGTGGTTGGCGCGTCCGATTTTCGCATTGACCTGGACAAGCGCCAGATGTCTGTTGGTGAAATTGTTATCAAAGAAGGTGACTGGATTTCCTTAGATGGTGGAACAGGTGAGGTGTATTTGGGGCAAATCGAGTTGACCTCACCTGATTTGGAACAGCAGAAGGATTTGTTGACCTTGCTCAGTTGGGCGGACGAAATTTGCGCCCGACCGGGTATCCGGCAAGCACCCGAAGGGTGGCCAAGCCAGGGTTTGCAGGTCTGGGCGAATGCGGATTATCCCAAAGATGCACAGCGTGCTCGAGCTTTTGGCGCAGTCGGAATTGGTTTGTGTCGTACCGAGCACATGTTCTTTGAAGAAGAGAGATTGCCGATCGTTCAACGCATGATTTTGGCTGAGACTTCTGAGGAACGTACAAAAGCCTTGAATGAGCTGTTACCTTATCAGCGCTCGGATTTTGAGGGCTTATTTGAGGCAATGACCGGTTATCCAGTTATCATTCGCCTGATTGATCCGCCACTGCATGAATTTATGCCCGATGAAGAAAAATTATTTGAAGAGGTGATCACCATGCGGGTCAAGGGTGAAACCGAGGGGCTGGCAGAAAAAGAAAAACTGCTTGCCAGTATTCGCGCTATGCATGAATCCAATCCGATGATGGGACTACGTGGGGTTCGCCTGAGCATTGTAATGCCCGAAATTGTTGAGATGCAAGTGCGGGCGATCTTTGAAGCTGCGGCAAATGTTAAACTGCGCGGCTTTGAGCCAAAACCCGAGGTCATGATCCCGCTTACCGGGCATGTTAACGAGTTGAAAGTTATCCAGCCGCGGCTGATGGAAATTGCTAAGATGGTCATGGAGGAGAAGAAGGTACAGTTTGAGTATAAGTTTGGCACAATGATTGAGATTCCGCGCGCGGCACTGACTGCTGCGGAAATTGCCAGCATTGCCGAGTTTTTCTCATTCGGCACCAATGACCTGACGCAAATGACTTATGGGTATAGCAGGGATGATGCCGAGCGCAACTTCCTCGTTAAGTATGTGGAAGACGGCATCCTGCCAGCGAATCCTTTCCAGACTCTGGACTGGGATGGCGTTGGACGCCTGATGAGAATCGCTGTGGAGGATGGACGTAAAACCAGACTGAACTTGGAAGTAGGAATCTGCGGTGAGCACGGTGGTGATCCGGCTTCGATTGAGTTCTGCCATCTGGTTGGCAATAATTACGTTAGTTGCTCACCGTTCCGCGTGCCGGTGGCTCGTCTGGCGGCAGCCCATGCAGCACTCAAGCATGCACCGAAAAAGTAAGAAACCATTACACGATTGAATGTAATATGCGGGTCTGTTCTGAGCAATTTTGCTTGGACAGACCCGCTTTTTGATCTGCAGTCAGGAAAAACGGTTTAGGATAAACGAATTATCGTTTTACACTGAAAGGGTTAAAACAAGCAGGTCTGATATAATTTTGCCTAATGACAACAAGTGATTAATTTCTCAATTTTAGGAGGCATATTCGCTTTCATGGAGAAGCTAGAGTATCTTGATTTGTATCAGCAGATGGTCGTGATTCGCCGTCTTGAAGAGATGGCTGCGGAGCTTTATCAGAAGGGAAAGATCGGTGGCTTTTTGCATTTGTACATTGGTCAGGAAGCAGTCAGCACTGGTTTGATCTCCGCCCGCAGACCGGAAGACCGCGTCATCACAGCCTATCGCGATCATGGCGTCGCTATCAATTGTGGGATTTCTGCCAATGAAGTCATGGCGGAACTGCTTGGCAAAGCTACAGGTTGCTCGCGCGGCAAGGGCGGTTCAATGCATTTAGCGGATGTCAGCAAGAACTTCTGGGGTGGTCATGCAATTGTTGGCGCTCATTTGCCCATTGCGGCAGGTTTAGCGCTTGGTGACGTTTATAAAGGCCGTAAGGCAGTCACAATTTGCATGTTTGGCGATGGTGCCACAAACATCGGTTTTTTTCACGAGGCATTGAACCTTTCCAAAGTCTGGAACCTGCCTGTTTTGTGGGTGTGCGAGAATAATCAGTATGGTATGGGTACAGCAGTAGAACGCGCCTCGGCAGTTTCTGAAATTCGTCAGAAAGCCTGTGGATACGGTATGAAGAATGAAGCAATCAATGGTATGGACGTAATCGAGGTGCGTGAAGCCGCATTGCGTATCCTAGAAGAAATCCGGAATGGCAGCGGACCTCAATTGCTAGAAATTAACACTTATCGTTTTCGTGGGCATTCGATGGGTGATCCAGAACGCTATCGGAAGGCAGAGGAGGTTCATCAATGGCAGGAAAATGATCCGATTGGGATTTACCGACGCTATCTTATCGACAAAGGAATCGCCACGGAGACGGAATTGAACGAACAGGATGATCTCGCTGAACAGATTGTGCAGAAAGCCGTTGAGTTTGCCGAAGCCAGCCCGGAACCGGTTCCTGAAGACCTTTATGCCCATGTTTATGTTGAGGGATAGGAGGGTGAACAATGGCGAGATTAACAATGCGTGAAGCGATTTCGCAGGCACTCTGGGAGGAAATGGAGCGCGATCCGGATGTTTTTATTCTGGGTGAAGAGGTTGGTGTTTGGGGAGGAACTTATGCAGTGACCAAAGGATTTTATGATCACTTTGGCGCGGAGCGGGTGCGTGATACCCCTATTTCGGAGGCGGCAATTGTTGGCGCGGCGATTGGCGCGGCGTTGACTGGTTTGCGTCCGGTGGCAGAATTAATGACCATTAATTTTGCCTTTGTTGCTATGGATCACATTGTCAATGAAGCAGCAAAATTGCACTATATGTTTGGTGGTCAGATGGTGTTGCCGCTGGTTATTCGCACCACCAGCGGCGGAGGCCGTCAATTGGGTGCAACCCATTCGCAAACCCCTGATGCTATCTTTGCTCACTTTCCTGGGTTGAAAGTAGTTGCACCAGGTACACCGGCGGATGCCAAAGGGTTGCTCAAGGCTGCGATCCGCAGCAATGATCCGATATTATTCATTGAACACGCCACGCTTTATCAGATGCGCGGTGAAGTCCCGGAAGGCGATTACATTGTGCCGATTGGGAAATCGGCTGTTCAACGAGCCGGGCGCGATGTTACGATTGTTACTTACAGCAAGATGCTGGAGACTTCGCTGAAAGCGGCTGACCAACTGGCAAAAGAGGGTATCGAGGCAGAGATTGTTGACTTACGAACATTGCGACCGTTGGATATGGAACCTGTCTTTGAGTCAGTGAAGAAGACCAACCGCGCGGTGATTGTGGAGGAAGGTTGGAAATCATACGGTGTTGGTGCAGAGGTGTCTGCCCGCATTTATGAACAGGTTTTTGATTACATTGATGCGCCTGTTCAACGAGTGGCACAAAAAGAAGTCCCATTGCCTTATAATCGAACGCTTGAACAGATGGCGCTTCCACAAGTGGAAGATGTGATTGCGGCGGTCAAGGAGGTGCTGTAATGGCTGAAACGGTCATTATGCCCAAACTTGGATTTGATATGGCAGAAGGCAGGCTGGTGCGTTGGGTCAAAGCGGAGGGCGAAACGGTCAATAAAGGAGAAGTTTTGGCTGAAATTGAGACTGATAAAGCCACTGTTGAAGTTGAGTCGAACTTCTCTGGTGTTTTAGCGCGCTGTCTGGTGGAGCAGGGTAGTGTTGTACCGGTGGGCGCTCCGATTGCCATCATTGCTGCACCTGGTGAAAACCCAGATGAGGTTCTGAGGGGCAGCGCGGCAGAGGTAAAATCGAGCGTGGTGGGGGAAGCTTCTTCAATGGTAACATCACCACTTCCTCCGTCTTCTCCTAGGGAAGAATTATCAACCGGACGGGTGTTCAGTTCACCGTTAGCGCGCAAAATTGCCCGTGAGCAAGGGATTGATCTGGGGAGGATTCGCGGAAGTGGACCAGGCGGGCGAATCGTTCGGCGAGATGTTGAAGCAGCGCTGGCTGTCAGGAATGCGTCTCAGCCAGCCGTTGTTGAGGCTGCTAGGGCAACGCCTTTTACCACCCACGCGCTTACCGGCATAGAAGACACTCTATCACCTGCGGATCAGCGTATTCCGGTCGATAAATTGCGAGCAGCCATTGCACGCCGCATGAGTGAAGCTAAACAGCAAGTACCCCATTTTTACGTCACCCACGAGTATGACATGGATGCACTGCTGGAGCTGCGTCAGGAGGTCAATAAACTATTACCCGAGGAACAAAAAATTTCTGTTAATGATTTTTTGGTGAAGGCGGTAGCGTTGACATTGCGCAGTTTTCCGAATCTGAACGCTTCCTTTCAGGGTGATGCGATCGTTCGTCATAGTTCAATCAATATTGGTGTTGCAGTTGCACTTGAAAATGGTTTGCTGACCGTGGTCGTTCGCCAAGCAGATGTCAAACCGGTGCGCCTTATCTCCAACGAGCTTCGCGAGATGGTCAGTCGGGCGCGACAGGGCAAAGTTCGCCCGGAGGACATCGAGGGCTCAACATTTTCGATTAGTAATCTGGGGATGTATGATGTTGAGCATTTCATTGCTATTATCAACCCGCCGGAAGCGGCAATTTTAGCAATTGGCTCTGCCAAACAGGTAGCAGCGATTGTAAATGGTCAGGTGCAGCCCCGGAGCCGCATGAAAGCCACACTTTCTGCGGATCACCGGGTTACTGATGGTGCTGAAGCAGCCAGATTCCTTCAGACACTGGCAGAATGGATTGAACAACCTTTGAAACTGCTGCTTTAGTTGAACCCTTTCGGCAGTTTACGGAATCGCTTGTTAGGGTGAACGTCCATACAAGCGCCGATAAATATTCATGAATTCGGCTACCTGCATGATATACGTGCGCGTCTCGGCAATGCGAATGACTTCGAGAAATAGATCAGGATCGTTTCCAGATAGGGTTTTCCAAATTGCTGCATTGCCTGGTCCGCCGTTGTAAGCCGCGAGTGCAGCATATAGATCGCCACCGAAGTAATCGCGCTGGCGCGCTAGATAGCGCGTTCCCAAGGTGATGCTTACTACAGGACGATACAAATCGTTTGCAGTGAAGCCAGGTGGCCAGTTGAGTTCGGAGGCTAATTCCTGACCTGTGTCAGGCATAATTTGCATCAAGCCGCGTGCTCCAGCGGATGACCTCACATGTCCCTCAAACATACTTTCTTGACGGATGACTGCAAAGAGAAAGAGAGGATGAAATTTTTCGGATTGGGCGACAGGTAGGATAAGATTTTTATAATAAGTGCCAAAACGGATATGGTTGAAATAATCTGGGGCAGTAAAAGTGTCTGCATCATTCAACTGAGCAAGGTTAAGGATTTGCCGGCTTGCCAGGATGGCTGAACGGTAAAATCCTAAATCAAGTAAATGATTGAGCAGGCGAAATGTATTCACTGCATCTTGTTGAACATCTTGTCGAACAGCCTCGAATTCGGCACTTGCATGAGAATATAGCCCTAGTTCATAAAAAGCATTGCCGCGTCTAATACGCAAATCATTTGCCAGCGGGCCTAAACCTGTGAGGTCGCTTTCAGGTGCAAGATTGAAATGATTTCGCAGCCAGAGTTCTGCCAGATAACGTTCTTGTTTGAGGTCATAGTTCAGTTCATACTGTGGAGCTGCGGTTAGAGGGGGTAAACCGTTCAAAACTTCTCTGGCGCGCTCGCTGTAATAACCGGTTGGGTCTCGCTGGGCAGCCTGTTCCCAAGAGGATTGCGCGGCGGCGGTATCACCTTTTGCCTGTTGCGTTTTCCCTATCCAAAAAAGAGCTGCCGACTGGTCTTCCCCCGACGAAGCCAAGACCAGAGCGCGCTGAAAGACCAAGAGCGCTTGATCAAAATTGCCCAGACGGTAATAACTGATACCTGCCAGAAAAAGACCACGATAACTCAACGTTGCAGCAGGGTATTCGTTTATAAGCCTTTCCCAGAGTGCCGCTGCTTCAAGAAGTTGGTTATTTCTTTCGTAAATTCGAGCTGCTTCGTAGAGCATATTCGGCGCTTCCGGGTCATTAGGGTTTGCTCCCACGAAATTGCGTAACGTTTCTGCTGCTTTGGCGTGTTGATTGAGATAAGCCCACAGCGTATAGGCTTTTTCATCGTATGCGGCGGCATAAAAACGATCGCCTGGATGATCGGTGATCAACGCATCCCACTCTGCAATTGCCGCTTCGTACTCACCAATTGCACGCAAACTGAGTGCCTTGTAATGATGAGCTGTTCCATCATGTTGTGGATTGCTTTTCAGGTAGCGGTTGAAGGCTTCAATGGCGACGGCGTACTGACCAGCAAAATAATCTACCAACCCACGATTCAATTCATTTACTGGGATGCCGTTTTCTACCAGAGCAACCAGCGCCGAATAGGAATCATAGGAACGCGGAAAGTTATCAACGGAATCTAGAAAACGCGCATAAGCCTGTTCCGGCAAGCCCATCGCCAGATACGACTGTCCAGCCAGTAGATTCACGGTTGCTTTTACATAATCACTGCTGGTTGCCTCATAAATTGCAAGAAGTTTTCGAATGGCGTTCTCATGGTCACCCATTGCGGCATAAGTTTTGGCAATTTTGATATGAGCACCAACAGGATCGGTCAACTGAGGAGCCTCTGTTGCTGCTTGGTATGCCTGAATGGCATCTAGGTAATTACCAGCAGCGAATAACGCATCGCCGCGCAATTCCTGAATATATGCGTCCAAAAAGCCAGGACGCAGGTGAAGATAAGCAGCGTATGCCTGTGCAGCCTCGGACCACTTCTGCTGAATGCGATAACACTCTCCAAGGAAAAATTGTGCGTTTGCAATCCAGTAGCTGCCGGGGTAGGTATTTAACAATTCAGTCAAGATTTGAACAGATGCAGTGCAATTACCGCTTTCGTAATGAGCGCGCCCGATGCCGAGTAACGCAGCGGCGCGAATATTGGCATCTGACGAGGTTGATCGTACAAGCTCAAATTCTTGTAAAGCGCGCACATAATCTCCTTCAAATAGTGACCGTTCACCTGCCTCAATGCGTTCAGCAGGCGCTGGGGTTGCAGTTGGCGTTAGGGTGGGTGTCTGAGTTGGGGTTGATGTCCCTTCGGGAACGAAAAGTACAGGGGGTTGCTCTTCATTTCTCGACAGCAAGCTCAACAATGAACAACTCAAACTGAGCAGACTCAGCAGTATTGCAAGGAGGATGACTTTCTTCATGACAGTCTTATACTGGATGATGGGATTTGTGTCAATATCTCGACAAATGCTGGATAGCATGTTAAACTTATTTTACTTTGATGATATGACGCTCTCTGGTGAGGGCGTCTTTTGGTGCAGTCCGATATGCGAACGCTCGAATGGGATATAAACGAAGGCAAATTACGTTTGATTGACCAGCGGTTGTTACCTGGTCGCTTTGAGATTGTTACCTGCGAAAGCGTAACCGATGTGATTGAAGCGATACGCAACATGACGGTACGCGGTGCGCCGGCGATAGGCGTTGCGGCAGCTTATGGCATGGCGCTTGCAGCACGCCAGTTGTTGTCTTCAGAGGTTTCGACCTTGCGTGGTGAATTGTATCAAGTAGCTGATCGACTTCAGGCAGCGCGCCCGACAGCAGTTAATCTTGTATGGGCAGTTCAGCGTGTGAGAGAGGCGATTGAGCAACCGGCTGCCTCAGCAGATGAACTGCGCGAACGATTGCTGAATCTGGCACATGCAATGGCAGAAGAGGATGTTCAGGTCAATCTGCGTCTGGCACAATATGGCGCTTCTCTAATCGAAGATGGCGATACCATTCTGCACCATTGTAATACTGGCGCGCTGGCAACAGTGGATTGGGGTACGGCTCTGGGGGCGATTCGTATGGCGCATGAGCAGGGAAAACGGGTACATGTGCTGGTGGATGAAACCCGCCCACGTCTTCAAGGAGCGCGTCTAACTGCATGGGAATTACTGCAATATGGTATCCCGTTTGAGATTATCAGTGATGGCGCCGCCGGGTATTTTCTGCGCAGTGGACAGGTGCAAAAGGTTTTCTTCGGTGCGGATCGTGTGGCAGCCAATGGCGATGTAGCTAACAAAGTGGGAACATATATGCTGGCTCTGGCTGCTCATACGAATGATGTGCCTGTTTACTCCGTGTTTCCCACTTCATCCGTCGACCTCAGCCTGAAAACCGGGGACTTAATCCCGATTGAAGAACGTGATGAAGAAGAGGTGTTGGGCATTCAGGTTCAGGGACAACCTGCCACGCCGGCGGGTGCAAGGGCGCGTAACCCGGCCTTTGATGTCACACCCCATACCCTGATTACAGCTCTGGTTACCGAAAAAGGCATTATCTATCCACCGTTTCGCCAGCATCTTCCAAAAGTTTTCCAGAGTTGAAGGAGTTTCTTCATGTCCATTGTCTGCACCGGTTCAATTGCTTATGATTACTTAATGACCTTTCCAGGTTATTTTAAGGATCACATTTTACCTGAACGTTTGGAAAAGGTCAGTTTGTCCTTTCTGGTGGACTCGATGGTGCGGCAACGAGGGGGGACTGCGCCGAATATCGCTTATACGCTGGCACTGCTGGGTGAGAAGCCTTTGCTGGTAGGAACGGCGGGCGAGGACTTCGACGATTATCGTATGTGGCTTGAGGAACATGGTGTAGATACGCGGTATGTCAAGATTATTCCAGGAAAATATACGGCGTCTTTCTTTGCCAATACAGATTTGTCCAACGCCCAGATTGCTAGTTTTTATACCGGTGCCATGGCACACGCCAAGGAGCTCTCCATGTATGATCTGCAACAAGAGCAGCCGGAGATTGTGACCATTTCTCCCAATGACCCGGAAGCAATGGCAAAGTATGTGGAAGAGTGTAAAGCATTGCATATTCCCTATCTCTACGATCCAAGTCAGCAAATCGTGCGTGTTGATCCAGAAGAGTTGCGACGCGGCGTTCAGGGAGCGCAAAGTCTGTTTGTAAACGGTTATGAGCTAGAGTTGTTTGAAAAACGCACCGGTTTGACCTTGAAACAAATTTTGGAACAGGTGCAGTTTCTGGTTGTTACCCTTGGTGAAGATGGAGCGGTGATCTATGTGGGAGATCAAGAGTATCAAATTCCAGTGGTCAAACCCTATCGAATTGTTGAGCCTACCGGCGTCGGTGATGCATTCCGGGGAGGTTTTTTGCGCGGGTTTCGGCTGGGATTAGATTGGCAGACCTGTGGGCAGATGGGGGCTTTGGCGGCAACGTACTGTCTTGAGCAAAGCGGCCCGCAGAACCATTGCTATACCCCGGCTGAATTTGTAGCGCGCTACCGGGAAAATTTTGACGATCAGGGCGCGCTGGATGTGTTATTGCAAGTATCCCGTCAATAAAGTTTTGTGGTTTTGAGAATGAATAAAATGGTATAAATCCATAAAGGAGATGAAAATGTCGAATTATGATGTGAAGGATATTCAGTTAGCCGAAGGCGGTCGGCGACGAATCGAGTGGGCGGAACGGGAAATGCCTGTCCTGCGCCTGATTCGAGAGCGTTTTTCTGTAGAAAAACCATTGAAAGGAGTCCGTATCTCTGCCTGTTTGCACGTCACAACAGAGACAGCAAATCTTATGAAAACCCTTCAGGCGGGCGGTGCAGATGTTGTGCTGACCGCATCTAACCCTCTTTCCACACAGGATGATGTGGCTGCGTCACTGGTGAGCAATGATGAGATTCCAGTGTATGCTATCAAAGGGGAAAGCAATACCACCTACTACAAACACATCCACGCTGCTTTGGATCACAAGCCCCATCTGACAATGGATGACGGGGCTGACTTGGTCAGCACACTGCACAAAGAACGCCGGGAGCTGTTGCCAAATGTGATTGGTGGAACAGAAGAGACCACTACCGGTGTGATCCGTTTACGCGCCATGTCAGCAGATGGCGCGCTGATGTTTCCCATTGTTGCGGTCAACGATGCCCAGACCAAGCACTTCTTTGACAACCGTTATGGTACCGGACAATCCACTATTGACGGAATCATCCGCGCCACGAATATTTTGCTGGCTGGCAAAAATTTTGTGGTGGCGGGATATGGCTGGTGCGGTCGTGGGTTGGCAATGCGGGCACGCGGCATGGGTGCTAATGTCATTGTAACCGAAGTTGATCCACTGCCGGCACTGGAAGCCGTCATGGATGGCTTCCGGGTAATGCCCATGATCGAAGCGGCGAAAATTGGCGACATCTTTTGCACATTGACAGGTGACATCAACGTCATTGACCGACAGCATTTTGAAGTGATGAAAGACGGTGCAATTGTTGCCAATTCCGGTCATTTTAATGTTGAAATCAACCTTCCAGCGCTGGAGGAAATGTCGGTTGAGAAACGCCTTGTTCGACCTTTTGTTGACCAGTATGAACTGAAAGACGGCCGCCGTATCCATGTTCTTGGCGAGGGTCGGTTGATCAATCTTGCCGCTGCTGAAGGTCACCCTGCCAGTGTTATGGATATGTCATTTGCTAATCAGGCGTTAAGCGTGGAGTACATGGTAAAGAATGCTACTAGCCTTGAGCGCAAGGTGTACAGTGTTCCAGAAGAGATTGACCGCGAGATTGCCCGGCTGAAACTGCAGGCAATGGGTGTCACCATTGATACATTGACACCTGAGCAGGTCGCTTATTTAAATTCCTGGGAAGAAGGTACATAACCTTCTGCTGCCCGATTCATCTTGCAACTGATAGTGACGGAGAGATTTTTAGCGGCAAGGTAGTTGACGAAAATCGCAGGAAATACGAGCATCGTCGCCGCAGCCTTCAACGCAAAAACACAAAATCTGCTAAGCGCAAACTCAAGAGACTGTCCGGGAAGCAGGCCAGATTTCAGTCTAACGTCAACCACATAATCAGTAAGCGGCTTGTAAAAAAGGCGCAAGACACTCGACGAGGCATTGCTCTGGAAAATCTGAAGGGCATTCG
>DAOTYY010000057.1:0-16252 GCA_034434695.1 Anaerolineaceae bacterium
TACAAATCCTGGCAGGGCATGTGGGCTGCACTGCTCCTGGCTGGGTCCGGTGCTGCTTTCTAAGCTGTTATTGGGCAGGGGGACTTCCTGCCTTTTGCCTTTTCCCGAAATTCACCCACCGCTGATGTTACAAACACGCGCAGACGGTCAATATCCGCTTTTGTCTTAATTAACGGCTCTTCGTAGCGGGGGATATTGAAGTCACTGAAAAGCATAATATTTTCACCGTGTGGCCAGTCATCGCTCAGCGCAACCACTTGTGTCAGCTCGCCTGCCGGGGTATGATAGACTTTTTTCAATCTTGGGGGAGCTCCCGGTTTTTGCGGCGGCAGCCGATTTACCTCCGTACCGATAACGCCAGCGGAATGATCGGCTATGTATTCTTCGGTATAGCCCAGTGGAGGCTGAAGCAGCAAGGTGTCATCCACGCCCAACTGTAACAGGTTTTCGGCACGCGTCACCTGATTGTGCCAGTCAAAAGGAATATGATCCTCGCCGCCGCCCATTGACCACAACCGCAAATACAGCGGTATGTGATCCACCGGCTGTAAACGAATGGCGTTGAGCAAACGCTGGCGCGAATTCATCGCTACATAACCGTCTCCGTGTCTGGAAAAATGCCGCGCATACCAGCCAGACGAGTGAACTCCATCAGTACCGGTGCAACATGGGCATACACAGTCATCCAGTGATGCCCTAAACCATATTGCTCGACATACGACCAGATACGCCGGAATGGGCTTTTCAACACGAATTTAAGCGGGTTACCCTCAAAGACCATCCCGGTCGGTACCGCTTCCCCTTCAATGGCACACAGACGATAATTGCCCTTGCGCCCGACCAGATTGACAAACGTTACGGCTCCCGGGCGGGCAGCATAGCGGATACACACCCCGCTGTTCGCCAGACGCACCGGCATCAGACTATACCCTTTTGCATCCGCCAGCGAGGGTGAACCGCAACCGCAATGGGAGGTTACCAGCGCATTCTCTTCATCGTACACCGCCAACATCTCGCCAAAATGTACCGGCGCATCGCTCAACTGGCTCAGAATCAACATGTTGAGCGTCGCGTTGACATCGCCCTCACAGCCGGTCGGCAGACCTTCTTCGTTCAGCCAGGCAATCGGCAAACACATCGTCCCCTGACATTTGGGATAAGAGCCGATTGCCAGCGCATCCAGCCTTTGCATAGCGATTATCTGCCGGCAAGCCAGATAGTTTTGCGCCGTCTGCAAGCCATGCTCGGTTGCTGAAAGCACCTGCGCCGCCCCTCGGCTAAACCGCTCCCAGACTGCAATAGCTTGTTTTTCATCTACCGCCGCAGCCAGATCAAGCAGCTCATCCAGCCCATAATGGATCAAGCGCACACCAAACAAACGGAGGATTTCTACTTCATCTACAGCGGTTGGAGTCATACCCTCAGTACGGCGACCGACCACGCCTAAACGCGCCCCGCGCAGGCGGCTGCGGATTCCACAAGCGCGGGCAAAATTCGCCATCTCCGCTGCGACGGTTAAATCACCAATCTCCCCATATTTCAGGCAGTACGGCACACCCAAATCCGCCAGCACCGAACCAAGCTGTTGCGCGCCGACCATCGAGCCGCTGCGAATGCCGGGAATCGCACGAATTGCCACCGGGGTTCCAATGCGCTGCTGCAATTCCAGCGTGTAATGATCAAACGACCAGCTCACAATGAGCGCGTGCAACATATCTACATGTTTTGTGCTGAAGAACTGTGTCACGCGCTCCAGTGAATCCAGATCTTTGACGGCTTCCGGCGCAGTAATTACTTCCAGCCCTTGATCGCTCAATTCATGGTTGATCTGCGCAAGCTGGATTTCCCAGTGTTCCCAGCTTTCCTCTGCTGGCTCATATACCGCATAACATCCAACACGGGGTCGCAACATGGCTTTATCCTTTCGATAAGTTACCAAAGAAATAAACCACTATTTATTTGAACTCTTCTCCAACCACTTCGGAATGCACAAATGCAATCGCGCTTTTTCCTCCTGCGTCAGTTGACGGAATTCAACATCGTTCACGTGCGTATCGCGCTTTTCCACAATGACCCACGCGGCATCGCGGCTGGAGAGAAGATTGTGCCAAACGCCCGCAGGAACGTTATATAGCACTCCGAGCTGCATATCCTCTGCCTGCATCTGTCCATCCTCCGTAAGGGTGAACAGCAACGCGCTACCGCGCAACAGCACAAACACCTCATCGGTGTCATTGTGACGTTCAATTTCCCCCAGATGATGCAGGTCGAAAACTGGCTCCCAGTTAAGCAACGCTACCTGCCAGTCCTGAAAGAATACCAAAGGCTGATAGCCCTGTCCCTCCCAGCGGAAGACTTCCAGTCCAGCGCGCTCACCCATTAGAGCAACTCCTTTGCATGGCGCTGAATTTTGCGCACAGCTTCGACAATTTCAGCGGTGTCCTCTTCCGTCCCCAACAATGTGCGATGCACCAGCCAAACAGTGTTTTCCGCTGCATCGTCCGAGACTGGATAACTGGCTTTGGTGAAATCTGGAGAACTGGCAACATGTTCCGACAATAGCCGCCGGCGAAACTCGCCGTTCGTGAACACATCCAGACGGTGTAGCGGCGGGTAACTTGCCTGAGTAGGGATACCTTCAGCGTTAAGCGCCTCGATGAACTTTTCACAGCTCAAACCGCTGAAGGAACGCGGATCGTAATGGAAGATATAACAATATTGACCGTGACGGGTCACACGTTCGTCCAGTTTCTGCGGGCGGATACCCTCAATCTCTGCTAGTGCCTTATTGAGGTAAGCTGCGTTGCGGGTGCGGACAGCCGCCTGTTCATCCAGCCGGCTGAGCTGCTGCAATAACACCGCACCTTGCCATTCACTCAGGCGATAGTTGGAGCCATACATGTAATGTGCATAGAACCAGCGTCCGGGCATACGCCCGCAATCATGCACTGAACGGAGACGCACCGCCAGGTCCTCGTTGTCGGTCACGATCATCCCACCCTCTCCGGCAGTCATCAGCTTGCTGGCTTGAAAGCTGAACGTCCCTGCCGCGCCAAAACCGCCGACTCGCTTACCCTTCCATTCGCTGCCGTGTGCGTGAGCACAATCCTCAATCAGGAACAGGTTATGAATGCGGCAAATTTCCTGCAAACGATCCAGATCGGCTGGATGTCCGGCAACATGCACAGCAATCACCGCCCGGGTGCGCGGGGTGATGGCAGCCTCAATCTGGTTGACATCTATGCAATATGTATCTGGATCAATATCCACAAAGACTGGCAAAGCCCCGGCAAATAATACTGCGCTGGCAGTAGCAACAAACGTAAAATCAGGAACGATCACCTCGTCGCCCAGTCCAATGCCCAGCGCTGCCATCACAATCTCTAGCGCCGCAGTGCCATTGGTACAGGCGATGCCATAACGGGTCTGCTGATAAGCGGCGAATTCTTGCTCAAATTGCAGTGTTTTGGTGCCCGGCGTTCGCCACCAGACGCCGCTATGTAGAACCTCCATCAATGCCTGTTCTTCTTTCTGATCATATTGAGGCCAGACTGGAAAACTGGCTGTCTTTGCCGGTTTACCGCCCAGCAGAGCAAGTTTTTCCATAGCAGTTTCTTCCTTTCTGTCCAGACAAATTAATATTGGACTTTAATCCAGTTTTGTTCGCGGGCGCTGCGCAGAATGGCTTCGCACAATACCAGCTCGCGGCGGCCGTCTTCCAGCGTGGGAAAAATGGGCGGACGGCTGAAATCACCTTGTTCAAGATACGCGTAAAAATCTGCAAAATGACGCACAAAGGTATCCGGATACCCTTCAGCGTGTCCACCAGGATAAGCCGCATAGCGGCGGGTATGCGGCTGCATCAGTGCCGGGTCTTTGAGCAAAATTTCGTTTGGTTTCTGACGATAGCCCATCCAAAGCTGATTGGGGTGTTCCTGATGCCAGAACAATGAGCCATCAGAACCATTGATCTCCCACCAGAAAGCGTTTTTGCGCCCTGCGTTGATTTGTGAAAGTGTGATGACCCCACGCGCGCCATTATTGAAACGTAACAAAATGCCGGCAAAATCTTCGGTATGGATTTCTACATCCTCTGTATCAGTAGCAGTAACTAGTTTGCTGGCAAAAGTCTCGACAGCACGACGGGGCTTCTTGCGGACCGGAATAAATGTTGCCAAATCAGCCATCACTTCAACGATTTCCAGTCCAGTCAGCCAGGTCAACATATCCATTACATGCGTGCCAATGTCCCCCACTACACGCAGTGCACCGCCCTCCTCTGGAACCAGCCGCCAGTTCCAGTCAGCGGGCAGAAATAGCCAGTCCTGACAATATTCAGCATGTAGAATGCGCGGTTCGCCGATTTGTCCGGATTGAATGCGCGCTCGCGCTTCCTGGTTCAAGGGATAAAAACGGAGGTTGTAATTCACCGCCCCCATCCGCTGGTTGCGAAGCGCCAGCCCCACCAGCTCCGCTCCTTCCTGACTGGTGTTTGCCAGCGGCTTTTCAATCAAGACATGCTTACCCGCTTCCAGCAGGGTTTTTGCCATACTGTAGTGCAGATAATTCGGAGTACAAAGGTGAACCACATCCACCTGGGGATCGTTTGCCAGCGCGTCCAGACTGGCATAGGCGGTAGGAATATTCATCTGCCGGGTAAAACGCCCGCTTTCCTCTGCATCCATCCCCAACATACCGATGACGGGAATGTTCAACCGCCGTAGAGCCTCTGTATGGGTAACACCCATAAAACCACCGCCCACAATAGCTGCACGTAACATAGGGCACCTCCTTATACCATGGGTTTCCGAGCCCCAACACGTAGTTACTAATATTAAGTAAGTAATTAAATTATACAGAGGATTTTTTTCGAAGTCAACAGGTGCGCATTCCAAAAACAAGCTCTTACCCCCTTCCTTACCCACTTCTGCCAGTGGTACACTAGAAACAAATTTTTTTGGAGCCACAAGTCAAATGAAATGGAACCGCTTTCTTTCTGTGCTGTTGATTGTGGTGCTGGCAATGTGCGCCGGATTGACCGGTGCAGCAGCCGGCGGGCTGGCGGTCTACCGCGCCGTGCGCCACAACCTCACCCCTGTCGCAAAAACGGCAACGCTGCTCCCCGCGGCACCAACCGTAACTCCCTTCGTCCTGCCTTCCAATGCGATCTCGGTGGATACTGCCATCACCCAGGCAGTTGAACACGTTGGTCCGGCAGTGGTGACGGTGATCGCCCAACTGCCCGACCGCATCTCTGCGTTTGGCATTGTGCCCGGTGGAACATCCACCGGCAGCGGTGTGATCATCACACAGGATGGTTATCTGGTCACCAATCATCATGTCGTTGAAGATGGTGTTGAATTTTCGGTGGTGCTGGCAAATGGCGAAGAGTACCCCGCTGTGCTCAAAGGAAGCGATCAGTTTTCCGATCTGGCGGTGCTGAAAATGGATGCAAAACCGCCCGCAGTCGCTACATTTGGGAATTCTGATGCCCTGAAACCCGGTGAAACAGTCATTGCCATTGGTTCACCGTTGGGAGACTTCCGTAACACGGTCACGGTGGGTGTCATCAGCGCCACCGGGCGGACGCTGGACACTGGTCAGGGGTATCTGATGCAGGATATGATCCAGACCGATGCCGCTATCAACCAAGGTAATTCGGGCGGCCCGCTGGTCAATCTGGCGGGTCAGGTAGTGGGCATCAACACGCTCATCCTGCGCACCGGCAGCGGTGGCAACGTGGTAGAAGGACTGGGCTTTGCCATTCCGTCCAACACGGTTCAGGCAATTGCCGGACAACTGATTGAGCGTGGTGTGGTCGCAAGACCCTATCTGGGTATCCGCTGGCAGGCAATTACCCCGCGTATTGCTCGTATGTACGATCTGCCGGTAGAATGGGGCGTATTCGTCACCCAAGTCCAACGGGGTAGTCCAGCAGAGCAGGCTGGCTTAAGAGCCGGTGATATCATTCAACGTATTAATGGCATCCTGCTGGATGACCAGCATCCCTATATCAACACCCTCTTTAATCACGCACCAGGCGAAACCGTTACCCTGGATGTGGTGCGAGGCAACCAGACCCTTCAGCTTAAAGTACAACTAGGGGAATGGATACCACGAATAGATGAATAAATTATCCAATCGGGTGCGCTTTTCGTTGAGACGTTTTCTGGTGCTTTTTGCACTGGGGCTGACAGCGGCTTACGGTTGCATTGTCCTTGGGTTGAGTATTCTCTACACCATTGGATTGACCGATCCCGCCTGTCCGCCGCCGTTGCAGCCGCCGCAAGGTTTTCAGGAAATCACCATCGCTACTGCCGACGGGTTAACGCTGAGCGGCTGGTGGCACCCGCCGAAAAACGGCGCAGCAATACTGCTTCTTTCCGGATCGGGCGGCGGGCGGGCATCTATGTTACGCGAGACGCAATTCCTGTCTGCGTATGGGTACGGTGTGGCAACGACAGATTACCGCGCCTGTGCCGGGAAAACCCAAACCCTGGGCTATCGTGAAGTCAACGAGTTCAATGCCCTGCTTGACTTTGTTCTGCAACAGCCGGAAGTGAACTGGGTGGGTGCGCTGGGATTTTCGGTTGGCGGAACAACGGTTATTCTCGGCTCAGCAGAACGCCCAGAAGTGCGCGCCATTGTTGCCAGCGGTAACTATGCCAATCTCTATGATGAAATGACTGCCGATGCAGCGTTGCTGCTCTCACCAAAGTGGCAGATCCAGCGATTGGTGGCACTGTTATTTGCCATTCGTACCGGAATCTCGCCGGCAAAGATCAGCCCACTGGATGCACTGTCAAAACTCAACCCGCGTCCGGTCTTGCTGATTCATGGCGAGAAAGAAGTGCTGCGCACACGCGGCTATGAACAGCAAGCTGCTGCCGGCAACGGCGCCGAGCTATGGGTAGTACCCGGCGCCGGTCACGGGGAATACTCGCTTGTTGCCCCAGAAGAATATGAGCAAAAAGTTAGTAGATTTTTTGATGCCGCAAGAGAGTGAAAAATGTTAATAAAGTCCAAAACGCCTAAATATTGAAGCGGATATGCACAATATCGCCATCCTGAACGATGTATTCCTTACCCTCCAGTCGCAACCTACCTTTAGCTTTTGCTTCGTTCATCCCGCCTAGCGCAATCAGTTCCTCATAACCAATCACTTCGGCGCGGATAAAACCTTTCTGCAAATCGCTATGAATCTCGCCGGCGGCTTCGTATGCGCTGGCGCCGCGCCGTATTGTCCAGGCGCGCACCTCATCCGCGCCCACCGTGAAGAAAGATTGCAATCCCAGCAGGTCATATGAAAGACGAATGACACGGTTCAGGCTGGGTTCTGTAATGTTGTATTCCTGCAGGAAAAGTTGCGCCTCGTCCGGCGGAAGCTGAGCAATGTCCATTTCCAGCCGCCCCTGCAAAGCCACCATCTGGCTGCGCGCGTGGGCATAGTCAATCGCTGGTGCCGCCTGACCCTCGGACAGGTTCAGCACCAGCAACACCGGTTTGCGCGTCAGCAGTGCATAGCCTGCCAGCATTTTTTCTTCTTCAGTAGAAATTTCCACGTTACGAAGTGGTTTTTCTTCCGAAAGTACAGCATGGAAGCGCTCAAAAAGCTGCATCTCCCGTTCGATCACCGCCTTATCGCGTCCGCCGCCTTTTCTGCGCTCATCGGTCAGACGCTCCAGCTTGCGCTCGACAGCAATGAGGTCATTCAGGATAAATTCGTCATCCAACGTCGCAATATCGCGCAGCGGATCAATACTCCCTGCCGGATGGGGAACAGCCTCATCTTCAAAACAACGCACCACATGGATAAAACCATCCATCTGAGTAAGCTGGTTAAGCAACATGCCGGAAAAGCCGCTCTTCGCTGCGCCGCTTTCCAGCCCAGCAATGTCGGCATAGGTCACTTTAGCATAAATGGTCTTTTTGGGCTTGAACATATTCGAAAGCACATCCACGCGTGGATCCGGCACATCCACCACTGCGGTATGCACTTCAACCTTGCCATGCACAACACCAGTGGGCGCGCTGCCGCGTGTCAGTGCATTGAACAATGTGGTTTTGCCGCTAAGCGGCAGTCCAATGATTCCCAGACGCATCTTCTCTTGTGAACCTTGACCCTTCTGAAAAGATTGGATATACTAGAAACACGACGCCGAAGTGGCGGAACAGGCAGACGCGCACGACTCAAAATCGTGTACCCTCCGGGTATGTGGGTTCGATTCCCACCTTCGGCACTCTCATTATAACATAATGCCCCTGGTCCATGATGGACAGGGAATTTTTGTTTTCCAACTGACCGTTTACTGCCCGCTCACCGCCGGCAGCCCGGCTGCCAGCCAGGCGCGGATGCCCCCTGCCATGCTGGTTACCTGCTCAAAGCCAGCCTGTTGCAGAATATCGCGCCCTTCCCGACTTCGGTTACCGGAACGGCAGTAAACCACCACCGGTTTATCCTTCGGTACTTCATCCAACCTGCCAGCTAACTCACCGAGCGGAATCAGCGTTGCGCCGGGGATATGCACTTCCTGCCACTCTTCCGGCTGGCGCACATCCAGGATGAAAGCACCCTGATCGCGTAGCTCAGCCGCATCCTGCACGCTGACCTCCTGGGGCAGCGTTTGGGTTGCCGGACCGGAATTCAAAAAGATGAACGACAGTACTGCCGCCGCAATCACCAGCGCGCCGGCGACCAGCCAGCCCCAGCGAAAAACCCTCTGTGATTGTACCTGCTTTTTGTGAGATGACATCGCTCAAACCTCCGTTTTTGGATAGATGCAACTGAGATTAAAAGGTTACATCTAATGGTCAAAGCGGTGCAGACCGGCTTTTTGCGCCAGTTCCAGCGCATGACGATATTCCTGCGGGGTGATGCGCCGGTTAAGCTGTGGAAAACGGCTTGCAAGGTACGCGGGGCGGTACTGATCCATCAGATTGAGATAAGTATCCCTGGAAATTTCCTCTACCAGAAAGCGCACTACCTGCGCCGTCCCAGCTAGATAGTTGGGCAACACCAGATGGCGTACCAGCAACCCGCGCCGCGCCAGTCCATGCTCATCCAACTGCAGATCCCCTACCTGACGATGCATCTCGCGCACCGCTGCCTGATTCACCCTGACGTAATCCCTGACCAGCGAGTAACGTCTGGCAATTGCTGAATCACCATATTTCATATCCGGCATATAAATATCCACCACGCCATCCAGCAGGCGCAGCATCTCCAGCGAATCATAGCCGCCCGTGTTGTATACCAGCGGCAGATTCAGTCCCGCCTGAGCTGCCACTAGCAGCGCCGCCAGTATCTGCGGCACTACATGGCTCGGCGAAACCAGATTGATATTGTGACAGCCGTAGGATTGCAGGTCCAGCATGATCGCCGCCAGTTCTTCAGTTTCCATCTCCTCTCCTGCATCGGTCTGGCTGATATCCCAGTTCTGGCAATACTGACAGTGCAGATTACAGCGGGTAAAGAAAATCGTCCCCGAACCGCGCCAGCCGCGCAGGGGATTTTCCTCGCCCAGATGCGGCCCATAACTGCTCACTCGTGCGCGTTCGCCGGTGCGGCAAATTCCCCGCTCACCCACCAGACGATTGACGCGGCAGACCCGGGCACATACATCACATTCCGCCAGATGCTGACGCGCTTCTACCACGCGGCGCTGCAACTCGCCGCTGCGCAAAAGAGAAAGATACGCTGCTTCCCACGCTCTTGCCATTGGAATTTATATTGTAATTTTACTACCGGACATTCTTCAACAACACCACGACCAGAACCACATTGATCAGGCTTATTGCCGGGAAAATCGTCAATTCTGCCACGCTGACTGATACACCAACGCGCGCCATGTTTAACGCTTAGAGGACAAACCCCAACGTACCGTTAAAAGCAACAGACCACGTAGCGACCCACGTCGGCTCAGCCAGTATGAAACCATCAGCAAAGGCAAACCAAGAACAAGGATGACTAGGTCATTCGCTTGCATCTGCGCCGCCGAACTGACCGTATCCCATTAGTACAGCCCGCGCGCATGAATCATTACCTGTTCGCCGCGAAAAGTGATTAATGGATAGGGTGCACCCTCACCAGGCAACAGCCCAGCGAGCGCCGCCACCAATGCCAGAACAAAAATCGGCGGGATCAGCCATTTCAAGGCAGGGTGAAATTTCATTAGCTATTCCTTCGAGGCAGAAGTTTCGGGCAAAGCTGTCGAAGTCTCACGCAAACACCGCTTCCGCCCAGGCGCGGATGGCGTCCCAATCTCGGCGGTCAGCTTCAACAGCTTTGACCATTTTCGCGATCAGGCGGTCGAAGAAAGAAATGCGCGAGAAGTCCATCTTCCCGGAAAAATATGCTTCTTGAGCGTTATTGAGCAACGGGCGAACGGTCCGCAAATACGCCTGACGGGCGGTACGGCTGGTCTCATCCTCTCCGGTATTCAGCATATGAACGGTGAACACCGCCACCGGTACAGTGTTGAGCACTTGCTGATTGGCTTTGACAAAGTACACCATCTCCGGCAGCCAGTTCCCCATGCGCACGGCGCTACCCAGTACAATCGCCTGATACCCTTCTAGTGTTGAGACCTCTTTGACTAGCCTGACATCCACCATGAAACCGCGCTGGCTCAAATTTGAACCGATTTCGGCAGCAACCTCAGCCGTTGAACCGGCACGGGTGGCATACGTAACAAGAATGCGTTTGTTCACAGAATAATCCTTTCCACAGATTTAGAAGCCGAGTAAGCAATTCCCTAATTATTTGTATTATACCGCTTGGACGCCCATTGGTTTCTTTTCAGGTTTTCAGGGAGGAATCCACCAAGGCGGCAAACTGTATGTTAAAATCTCCCCCGATGACCGAATTACTACTTGCAACTTCCGAAAATATCGCTCGTGCTGCACAGGTCATTCAAAACGGTGGGCTGGTGGCATTTCCCACTGAGACCGTTTATGGTCTGGGCGCAGATGCATTGAATGTAGAGGCTATCACCCGCATCTTCTCCGCCAAAGAGCGACCTGTTGCAGACCCGCTGATTGTTCACCTGAGTGGACTGGAACAAGTCAGCAGTGTGGCGCGTTCCACACCGCCCATCGCTGAAAAACTGGCAAAGACTTTCTGGCCCGGACCATTGACGCTAATCCTGCCCAAACAGCCTGCCGTACCAGGTATGGTCACTTCCGGACTGGACACAGTAGCGGTGCGCGTGCCGGATCACCCCGTAGCACTGGCATTAATCCGAGCTGCCCAATGTCCAATTGCCGCGCCCTCCGCAAATCGCTTTGGTCACACCAGTCCAACCACAGCGCGCCATGTGTGGGATGATTTACAAGGGCGAGTGGACATCATTTTGGATGATGGAGAAACCACCGTCGGTGTAGAATCAACCGTTTTGGATATATCCACCAGCCCACCGCGTATCCTACGTCCCGGCGGAATCACGCGAGAAATGTTGGAAGCAGTCATCGGCACAGTGACGATTTCGAGACAACATCGCAGCGTAACCAAGGGATTACCCTCGCCTGGAACGCTTAAAAAGCATTACGCCCCGCACACCGAGATGGTGTTGTTTTTGGGGGAAAATGCCCGCGAAAGGTTGATAGCTGAGGTCAAAACAGCGTGCACCGCCGGCAAACTCGTGGGCGCGCTGGCACTGGACGAAGATGTCGAAATATTGAAGGCGGCTGGTGCTGTGGTTTACACTTTGGGGGCAGATATAGCCAGTGTTGCCCGTCACTTGTACGCGGGGATGCGCTGGCTGGACAAACAGAACGTGGACGTTATCGTTTGCCGCGGCTTCGGCGAAAGCGGGCTGGGACTGGCGATTCTCGATCGGCTCGTGCGCGCCGCAACCCGAGTGGTTACATGATATACTGGTGATCATGCTCTATCTTGTTGCCACACCTATCGGTAATCTTGGCGATATTTCACTGCGGGCGCTGGAAACGCTGCGCTCGGTAGATTTGGTATTGAGTGAGGATACACGTAAGACCGGTTTGCTGCTCAAACATTTCGACATTAAGAAGCCGCAGCTTTCCTTCCATGAATACAATGAGGAGAAAGTCCTGCCCAAAGTACTGTCCATGCTGCGTGACGGGCGCTCGGTGGCGCTGGTCACCAATGCCGGTAGTCCTGGTATCTCCGACCCGGGCTTTGTGCTGGTGCGCGCTGCCATTGCCGAAGGGCTGGAAGTGACCATGATTCCCGGCGCAGTGGCTCTGATTCCGGCGCTGGTGCTTTCCGGGCTGCCGGTGCACAGCTTCACTTTTCGCGGTTTTCCGCCGCGTAAACCCAGCGCGCGGCGGCGATTTCTGGAATTGGATGCTGATTCGCCACATACGCTGATCTTCTACGAAAGCCCTTACCGTCTCAAAGCCTTTCTGGAAGACGCCTTGGCAGTCTACGGCGACCGGCAGGCTTCTATTGCCAACGACCTGACCAAGATGTTTGAAACCATCTTGCGCGGTACGCTTTCCGAACTGAGCGCGCATTTTGCTGGTGAAGAACCGCGCGGCGAATATGTCATCGTCATTGCCGGCAAGCCTCAAGCAGAACGGTGACAGAGGAAAGATACCACCGCTTCAAGCCCGTCCCAGTTCCAGCTCATATAATACCAGCGCCGTTGCCACTACAGCAGCTGTCTCCATGCGCAAAATGCGTGCCCCCAGCGACACCGTGCGCCAGCCATTCTGTATTGCCTTTCCCGCCTCTTCTTTAGAGAAACCGCCCTCCGGGCCGATCAATACCGCTACCCGTTCGTAGTGATCCCCCCCTTTCAGCACCTGCCGCAGCGTAACCTGCCCCTCTTGTTCCCATGCCATCAGACACAGATCGTTTTCGCGGTGCGCTGTCTCAAGCGCTTCCGCAAGATGACAGGCTGGCATTAACTGAGGAATGCGAGCGCGTCCGGATTGTTCCGCAGCTTCCTGAAGAATTTTTTGCCAGCGTTCTATCCTGTGCATCTCCTGCCCACTTTTCTGCACCAGAGAACGGCTTGAAACCAGCGGCACAAAAGCTGACGCCCCGACCTCAGTACACTTTTGTAACATCCACTCAAACTTTTCGCGCCGGGTAAGCGGCAGGTACAGGGTCAGTTGGGTTGAGGGTTCGGTCGCCAGCGCAATCTTTGACAGGATCACCCCGCTGGTTTGGATAGGTGTGACACTCTGCAACTCCACACGATAAGCATTTCCCTGATTGTCCAGCACGGTGACAAGATCGCCAGCAGTAAGCCGCAATACCCTTGCCACCTGATGGGCAAGCGGCTGGGGAAAATGAATCAATTCGCCCACAAGAGCATTTGGAGAAACAAAAAAGCGATGTGCGGTTTCTCTGCCGCTCTGCCCGCCGTAGTGGATCAACGGATTCTCGCTATGTTTCATTCCTCACCCGCCGGCGGAGCAGCATCACCCCAATCCAGAATTTCGCGCACCTGCGAATTGGGCAGCGCCGGACCGATGATTTTTTTGTTTTCCATTTCATCTATCAACCGGGCAGCGCGTGTATAGCCGATGCGCATTTTACGCTGGAGCATGGTAATTGAAGCGCGACCCTCACGACGCACCAGATCAATGGCTTCAGGTAGCAACGGGTCACCCTCATCCAGTTTCATATCACTCCACAATGGCGTCTGACGGAGCGGCACACCGCGTGGTAAGCTGTCATCTATTGGCGGAGTTGCT
Organism: Anaerolineaceae bacterium; assembly: GCA_034434695.1. Taxonomy (GTDB): domain Bacteria; phylum Chloroflexota; class Anaerolineae; order Anaerolineales; family Anaerolineaceae; genus DYEC01. Next base: position 13,684 of record DAOTYY010000057.1, read on the forward strand.
TGTGGAACACTGATACGCGATGCCTCCAACCGCCAGTAATCTACCAGACGCTGAATTTCGCTATCCGAAACATATACCCCTTGCAAGCGCACCGGTGCAGAAGCATCCGGAGCCTGAAAGAGCATGTCGCCCCGTCCCAGCAAGCGCTCTGCACCCGGCTGATCCAGAATCACGCGACTGTCCACCCCCGAAGCAACAGTAAAGGCGATGCGCGCTGGAAAATTTGCCTTGATCAAGCCGGTCAGCACATCTACCGAAGGGCGCTGCGTTGCCAGCACGAGGTGAATGCCGGTGGCGCGCGCCAGTTGTGCCAGACGGGTAATGCTGCGCTCGGTCTCTTCCGGCGCCAGCATCATCAAATCCGCTAATTCATCTACCACCACCACAAGGTAAGGAAGTTTCTCATCAGGATGGCGAGCGTTAAATTCCTGGATATTGCGTGAACCATTGCGGGCAAATTTCTGGTAACGGCTGTCCATCTCGCGCATCATCCATTGCAGGGCGCTGATAACACGCTCCGCCTCGACCACAACAGGCGCCAGTAAATGTGGAACGCCATTGTAATTGGTCAATTCAACGCGTTTGGGATCCACCAGTACCAGCCGCAGGTCTGCCGGCGTGTTATAGAGCAGCAAAGCACAAAGGATGGCATTCACACATACCGACTTACCCGAGCCGGTGGTACCGGCGATCAACAGATGAGGCAGCGCGGTCAAATCCACCGCATGAGCCTCACCAGAAACATCCTTCCCCAAAGCCAGACGCAGACTGGAGCGCACCTTCTTGAATTTTTCACTTTCCAGCACTTCGCGTAATGTGACGCGGCTGATTTCCTCATTAGGCACCTCAATGCCGACGTAATTGCGTCCAGGGACAGGCGCCTGAATGCGAATGCGCGGCGCCGCCAGCGCCAGCGCAAGATCATCCGCAAGCGCCACAATCTTGCCTACCCGCACACGCACCCTTCCACTGCGTCCCTCGACAAAATCTGGCTCGACGCCAAACTGGGTGACAGTTGGTCCACGATGAATCTCTACCACGTGCGCAGGCGCGCCAAAGGAAGCCAGTGTCTCCTCAATAATGCGGGCGCGGTCGTAATCGGTATTGGTCTGCAGCGCAGCGCGGGTCGGCGAGTCGAGAATCGTTTCCAGTTCCGGCAACTTCCAGCCTACTGGCGCAGACTTTGCTGCGGGTTGCGGCGGAGACGCTACGACAGCAGTGGATGCAGGTTGAGGAGAAGCCTCAGGCGCAGCGCGCTCAACAGCCGATGGACGCACCGCCGATATGCTGGTTCTGGCAGGTGGCGTCAGCGGACGGAAATCCGGTGGAAGCTCAACAGGACCTTCTGTCTCTTCAATTCTAGGGATAGAACGCATCGGGCGCGCAGAATTTGCGGCTCGATGATGCCTGGCTTCGCGCGCCTGGGTTTGTAGCCAGACTGCCAGTTGACCAACAGAAACATCCAGAGTAAAAATTAGTGCAATTAACAACCAGGAGAGCAAGATAACCACCGTCCCGGCTTTGCCAATGCCACCGACCAGCAAACGTTCGGCTACCGCCCCAAGGAAACCACCTCCCTGACCCTGATTTGCCATTTCCCAACCGCCGCCCTGCAGGAGGTGAATCCAACTCAGGACATTCCAGTACAACAAAACCAATCCCACCACCCGCTCCAGTGAAGGAGCAGGAATACGTTCAACATTGCGAAACACCAGCCACAACCCGGCCAGAACCAGCGCTAACGGAAGGATAAATGCTCCCCGACCGGAAATCGCATAAAGAATATCCACCCAAAGCTGGGTAAGCTGACCGCGCTGCGCTGAAAGCAGGCTGAGAATGGTAACCAATCCCAAAAGGGCCAATACAACGCCAAGGATATCCAGTTTCCGCTCATTGGAAAGACGACTCCACCATCCCCCTACGGTGCCCCGTTGTACAGGGGTGGACTTGCGCACGGGTTTGCGCGGCGCCTGCTTTTGAGAAGAACGAGAGAGCTTTACAGGCGCTCTGGATTTCGAATGCGATTTTGCAGGACTTGAACGTTTCGCCACAGCGATTTTCTCTTTCCGAGATGCTTTTTTATGATTTTATCATACCAAAAGAAACAAAAACTCCTACTATCTCCCCCCTCGGGAGTAATGAATACAGGCAAAAAAGCCCCTCCCAATCGCCGACCGTTCAGGACACGGCTGATTTCAGCCACCTGTCCTGCCGACAACTGGTAGTATAAAGGCAGAATTTCAGCCTACCCCTGTCCTCTGCCAAGAACCAGCACGGCCGCGATGGCCAGGCCAACAATAATGAAGGCGATGACAGCCCCGGCGACATCGAAGCCTTGCCCTTGCTGAGCAACGGGCGAAAGCCAACCAATCATCAAGCCGCTCATGGTCTCATCTCCTTTCTTGTTAAGGTTCAATTTTAAAATCGCGCAAATTACAAACTCACCTTACGCAGCCAATTGAACGGGATTGAGTTCCCGAAGAGCAGCGTAAGCCGATTGGATAGCGCGTACGTACAATTTTGATTTGAGAGCAAAGTGATTGAGTTTGGTGTTGCCTTTGAGCAGTTC
>DAOTYY010000058.1:0-12460 GCA_034434695.1 Anaerolineaceae bacterium
ACAAATCCTGGCAGGGCATGTGGGCTGCACTGCTCCTGGCTGGGTCCGGTGCTGCTTTCTAAGCTGTTATTGGGCAGGGGGACTTCCTGCCTTTTGCCTTTTCCCGAAATTCACCCACCGCTGATGTTACAAACACAGGAATATGGCAAAATTGATCTAGAAACGGCTGACTGGTTATAATGAAAGAATTGTATTTTGCCAGCCTCATTGCCGAGCTGACTCACACTCGTCGAATAACCCAACCGAAGGTCTTGAAGGTAAAAAAATGAGCAACAAAAAAACTGAAACACAAAAGGAAACAGTACAAATTACTGTAACCAGCGAAACTTTGCGCGAACTGAATCACCTTATCCGCTTGCGCAACTGGGAACCGTCTGAGGGCTATCGAATCATTCTTGGCGCAGGACTGGGCTATTTACTGGCTCAGTCCCTATCAGAGTCAGAAAACATAACCGGCTTACCACAGGATTTGGAACGACTAACTGCACGACTGGTAGAAACCGAGTCCATGCTGGCATCTCTGCGCTTTCGTGCTTTTGAATTGCAACAGCAAACCAGCAACTGGGAGTTGTCCAACGGAGCAGTATTTCAGGAAAATATGGCCCTGAAAAATTTGGTCAAGCGTCAGCGCGAAGAAATAGCAGACTTGCGTTTAAAATTAAAAGAGCTACAACAGAAGAAAGCCGGCGATCATACACCTTCGAATGAAAAAAACGTATCCTGCTCCAAACAAATATCTACTGTGTCGAATTCATCAAGCCGACTAGAGCGGTTTTCTGAGTTTTTAAAAATACGCGTACATAAACCCAAACAACAGTAAGAGGTTTTGCAATAGCCCAATGTTTTCTGTTTTCTATAATGAGAGTCCAGCGAGGTAACTAGTATGACGAGATTGATTATCGTACGGCATGGTGAAACAGAATGGAATCGAGTGGAACGTTTTCGGGGGCAGTACGATATCCCACTCAATCAGACAGGGATCAGTCAGGCTGAGAAATCAGCAAAGTTTATCGCAACATATTGGAAACCAGCCGCAGTGTATTCCAGCCCTCTAACCCGGGCAATGGCAACGGCTGAAGCTATTGCAGCCATAAATCAATTAACCGTCCAGCCTCACCCGCAATTGATAGATATTCATTATGGTGATTGGCAGGGGTTAACTCCCGAAGAAGTACGATTACACTGGAATGAGCAGGCAAAAAACTGGTATGAACACCCTGAGCTTGCTCAAATCCCGAATGGAGAAACGCTTATTCAGGTTCAGCAGCGCGCTATGCAGGCAGTTCGTGAAATATGTACCCTGTACCCCACACAAGATGTGGTTTTGGTCAGCCACACAGTGGTCAATCGCTTAATACTCTTAGCAATGGTGGGGGCAGGGATTGACCGTTTTTGGCACATACGGCAGGAACCCTGCGCAGTTAATGTGGTTGAAGCCACAGAGCAAGACTTCACCATCATTTCCGTCAACGATATTTGTCATTTGCGATCCTGATCGCCCAAAATCATGCTGACATTTTACTGCCCGAACTGCTGGACAGAAGTTGAAGAGGATACATCAAAATGCCCCAACTGTGGGTATGTGATTGATCATTTTGAATTGCTTTCCTATGAAGACAAGCTGCTTGCCGCTTTGAATCATCCTCTTCCCGAACGACGAATCATGTCGGCGCACATTTTGGGAACTATAGGAAGTCAGCGCGCACTAAAGGAGTTCAGAAATATTATCCAGGTTGAAACTAACTACTTCTTCCTGCGCGCAGTATTGATCGCCACTGCAAAAATTAATCATCCAGACCGCTTGCAAATTTTGCAAATGGCAAAAAAACACGAATCGAAACTAGTCCGTACTCTCGCCGTTGAACTTCTCAAACAACTGACTTCCGATCAAAGTGCCTCGCCCGGGGTACAAGGACATGACTACTGGGATCGCTACACAGGTTGATAACACAGCCTACTGCTCCTGATCTGCCAATAGTTGTGATCGCATCGCCTGATTTGTCCTAAGCAACCCTTCATTCTCGGCTGTGATGGCATTTAACTTCCACTCCAAAGCTTTGACTGTCTGCAACAATTGAAAAGTTCGATATTTCATTACTGCGTAACGACCTTCCAGCAATAACTGCTCCATTTGTATACGCCGCAGCTCACTTAGCGCATCTGATTCATTATTCTTAATATCCCCAAGAATCTGCTCATTCCTCACCGCCCTTAATCCCGCCTTCAATAAAAAAGTTAAACCCTCCTGTTCTGTCCAGCCGTTTTCAGCAAATTCTTCCTGTAATTCCCGCCATATATCTTTCGGGAGCTGAAACTCAATATGCCTCATCCCCGCATCAGCAAAAAAATCATCCTCAAAAGCATCCATTTTTGAACCTTTCAAAAAAGAAACCTCTACTGTGAAGTCATTCAGTAGAGGCTATCAGTCTTGAGACACTTCAGGCGAGCCTCATCGCCTATCTATTTGCCCGTATTTATTGTGATTATATCGTAATTTTATGATTAATCGGGAAAGATACAAGTTTATCTTCTCGTGTTTCTGCCATTACTTATGAAAATACGTTCTTCAAAAAGATGTAAAATAACCCTGAAGAATCAATATCCTTTGCAAGCAACCGAACATCACGGTCAAATAGATGTTCCCTCCTGATTGTCACAAGCTCTGCTGGAGAGAGTAACCATGAATCAACTGATTTGTACGAGTTGCGCAAAAACTTATTCATTAGGCGAACCCATCTGGCAATGCACTTGTGGTGGGTTGCTGGATATTCAGTTTAAACCACTCTTGGATCCCGAAAAATTCAGGCAAAGGAACCCTTCCCTGTGGCGCTATCGGGAAGCAATCCCAATTGAAAATGATGCAAATATTGTATCTTTCAACGAAGGTTTTACCCCTCTTATTCCATTTCAATTTGACGGTACTACTGTCTGGGTCAAACAGGATTATCTTTTCCCAACTGGCTCGTATAAAGATCGCGGCGCAGCCGTTTTGATCAGTAAAGTCAGAGAACTGAGCGTCCAAAGTGTTGTAGAGGATTCCTCAGGCAATGCTGGCTGCGCCATTGCTGCCTATTGCGCTAGGGCTGGGATTGAATGCTACATCTACGTCCCCGGCAGCACTTCACCTGCCAAGCTAGCCCAGATTCAGATGTACGGTGCAAAGCTGAAACTTATTCCTGGCTCGCGCGAGGATACTGCTCGGGCTGTTCTGGAAGCTGCCCAAACCCATTACTACGCTAGCCACTCCTGGAATCCCTTTTTCTTTCAGGGTACCAAAACTTTTGCATACGAGGTTTTTGAACAACTGGGGTGGCGTATCCCGGATACCATTGTTCTGCCCGCTGGGAACAGCACACTTTTACTCGGGACCGCAATTGGCTTCAATGAACTCAAAACTGTGGGACTAATCCCCCATCTCCCCAAAATCATCGCCGTACAATCAGAAAATTGTGCTCCCCTTTTCAAGGCATTTCAGGAAAACCTTCAGGTAATTCCACCTATTAATAAATTGGACACATTGGCAGAGGGCATCGCCATTGCTGAACCCGTACGCGGAATGCAAATCATTACTGCAGTACGTCAATCAGGTGGATATTTCCTCACTGTCAGTGATATTGAAATTGAGACCTCGCTCAAGCGTCTCTGTCGCCAGGGTGTTTATATCGAACCTACAGCCGCCGCCACTATAGCAGGAGTTGAAAAATATATCAGTAATCTTACACAAGACGAATTAATCGTTTCAGTATTGACCGGTCACGGCTTGAAATCAACTGAAAAAATGCTCAAAATTTTGCAACACGGAGAATAGCCATGTATGACACACTGAGCACAGATTATGACCGTTTTGTTAACTGGCATGAACGGCTGGCATTTGAGATGCCCTTTATTGAAAAATGTTTGGTTCAGGTGAAGCAGGTAGGTAAACCTACCCGTGTACTGGATGCTGCCTGTGGTACCGGTTGGCACGTGCTCGAGCTGATGCAAAGAGGTTATGACGCTTACGGTGCAGATATCAGTGAACGGATGATTGAGCGCGCAATGACTAATGCCACTTCGGCAAATGTCCCCTCCACCATTTTCAAAGTCGCTGGTTTTGGTGGATTGGCAAAAGCCTTCTTATCTCAATCAATGCCCCATTTTGACGCGTTGCTTTGTCTTGGAAATTCTTTACCTCACGTGTCAGGATTAAGAGAACTGACAAATACATTAAAGGATTTTTCCGCTTGCTTACGACCGGGCGGTTTACTATTAATACAGAACCGCAACTTTGACGTTGTGCTGGAACAACGTTTGCGCTGGATGGAACCACAATCTTACCAACAAGGAAATGAAGAATGGTTATATCTGCGGTTCTATGATTTTGAGCCAGACGGCGCCCTCGGTTTCAATATGCTCATCCTGCACCGAGACCATCAAAATCACTGGCAGCAAATGGCAGAAAAAACCACCCTGTATCCTCTTCGGAAGATTGAAATTGAAACTGCATTGAAAAAAACAGGATTTGAAGATGCTATATTTTACGGCAGTATGAGTGGCGAACCATTTGATCCCCTAAAAAGTGGCAATCTGGTTGTGCTTGCCAGATTGCCACAGCGTTGAAAATCTTCGCCTTCAAGTCAACTTGACGCGGTGGCGGTTTTCTAAAACCCTGGCTAAACGCTGACTTTCCACTTGCTGTCGTTGCTGATCCCAACCCAGCACCTCTCCAGTTATAGCTGCCAGCTCTTCCACCAGGGGAAGCGATAATTTGCCACGCATTCCTGCCGATATGCGACGCAATGCTAAATCATCCAAATGCTCCACTTTTTCATGCCGCACAAGATACTGTATTTCGCATCGAGTGTACTCCGAAGAATGCATGAGCGGTGCATCTTTCCTGGAGGATGCATACTCAGCTAACTTATCAGTCTCACTGCCGTATCGGTCAAACCATATACGCAACCGTTCCACATCAATACCAGTGCGCATTTGCAAGTCCGAAAGCCAAATTTCTGGATCGCCAGGATAATTCCGCCCGCCGCCAATAGTCAAGTTGTGTGTGGTTATCTTTCGCTTGAGCTCCAACTGCCTAAGCACGACATTGGCTGTCTGCTCTGAGAAAGCGCGAAAGGTTGTCCATTTACCTCCCACAAGACTGTAAACTGGGAACGCAAGCCCGGCTATTGGCGGCAGGACTTCAATGCTGTGATCACGTGTAATTTGTCCGGTAGTTTTAGCCTTACTTGAGGGGAGTGGTCTAATCCCAGAAAATGTAAACACAATTTGCGAGCGATCAACCTTCATGGAGGGAAACACCCGATCTACCATTCCTAGAAAGTAATCAATCTCCTCATCTGTGCAAATCGCTTCGTCCGGATCTTCGATCGGAATGTCCGAAGTACCGATAATAACCTCGTCAAAGAACGGTAAGATCAACACGATTCGGCCATCTCGATTCTCAAAGAAAAACTCATGGTCACCGATCATCTGGCGCAAATCCGGATGATGTAACACCACATGCGAGCCCTTGGTGCCACCCATATAGTGAGTAGGAACACCTAAAACAGTGTTCACGCGGTCAATCCACGGTCCAGCGGCGTTGACCACAACTTTTGGCGCAACTTCCAATTCTTCGCCGTTCACCTCATCGCGCAATCTGACTGTTTTTCCTTTGGCGCCAACCACTCGCACATAATTGAGTGCCCGAACACCGTTAAAGTCCGCCTCAGCATCACGTATCAACTCTACACAAACGCGCTCAGGATAGGGCATGTAGGCATCGTAATATGTGGCCGTACAAAGTATTTGAGGGTTAAGAGCAGGCCACTTTTCCAATGATTCAGCACGTGAACGAAAACGATGTGGCGGCGTAGTGCGATCTTGACCAGTGAAACTATCGTACATGAGCAAACCCAACTTAATCACCACCGCTCCACGCTCAGCAGGTCTATCCAACAGTTTCAGAAACTTCAGCGGTGCATTGAACAACCCTGAAAACCACTTGAAAATTGGGATTGTAGTTGGGAGTGGTTTGACAGCATGTGGGGCATTTTTCAAAAGCCGTTCGCGCTCCCTCACTGCCTCTTTAACCAGACGAAACTCACCATTTTCCAAATATCGAATTCCACCATGCACCATATGAGAGGATGCTGCACTGGCACCGGAAGAAAAATCACCCGCCTCAACGAGCAATACCCTTACGCCTTGAAGCGCCAAATCACGAAATGTCCCTGCGCCATTAATCCCCCCGCCAATGATCAGTACATCAACTTGAGGGTTATCGCGGTAATATTGAAGCACCTCTTGCCTGTTATTCATGCTTGCCTCCACTCAAATCATTGTTATTCGGTAAGTTTATTATAATATGCATGTCATTAAGTCAACGCACAGTACACCTCTTAAGATAATTAGGGTTAGAATAAAGGCGGTACTGTCCCAATGGATATATTTTCCCTGATCAAACGGCTGATCGTTTTTATCACGCTGGCGCTTTTAGCAGCCTGCTCGATTCCCACACACTTCACTAGTACGACAAATATATCTGCCATAACTCTAACACCTTCGCCCGCCCTGGCTTCACCTTCGCCTTCAGCGTCACCCTCTCCATCCCCCTCTCTGACATCCTCACCAACAAGTACCACCACCCCTACTCTTACCTCGTTTCCGACAACAACACCCTCGCCCGTTCCCACTTACGCCGTTCTGCGCGGTGAAGTCCTCGAGCTGGCAAATTGCCGCTACGGTCCTGGAGTACCTTATCTGTACAAATACGGTTTGGTGCCTGGCAGTCGGTTGGAAATCATCGGGCGCAATGATGCTGGGACATGGATTTATGTGCAGGCAATTGGTGGACATAATCCCTGCTGGGTTAATGCCCGCGTGATGAAAATTCAGGGCGACGTAATGAGTTTAGAGCCAGTTTATCCAGAAAAAGCAAAGTTACCGATCTCACCTTATTACCCACCGCCAGCAGTGACTTCTGCTACCCGCAACGGTGATCAAGTGACAATTACTTGGGTGGGTAAAGCACTACGCCCTGGTGACCGCGAAAACGAAAACAGCCCATTGTTCGTTGTGGAGGTATGGACATGCCAGCAAGGAAAGATTGTCTTCACCCCTATCGGTGTATATCAAACGCAGGTTACCGTGACCGACGAAGCCGGTTGCAGTGAACCCTCCCATGGGCGTGTTTTTCTGGCAGAAAAGCATGGCTATGCCGGACCCGCCGAAATTCCTTGGCCTGCATTTCTAACACCCTAAACTTCACGCAGTTCTAGAGGTTGTGACTTAACCGATTACCTTGCAAAATCGTTGGTTGACGGGCAAAGCTAATACTCATCTCTCTATACAGCTTAAACATTGTTAGATTTATTTTTGGGAACACCAAGCCCTGCATATTAGCAAGTATAGGCAAAGCGCTGTGTTTTTACACGATTACACTCACACAAGCGTTGAAACCGCTTGAGTAGTGGCTTTTGGACAGGCAACGCACGATGATTGATAACAGATCAGGACACAGCAAAAAGGCTGGGGCAGGGTATTCCGTGAACAATTCCAAATCTGACAATTGGAATAAAAAATGAGCGCCCCCGGCGGGACTCGAACCCACAACCTACTGATTCGAAGTCAGGCGCTCTATCCGATTGAGCTACGAGGGCATTCTTTTTGATTATACCGCAAAAAATGTGACATGATACCAACACCTATCTTATAACTTTACAATCCACATTTATGGCTACGCACAATTACTATGGGCTGATACGCAGATCCTGCCAGACTACGACATCCCCTTCTGGACCGCCATTTGTATTCACCACGAAGGTAAAACCAACCTGTTTCCCAGCATACTGTTTGAGATCAATACCTACCCCTTCTACAAAACCATCATAGTATTTACTCCATTCTGCCAGTACCTTTTCCTCGCTGCCCTCGACACTGAACAAAACCCTAGCCTTAAAGTTGCAACGGGTATCACCAAACGCACAACTGATTGCACTTCGCAGGTAACTTCCAGAAGGGATCATGATCGGTGAAAAACGAGCTCGGATTTCACCATCCTGTTGCTGTGGTGGAACCATCACTAGCGAATAACCAGCTACAATACCACTTTCCACCTTCGGATTTCTCTCTTGCAGGAAATAACCAGCCGGATCATTCGGTTTGGTTGGGCAATATAAAAGTCCGTTATTGTTGCTCCATACTGCACTACAAGGATTATCTACAAAACTAAAGCTATCCCCAGAACGAATCTTTACATAAAACGAGCGATCAGCACTGGTTCCCCAGCCAAAAACACCACCGCCGGCATTGCGTAATTTCCAGTAACTGATAAAAGAACGATTTGGTTCACCAGCAACAGGTTGAGGAGCTGTAAATTCTACGGATGCCAGTGCCATTTCGCCCGGATAAACCACCTGTCCCTCTTTGAGCAGTGGCACTTCTGTCTTTGCACCCAACTGGTCACCACCCACCCATACCAGCGAATAACTGCTGTTCCAGGTGCACTGCCCATTGTTTTTAATTGCCCAAATCTTCTTAAATACTGTCCCTGGTGGAATCATAACATCATCAGGAATCGTTACATCACCTAAAAAGGACAAGCTATCACAGAACCCTGTTAGGGGCATATCTTGCGGCTGAACAACCCGGATTGTTGGACGCAGTGTTGGCGTCGGGATTATTTCACCGGCGGGTGGTGTTATTAACGTCACAGCAGAAGATGGCGACGATCGCGTAGCCTCCAACGCGGAAACCGTTTGCGCTACTGCAGTTGCGATACTATTCTGAGGCAATTCCGTAACAGTAATCGTTGTTCGTGGCATCGGCGTCGCAGGAACACACCCCCAAAGCCCCATCCCCAAAATTAAGGACGTCAGCAAAAACTTTTTCATGTTTTCCTCTAGGCGAAAGTACGCTTTCAAGCTCGCCCTTGCAAAGCGCTTATCAACATCCACCACCGAAACGGCTGATTCGAAAGCAGATATTGGGCACGAAACATGCCGGCCACCAGACGCATTATGGCAAACGCAGTACCCCACGTTAGCATCAACGCCAGCAAAGTCTGCCAGAGCGGAACATCTGTCAACAGCATACGCATTAGCATTCCAATTGCAGAAGTCAGAGGGAACAAACTTACCAAAACTGAAAGGACACCATCTGGCTCTCGCAACATAAACGGCAGTAAAGTCATAGGTGCCATGAGCGGCAACATCACTAAGATCAGCATCTGGTTAATAGCTCTGACACTTGTCGTTATCGCCCCTATTCCCGCCAGCAAGCTTGAATAGAGAACATAGGTAGGAATAAACAGGAGCACTACCCAAATCATCATTGAGGCGGACAGTTCAAGTTTCCCCAAGAATCCAAAAACACCGATATTCAGGTTACGGAAAGCCATAGCGATACCAAGCCAAACGATCACTTGCAACAAGCCAACCAATCCCAGGGCGACAATCTTACCAATCATCAACTGTCTGGGCGTAATTGAGGTGAGAAGAACCTCAATAATGCGGTTTTGTTTTTCTTTTGTTAATCCATTCAACATCAAACTGGCTGAACCATAGATAGCTAAAAATAGAAAAAAGTACAAAGCAAAAAACACCAGTACACTTGAAGGATCTTCAAAATCAAACCTGGGCTTAATAGAAAGATACATAATTCGTTTATGTTGTAACGGTAACGTAAACCGCTCTGTCAGTATTGCATTGTTATCCAATAAATTATAGTACAAGACCTCGCTCAGCGTCATCCGTTCCATAAAGCCAACTGTGGCTTCAGGATTCTGAAGGAAAACAATCACATTGCCTTCCTCAAGATAATCAACAGGCAAAATATAAACTACGCTGACTTCATCAAGCTCAAGAGCACTTTGTGCTTCAAACCGATTCGTAAAAATGCGCAATTGGTTTCTGAGACGAGAAGGGACATCGCGTACAATACCACTTTCATCCACCAGTCCTATTACCTCTGCAATTGCCGTGCTCTTTGGATCGAGAATCTTTTGAATGCTCTGTGTTTCGGATTGATTAGCCGTATTGTGCGGCAAAGAAAGCGTCATTACAAAGTACATTAAAAGTGGAATCAAAGGTGCCAGCAATAGCAAAATAATGAAAGTCGGGCTGAGAACAATGGATAAAAACTCAAATTTTATGACCAGCCATGTACGACGCATAAACTTATCCTCTACGCAGAAATTCATAGAGTTTCAAAGGCTTGCCATAACGCAGCATCCACCAACGGAATACATAGCCAACCAACACCAGCGAACCAACCGCACCAGTTATTGATAAGCCCACCGATAGGACAATTTGCCAAGACTGCACATCAGTTAAAGCAACTCGCAATGGCATCATGATTGCAGAAGTCAAAGGAACCAAACTCATTATTGTCACTAACCACCAGTTGGGATAATTAACCACAGTTTCCCAAACATACATCGGAAACATTACCACAAGTAAAAACAAACTGGAAATAAGCTGTGTGTATTTTTCATCCTCCATTACCGACGCAATCATTCCCATAAGCGCTGAAACCATAATGAATGTGAAAAACATCAAAACCACTGATAACCAAACAGGTAACCCTAACAGGTCACTGCTTGTGATGGAAGGAGTCACAGTCAAAGCAATTAAAACTGCCGCCAATGGATAGCTCATCCAGATGAACAATTGCGTCAGACCAACACACATGTTTGCCAGAACTTTCCCCATCATAAGACTCTGCGGGGGCACCGAAGTCACCAGAATTTCCAGCATGCGATTTTTTCTCTCTTCGGCTAAATGTTGCAACAAATAACCTCCGCTGGTAGTGATTGCAAGAACTAACATAATTCCCCCTACAAACGGAAAGACACTTTGCACCCATAAATAATTTCTTTCTTGAACGGATTGCTCTTCAGGCGAATGAATAACCAGCTTATACGGGCTAAACAACCGTTTTCGTACCTGAACCGGATAATTTGCAACCAAACTTTCCCGCAAGAATTGGGAAAAGCGTCTTTCGGCAAATACAGACGGCGGCTTTTTTGCCACCATCTGGACTTCACCAGTTGTCAGATAATCTTCAGCCAGTACATAATAAACCTGGATCTGATCAGTTTCCAATGCTTGACGCGCATCCTTTTCCTCTACATACGCCAGCACTTGGATACGATTCGCCAAACCTTCATTATTCGGTTCTATTTCCACTGCCACATTTTTCAGGAGACCTGACCGATCCACATATCCAACGGGGCTGGGATCATATTCAAGGTAGGCGCCGATTAAGAGAATCAATCCAAATGCCACCCCCAATAACGGCAGACTTAACAAAGCCAGAAAAAACCACTTTTGGTTGACCTGGCGCCAATACTCATAAGCAAATACCAACCAGAATTTCCTCATTCCACTGCCTTCGCATTTTTAACTATTTGAATAAAAATCTCATCAAGCGATGGCATCAGAGTTTGGAAATGTTCTATGGCAACATTCTTCTCCATCAACCAGCGCAAAAGCTGTTGAGGCGACACCTCTTTGCTGAGTGTCAGATGCACCCCTCCATTTACCTTCCTGACTGCCTCAACACCCGGCAATACCTCTGGAAACTCCGTCATAGGACTGACCAGCACTTCCCGCCCGGTAAATTGGCGGCGCACCTCAGCTACACTGCCATACAACATCACCTGACCCTGATGAATCAATACAACTCGGTCACAAAGTTCTTGCACCTGATGCATCTGATGACTGCACATCACCACAGTTGTACCGCGCTGTGTTTCTTCCCGCAACAGGTCCTTAACCATCTGGGTATTAATCGGGTCCAGGGCGCTGAAAGGCTCATCTATAATAATTACCTCTGGTCTGTGAACCAGCGTAGCAATCAACTGTGCTTTCTGCTGCATACCTTTGCTTAATTCCTTAAGCTTCTTTCTTTTATGTTCTGCAAGACCAAACTTTTCCAGAAAGTCAGTCACACGTCGCTGTGCTTCTTTTTTAGAAAGCCCCTTAAGGGTTGCCAGATAGACTAATGTCTCTTCCAAACGGGTTTCCTGATACAAACCGCGCTCTTCCGGTAAATATCCAATTCGATCGAGCTTGTTGGTATCAATTACACCACCCAGTACCGTCACACGTCCTGCATCGGGCTTGAAGATATCCAAAATGATACGGATAATGGTAGTCTTGCCAGCTCCATTGGGACCCAGCAACCCAAAGATTTCTCCGCTTTCAACAGAAAAAGATACGTCATTAACCACTCGTCGAGAATTAAAGGTTTTCGAAATGCTCTCTACCTCAATCGTCACCATTTTTTATTTCTCCCTGGGAAGACTGCATTGATTATAACAAAGCTTCCAACATACTCAACAAATCGTGTCTGTAACATAGATGGTTGGTTTTGACAAATAGGCGAGCTCCGAGTAAGATGATAGATACCACCATCACAACGGAGATCGCCATGTCGATTGTTGTCCTGCAGCTGCCAGATGTCAAGCGCAAAACAGAAA
>DAOTYY010000059.1:0-6721 GCA_034434695.1 Anaerolineaceae bacterium
ACAAATCCTGGCAGGGCATGTGGGCTGCACTGCTCCTGGCTGGGTCCGGTGCTGCTTTCTAAGCTGTTATTGGGCAGGGGGACTTCCTGCCTTTTGCCTTTTCCCGAAATTCACCCACCGCTGATGTTACAAACACAACAAATCTCTTGTATTGCATTAAGAAAAGTTATAATAGTGTAACAAACACTCTATAGACAGAAAGGTAAAAAAACATGCCGCTTACCCCTCGCGAACGAGTGCTTGCCGCAATAAATCATGAGGAACCCGATCGTGTGCCAATTATTCTGGGCACCAGCAATACCACTGGCATCAAAATGCCAGCCTACCGTCGTCTTAAACAATTACTAGGATTTGAAGCTGAGGAACGGTATATCTACGATTGGCCCGAACTGGGCACAGCGCTAATAGATGAACCTGTGCTGGAACGATTGCACAGTGATGCGCGCGGCGTTCTGGATCGCTTTCCTGAGGAAGTCTATAAACGCAATCGCGATCGTCCCCCGCACAGTCCATTTATTGATGATTGGGGTAGTGGACAAAAAGAAATTGAACCAGAAGTATGGTTTCCTGGTGTTCATCCAATGGCTGATGCCACAACTGTTGAAGAAATCGAGGCCTATCCCTGGCCAGACATGGATGATCCCACCCGCGTTGCCCACGTTCGAGCTCAGGCTCGCAAACTGCGGGAGGAAGATCGCTACGCGATCATTGGCACCCCTTGGCTGCTTTTTCCATTTGAGCGCGCTTTTGCCTTGCAGGGCATGGATAAATTCCTGATCAACCTGGCAACCAATCGTGACTTTGCCAAAGCACTGCTGGAAAAAATCGCTAGTTTGTGCAAGCAACTGATGGGACATTTTCTTGACGAAGCTGGTGACTTAATTGATATTATCAAAATCGGCGACGATTTGGGCACCCAGGAGAGCTTGCTGATTTCACCCAAAATGTATCGTGAAATTCTCAAACCGATACACGCCGATTTCATTGCATTCATCAAAAGCAAAACAAAAGCCAAAGTCTTTTTCCACACCGATGGTGACGTATTCAACTTAATTGATGATTTTATCGAGATTGGTGTGGATATTCTCAATCCTATCCAAACTTCGGCAGGCAGAATG
Source organism: Anaerolineaceae bacterium (assembly GCA_034434695.1). Classification (GTDB taxonomy): domain Bacteria; phylum Chloroflexota; class Anaerolineae; order Anaerolineales; family Anaerolineaceae; genus DYEC01. Next base: position 1,119 of record DAOTYY010000059.1, read on the forward strand.
TCAAATCTGCCGGAGTTAAAAAAGCGTTTTAGAGAGAAACTGACTTTCTGTGGAGCAGTAGATACCCATCATATTCTGCCACACGGCACACCAGAACAAGTACGTCAGGAAGTGCGCCGTGTTATCGAAATTATGGCACCCGGCGGTGGATATATGGTTTCATCTGTTCATACAATTATGAATGATGTGCCACCAGAGAATATCCTTGCCATGGTAGATGCGGTTGAAGAGTTTGGCCATTACCCCATTAAGCTGTGAAACCCTATCCATAAAAAGCCCCTCCGCTTCTGGAGGGGCTTTAACTTACTCATTCCTTTTCGTATGGCTGACCACCTGCCGCAGGAGGTTGCCCGCGCCCAATGATTCCTGCCAGAACAATCATTGTGACAATATATGGTGCCATCTCCAGGAATTTGTTGTGAATTGGTACCCGCAGAATAGTTAACTTGCCAGCCAAAGAGTCCGCAAAACCAAATAATAAGCCTGCACCAAACGCACCAAAAGGATTCCAATTGCCGAAAATCATCGCCGCCAGGGCAATAAATCCACGCCCGGCTGTCAAAACCTCATCGAAACGTCCCACAGAACCCAGAATAAAATACGCACCCGCAAAACCTGCCATTGTCCCCCCCAGTAAAACCGCCATATAGCGGGTTCGATTCACTTGAATACCCAACGTATCAGCAGCTTTTGGATGTTCGCCTACTGACCGTAACCTCAACCCCCAGCGGGTATAGAACAATGCCACTGTCAGAACGATGAGCAAAATATACATCGCGTACACAAACAAATTGTGGCTAAAAAAAACCGGACCAATAAATGGTATTTGGGATAGACCAGGGACATCCCATGTAGGAAAACGACCAGGGTTATTTAAGTACTGATACTTCTGTAAAAATTTTGCAGAAAGGAAAGATGTCAACCCAGTCGCAAAAATATTGATCACTGTCCCAGCAATGATCTGATTAACCTTATACTTGATTGCCAGAATAGCAAGCACACCTCCTAACAATAATCCACTCAACATTGCAGTTAAGAGCCCAAACCATATATTCACCAAACTGCCAAACAACGCAGCACAAAATGCAGCAGTCAACATCATCCCTTCAATTGCGATGTTGAACACCCCTGAGCGTTCACATAAAATACCAGAGAATGCCCCTAAAGTGAGCGGTACTGAACGAATGACCATCACGCGCAATAACCCCGCCAGGTTCAAGGATAACCCAGAGGCACCCCAAGCCAGAAAAGCGAAGATAAAGAAACCAGAAATCAACCCCAGCACTAGATTGGTATAGCGCTTAAACCCCCTTACCAGTTGATACACCGCCAGCGCAATACTTAAGAATAACAAGATGTTCAAGGCAGTATAGGTTTCAAAAACCCAGTCTGGTGTTTGCACCTGAGACCCCCCTGGCGTCATCCCAAAAGTTGTCTCCAACCCAGGGGTGGTGTTACGAATGAAAAACACCCAGATTGCAGCAGCGACTATCAGAAATAGAACACCCATAACCCTTTCGCGGGTGGGAGAAATATAGCTGGTTGCGGATTTGGTCATTGTCTGTGTCGTCATGATGAACCTCCCGCGCTGCTAATTTGTAAACGAATTTCAGGTTCTTTTGGTGTTTTCAAGCGATATATTGTGCGAATAATCGCCGGAGCTGCAATGAAAGCTAGGATCATAGCCTGAATAATTGAAATAATATCAATAGGTATTCCTGCGGTTAATTGCATCTGGATTGCACCATTTCGTAAAAAGCCAAACAATAACGATGCCAGCACAACCCCCAGTGGATGGCTATTCCCCAATAATGCAAGTGCAATACTGTCAAAGCCATAGCCTGAGGAGAACGCCACACCTAAATTACGGTTAACACCCAAAACCTCGTTGGCGCCGGCTAAACCTGCCAGGCCTCCCGACAATGCCATTGTGATCACCATGCTACGCACAATATTCATCCCGGCGTATCGTGCAGCATTTGGGTTTGCTCCCACGGTTCTCAACTCAAACCCCCAGGTAGTCTTGAACAATAACAGATATACTAGAAATGCCATAAACAGAGCAATAAAGAAACCCACATGAAAGCGATTTGGGTACGGAAACAAGCGCGGAATCCAGGCGCTTCTCTCAATCGGTGCACTGATCGGAGTGGTCTTGGCAGGATCTCGCAATACCCCAGTCAATAAATACTCACTCAAACGAAAGGCAATATAGTTCATCATAATCGTGTTGATCACTTCATGTGCGCCTGTCTTTGCTTTTAACCAACCGGGGATCAAACCCCAGATTGCCCCCCCTAACCCACCAATCAACAATGCGAGGGGAGCATGAATAATTGGGGGCAACCCTTTGATAAATACCCCTGCCCACACTGCCGCCAGCGCCCCAACAAAAATCTGTCCTTCAGCGCCAATATTGAACAGCCCAACCCGAAAGCCCAATGCCACCGCCAGACCAGCGAAAATATACGGGGTGGCTTGTACCAGACTTTCGGATAATGGACTCAAAGCGCGGTTAATTTGTGACCAATCACCGCTCTGCAAAGCTGTTACAATCCTTTGCGGATCACCAAAAGCTCCTAAAAACAAGGCTTTATAGGTATTCCATGCTGCTTGCAGTGCTATCTTTAGCCCTTCAACCAAAGAACTCTTCAACGCAACATACACGTTCTCGGTGGTCAACGCAGCTATCACACCGCCCAGAAACAGCCCAGTAACAATGGCTAAAATATTCACCATCATTGGGCTTCTTGTCACCTCATCCAAAAACACCACCAAAGGTTTTTGGGATATCCGACCTTTCGCTTTCGCGTTCTGTTTTTCCATTGGCTCTTTATCCATTACACAGAGATTGAGAAAAGAATGCCTACGCAGGCACAATACCTGCCATATACAGGCCAATTTGTTCTTTTGTCACTTCCTTGGCATCTATGGTAACCAAAATCCGCCCGCGGTACATGACTGCAATCCGATCAGAAAGTTCCATGATCTCGTCCAACTCCGTTGAAACCAGCAACACAGCACAACCTTCATCACGCTTTTCAATCAGGCGATGATGGATATATTCAATCGAGCCAACATCCAGTCCACGTGTGGGTTGCGAAGCAACCAGTAATTTAATTGGGCGCGAAAACTCACGAGCCACAATCACCTTTTGCTGATTGCCGCCCGAGAGAGAGCTTAACATAGTCATAACACTTGGAGTACGAATATCAAACTTCCGTATTAGTTCCTCGGCGTTTGCATAAATGCTCGGCTGATTTAATATAACTCCGCGCGCAAAAGGCGGCTGATAATACGTATTCAGCACCAGGTTATCTTTGACAGGATAAGTCAATACTAAACCATCTTTTTGCCTATCTTCCGGAATATGCGCCGATCCAAGCTCAAAAAATTCCTTTGGTGTGGCATGAGTAACTTTCTTTCCCAAAAAGCGAATTTCCCCACCAACCGGGTGCAACAACCCAGTCACTGCTCGCACTAGCTCCGTCTGACCATTCCCCTGCACGCCTGCAATTCCCAGAATCTCACCAGCTCTAACATCAAAAGACACATCATCCACGGCGATTAGATTGCGGGTATCCAGGACCTTTAAGTTACGCACCTGCAACACAACTTCCCCTGGTTCTGCAGGTTTTTTCTCAATTTGAAGCTCAATTTGACGGCCAACCATCATGGCAGCCAGTTTGTTCTGATCAGCTTCTTGAGGTGTAGTTGTCCCAACTACCCTGCCAGCTCGAATGACCGTAATGCGGTTAGAAAATTCCATCACCTCGCGCAATTTGTGGGTGATAAAGATAATAGATTTACCATGTTCGACCAGAGACTTCATGATGGCAAATAACTCATTCACCTCTTGTGGAGTCAAGACAGCCGTCGGTTCATCCAGAATCAAGATTTCTGCATCGCGGAATAACAATTTGATAATCTCAACCCTCTGTTGCAACCCAACAGGCAAATCCTTTATATAAGCATCCGGATCAACTTGTAAATTGTACTGCCGGGATATTTCCCGGATGCGAGCCGCTGCCCTGCGACGGTCCAAAAAACCTCCACCACGCACATATTCATCCCCCAGCATAACGTTATCTGTTACAGTGAAAACTGGGACCAGCATAAAATGCTGGTGAACCATCCCGATTCCCTGCGCAATGGCATCACTGGGGGAATGAATGTCTATCTTTTTTCCCCTGACAAAAATTTCCCCCTCATCAGGTTTGTACAACCCGTACAAAATGTTCATCAAGGTTGTTTTTCCTGCGCCGTTTTCGCCCAGCAGAGCAAGAATTTCACCCTGATTCAATGTCAGATCAATATGATCATTTGCTAAAACGCCGGGAAACTGTTTGGTAATACCGCGTAGTTCCAGGATTGGGTCCATGAGCACCTCGGTTATATGATAGCTACCCTGCTCTAAGCGCTATTTTACCATAAAGAAAAACAATGATTGTTTTGAGCAGTAAAAATTAGAGCCAGGCATTCCTGCCTGGCTCCTGGGGACTACTTGCCTTTGGTCTAGTACACACCCTCAGGGACAGTCTTGATCTCTCCAGAGATAATCTTGGGGATCAAAGCCTCAATTTCCTTCTTCAGGTCTTCAGGAACTTTGCTTTCCCAGGCGGAACCGTACTTCAGACCAACACCGCCGTTCTCCAGCGTTCCAATCCAGTTGCCAGATTGCCACTTGCCTTCCACGACCATGCCGATAGTTTCGGTGACAAACAGATCCATGTTCTTCATAGCACTGCTGAGAATGTAATCGGCTTTATCAGGATTGGCAAGCGACCAGTCATTGTCAACGCCGATGAGCAAGCCACTCTTACGTTCTTCCATCACAGCCAGCGTACCCAGACCGACGGGGCCAGCCACAGGCATAATAATGTCCGCGCCCTCGTCCATCAGCGTCTCACCCATCTTGCGACCGTCGTCGGTGCTTTCAAAGTTGCCAACTTCCAAACCCTGGCGCTTCTCAACATCCCAGCCCAGCACCTTGACACTTGTGCCATGTACTTTGTTGTATTCAGCCACGCCCAGCGCAAAACCATCCATGAACCTTGTCGTGGCAGGGAAGGCAATACCCACATAGGTGCCAACTTTACCAGTCTTGGTCATGCCAGCCGCCAGATAACCATTCAGGAAAGTTGCCTGATCAATAGCAAAGCCGCTACCGCGCAGGTTATCATAAACAAGATAATCCACGTCAATTGTAGCGAATTTCTGATTGGGATTGGCTTCCGCAGCCGCCTTAGTGGCATCTGCCAGCAGGAAACCAACGGTGATAATCAGGTCGCATTTATCTTCCAGAAAGGCATTGATGTTAACTTCGTAATCCGCCTGCTGCTGGGACTCGAGATATTTTCCTTCAACATTCGGGTACTTCTTCATCGCGTCCTCAACACCTTTCCATGCGGTTGCGTTGAAGGACTTATCGTCAATGCCACCCACATCCGTTACCTGGCAAGCTTTTATTTTAACGTGAATTCGGGTTAGGCGGGCAAGGGCAGGTACTCGTCCAAGCCCAAAGACGGTTTTGATGGACGGCGGCAGTAAGCAATCAAGCCGCACAGCACATTTACAAAGAAGTTGATGATACTGCGATGGCG
>DAOTYY010000060.1:0-11586 GCA_034434695.1 Anaerolineaceae bacterium
TGGCGCAGCTGCTCGGATAAGCATACAATTGGCTTGGGCATGGTTCAACCTCCAGGATTAGGTTCTCAGCAAACCTTATTATCCTCGGTTTGACCATGCCTTTCTATTCAAGTTCTGTTAAAGTGCAAAGATAGTGAAAGGAAAAAGCTATGGATATTGTCACTTTTATCACTTGTCATCTTGTTAAGAGTGAAGACCTGAACCATCACGGTACGCTGTATGCAGGTCGGGCTTCTGAATGGTTTGTTGAGTCTGGCTTTATCGCCGCTGCCAGCCTGACCCGTCCTGAAAACATTGTTTGTCTGCGCATTCATGGGATGACCTTCAAACGCCCGATTCGGCTGGGGGAGGTGCTGCGTTTTGAAAGTAAGATCATCCTGACCGGCAAGAGCCGGCTGGTGGCATACGTCTGTGTCAAAACGCATCGGGAAGAGGATGTTCTGCTGAGCGGCTTTATCACCTTTGTCCATGTGGACAAAGATGGGCACCCCATCCCGCACGGCATTGAGGTCACGCCAGCCAGCGCAGAAGATATCAAGCTTGCCAGAGAAGCCAAAGCGCTCATCGCCGCCGAAAAGGAAATTGCCTCGTCACTGGTCGAATAAGCTCGCTCCGCTCTGGAGAGCGGTTATCGCATCGCCTGATCCAGATCGGCGATGATGTCTTCAACGTTCTCCACTCCCACCGAAAGCCGCACCAACCCCTCTGTGATGCCCATTTTGCGCCGTTCTTCGGCTGGTACGGTGGTATGGGTCATACTGGCGGGGTGGGAGATCAGTGTATCCAGGTTGCCCAGGCTGACCGCCAGCACGCAGATGCGCACGCGGTTCATCATTGCCTCACCGGCTTTCAATCCACCCTTCAGCTCAAACGCCACCATCCCGCCAAAGGCGTACATCTGCCGTCGCGCCAGCTCGTGTTGAGGATGGTCGGGCAGAGCAGGGTAAAAAACCCGCTCGACGGCTGGATGTGTGGAGAGAAACTGTGCTACCTGATGAGCGTTCTGGCAATGCGCCTTCATGCGCAGTTCAAATGTCTTCAGTCCCATACTGGTCAGCCAGGCGTCAAAGGGAGCGGCTGATCCGCCTAGCGTCTCCAGCGTCTTGCGCAATTCGTTTTGCACAAAGTCAAGATGAGGACTGACCACCGCGCCGCCCACCACCGCGCCATGCCCGGAGAGGTATTTGGTGGTGGAATGCACCACCAGGTCACAGCCGAGCGTCAGCGGACGCTGGCAGAAGGGAGTGGCAAAGGTGTTGTCCACCATCACCCAGGCGCCATAACGGTGGGCGATTTCCGCAACAGCCTGCAGGTCGGTCAGCGCTAGCGTGGGGTTGGCGGGGGATTCGGCAACCGCCAACACGGCTTCAGGATGAGCGGCAAAAGCACGTTCCCACTGTTCGGGAGACGGATCACTCAGCCAGACCACATTGATCCCAAAGCTCGGAGCGAGGTTGCGCAGGAAATTGAAAGTGGCACTGTACAATGTGCGCTGGGCAATGACTGTTTGACCGTGACTGGCTTTTGCCAGAATGGCGGTGGTGATGGCTGCCATCCCGTTTGAAAACAGGTGTCCGCCGACCAATTCCTCGGGCGCTTTCTGCGGCTGGGCGCGTAGCAAGTCAAATCCTTCCAACGCGGCAATTTTTCGCACTGCCTGTACCTGATTGGGATTGCTCAGACGGGTGTAGATATAACCGGGGCGCTTATGGCGGAACAGCTCTGCCCCGCTTTCAACATCTTCAAAGGTGAAAGTGGAAGTCTGATAAATTGGCGTTACATGGGCGCGCAGAGCGTCTTCATGCTCGCCGTGATGAATTGCCAGTGTGCTCATGCCGTGTCCGGAATGAAAGGTTGACATGCTGGTATGCTCTCCTTGGGTATTGGATTTGCGGGTATTATACTCCCCTCGCAGGTTAGCGGCTGCACCGTGCGGGCTGCGAACCTGCTCAACAAAAAGCTTTTTCAATCCCGCTGAATGGATGTCAGTTTAAGGTAAAATTAGGGACATGAAGCCGCACAACACACCTGAACTGGAACGCCGTCTGGTGCTTTCTCTGGGGTTTACGGCGTTGATTTTCTTTGCCGAACTGATCGGCGGTTTCTGGACGGGCAGTCTGGCGCTGCTTTCGGACGCAGCGCATGTCTTTATGGATGTCTTTGCGATCGGCTTGAGCTTCCTCGCACTGCGTCTATCCTCGCTGCCTCCCGATGACCGCCACACCTTTGGCTGGCACCGCCTGGAAGTGCTGGCGGCTCTGTTGAACGGTATCACCCTGCTGGCGATTTCTGCCGGCATCTGGTATGAGGCGTATCAGCGCTGGCTGGAGCCGCCGCAGGTGCGCTCGCTGGAAATGCTGATCATTGCCTTTATCGGGCTGGCGGTCAACCTTATTGTGGCGCTGGTGCTTTCAGGGCGGCATGAGCACTTGGATCCAAAGTATGATCCACAGCGCCAACATGTTCATAACGGCACGCCGCACAATCACACCCGCAAAGACTTGAATATCCATGCTGCTTTCCTGCATGTCATTGGCGATGCCATCTCTTCGGTGGGTGTTATCATTGCGGCATGGATCATCTGGCGCACCGGTTGGTACTGGGTGGATGCGCTTGCCAGCGCCCTGATCGGCGTGATCATTCTGGTCAGCGCGCTGCGCGTGACGCGCTCCGCTCTGCATATTCTGGTTGAAGGTACGCCGGAGGGTATTTCACCGCAGGCTCTGGCAAAGAGTATGCTGTCTGTCGCCTCGGTGGATGACGTGCATGATCTGCACGTGTGGAATATTTGCTCCGGGCATGTGGCGCTCAGCGCTCATGTGGTCTTGGACGAGGAAGGCTATCACCAACAGGGGGAAGTGATGAGTCAATTGAAGGAACATCTGCGCAGCGGTTACGGTATTGAGCATACCACCATTCAATTTGAAGAAGTCCCTTGCGAACAGGGAAATGGCTACGGGTCGTCTTAGGGGAGTTATTGCAAATACTCGCGCAGATGGCGCGAACGGGTGGGATGGCGCAGTTTGCGCAGTGCTTTGGCTTCAATCTGGCGGATGCGCTCGCGAGTGACATTGAAATAGCGGCTGACCTCTTCCAGAGTGTGGTCTTTGCCATCAATCAACCCGAAGCGCAGTTCCAACACCTGCCGCTCGCGCTCCGAAAGCGCCGCCAGCGCATTTTGTACCTGCTCGCGTAAGATTTCGCGCGCGGCGGCGTCCACCGGCTCCAGCGCTTCATCATCCTCAATAAAATCCCCCAACTGGCTGGATTCTTCATCGCCCACCGGGCGTTCCAGCGAGACTGGTTCTTCCGTCGATTGCAGGATGTGCTGCACTTTCGCCACTGCCGCTAGCAGACGGCGGTGCACTCCCGACTCAAGCGGAAGCCCCAGCGCTCTGGCGTGTTTAATTGCCTGAACATCCTCATTGGACAGCAGTTCGCTCTCCAGCGCCAGCTCTTCGAGGGTTGGCTCGCGTCCATTGACCTGCACCAGCGAGCGCTGGGTACGCATCAGACGGGTGATGGATTCAAAGAGGTGCACTGGAATGCGGATCGTGCGCGCCTGCTCGGCAATATAACGGCTGATGGATTGCCGAATCCACCACGTGGCGTAAGTGCTGAACTTGTAGCCGCGCGCCGGATCAAATTTGTCCACGGCGCGCAGCAATCCCAGGTTGCCCTCTTGAATCAGATCGAGGAACGAGACGCCGCGTCCCAGATAGCGCTTGGCAACGCTTACCACCAGACGCAGATTGGAGCGAATCAGCACTTGTTTGGATTCCCCAACAAGCCAGTGAACGTTTTCCAGTTCAGTGGCTAATTCCGACTCCGGCGGAAGTCGTTTTTCAAAATAAGCCTGTTTGGGCAGGCGTCCTCTCTTTTGAGTAAAGCGCAGTACTGCATCTGCCGTTGCCTTAGGCAGCAGATACATGCGCACAAAAACTGCAAAAGCGTGCTGCGCCAGTTGATCCCACTCGCTGTTTTTGCCCCACTGATCGTTTGACAGATAGGAACGCAGATAAGAGGGGGTATCCGCTTGCCAGCTCTCCCGCAGCATTTGCGCTTCAGCTAACATCAGAGCGGGATCGGGCATCTGTTCACAATTCAGGTGCTGAACATCCTGTTCCAGCAATTGCCAGAAAACCAGCAATTCACCAATGATCGTTTGATACAGCGTGCGGAAATAACCTGCGATGGGTTCTTCGTTTCCCTGAACCTTTTCGTGTTGCTCCATCAAGTTCCCTGCCACAATGCGCGTGGCAAGACGAAATTCACTGTCAACCTCCAACAGGTGGATCTGACCGATTTCTTTCAGGTAAAGCCGCACCGGGTCTTCGGTGAGTTCCGCTGCCAGGGCAGAGTTTTCCAACAGTGCCAGCGGGTCTTCAATGATCTCGCTGAGTTCCTCGTCTGCCTGAACCAGCACCTGTACATCCGGCTCTTCTTTCTCCAAAATTTCCTCATCATCCATGAGAGCGATTTCCTCTTCAGTGAGCGGTTCAGCCGCTTCAAGGCTGGGATGTGACGCAGGGAATCCTCTGCGTGCCGGCGGTTTGCGAGGCGGCCTTGCTGGACTCGGGTGTTTCGCAGGCGTTTCTGGCGGTTTTAGGGAACGCTTTCTCGCCATACGGTGTTAACTATACCATAAATCATCAGAATGCAAGTTTTCTTGCGGATCAATCCGCCGCGATGGGGTGTCCCAGCGCGGTGTTCAGCCGCTTTAGGGTTTCGGTGTACTGCTGCACCAGTTCGCGGTAGCTTTCCAGCGGTTGACCACCGCTCTCCTGCAAATCTTTCTGTAATTGTGTTAACTCCGCCAGCTCTTCTTTGATGCGCGTCAGGCGCAAACGAAATACCGAGCGGATCAAATCTTCGACCAGCCGTTCGCGGCTTGGCTCGCCCTGCGGCAGCGGCGCCCAGAGCTGCTGAAGCAATCCTTCCAGTGCCGGCGGCACGCTGGCAAGGATGTAGGCGGGCGGTTCAGCCTCGTCCTGCTCTAACGCGGCGACAATCAGCCGTCCCAGTGTTTGATGCTCGCTCTCCAGCAGGTCTTCAGGCATGAAACGGCTCAAACCGGCTTTTTGCAGGGCGCGGTCCAGCAAATAGAGCGCATCCGGCTGGCGCAGCAACAGGCGCAGGATATGAATCTCCAGCAAGCGTGCCAGGTTCTGCTGCGTCTGAATCAATACAGGAGCGGCGGTGGTTTGCACAGAAACCGAACGGGTGGGTCGGCGGGATGGCTGAGGCGGGGGTTTGCCTATGCCGATTAAGGCGCGCTCATCTATGCGCAATAAGCGTGCCAGCCGCTGCCGGTATGCCTCGCGTTCAACCGGGTTGGGTACATCTTCAATCAACGGCAGGACACGGGCGGCGATGTCGCTCTTCACTTTAGGGTCTTCCAGGTCGCGCCCGCTGGCAAGCGTTTGCATGACGTGGACGACAATCGGGCGGGCAGCGGTTAGGATGGCGCGCCATTCTTCAGGGTTGCGCAGCGCCACTTCGTCCGGATCCATCCCGGCGGGGATTGTGGTCACGCGCAGGTCTGCCTGCAGACGTCCTTCCTGCCGCAGCAGCCCGCGCGCATCGAAGACCAGTTCCGTGCTGTGATCCATTGCCTGGCGCGCCACTTCCAGCCCGCGCAGGGTGGCTTTTTCGCCGGCAGCATCGGCATCCAGCGCCAGCACGATGCGCCGCGTCAGCCGTTTGAGCAGCCGAAGCTGATCTTCGGTCAGCGCAGTACCCATCGGCGAGACGGTGTTGACAAAACCGCACTGGTGCAGGATGATCACATCCAGATAGCCCTCGACGATGACCGCCTGATCCTGGGCGCGGATCGCTTTGCGCGCCAGGTCCAGCCCGTAGAGGAGCCGTCCTTTGTCGAACAGGCGGCTCTGCGGCGAATTGAGGAATTTGGGCTGATCGTTCGGATCGAGGACGCGCGCGCCAAAGCCTGCCATATGTCCCTGCGGATCACGAATGGGAAAGAGGATGCGGTTGCGGAAGCGGTCATAGATGCCCCCTGTGCCTTCGCGCTGACTTGTCTCCGGCTGGCGGGGGCTTGCCAGCCCGGCGTTGAGCAGGTCGGCGGTGGAGTAGCCGCGGGCGGTAAAATGGTTCACCGCTGCTTCCCAAGCCTCCGTCGCATAGCCCAGCCCGAACTGCTCGATGGTCTCCAGCTTCAACCCGCGCTTGAGCAGGTACTCCAGCGCCGGTTTGCCCGCCGCAGTGTTGAGCAGGTGATGACGGTAGAAGATCACTGCCTCTTCCAACAGGGTGCGCAGACGTTCCAGTTCTTCATCTTCAGCCCGTTTCTGCGGGGTCGGCGCTTCCAGCGGAACACCCGCCCGCCGCGCTAGATATTGCAGCGCCTGCGGGAAATCCCAGCCCTCTTTTTTCATCACAAACTTGAAGATGTCGCCGCCTTCGTTGCACTGACCAAAACAACGCCAGGTGCCTGAATCGGGGAAAACGGCAAAAGCGGGTGTGCGTTTGTTCTCGTGGAACGGGCAAAACCCCGTGTAACTGCGTCCGGAACGGCGCAGTTTGACCGTCTCGCCGATCAGCTCGACGATGTCAATGCGGGCTTTAATTTCATCAATCGTGGACATGGTCTGAGGGCAGTTGCCCGGCGCTTGCCGGGCGGTGAGAAAAACACTTCAGGAGAGATACGGCGCACCTCCTGAAGTGATTTTACCAGTTTTTTGGCTTTTGAGGGTTTGTTCTAAAGCTGGGCGGCGATCAGCGCATGATGCGCGGGTTGACCCAGACGGCACGAGCACTTGAAGCCGGGCTGCTGCCGAAATCGTAAACCGCAAGCGTACAGCTCGTTGAGCCTGCCCAAGTGCTCAGGTCAATCGTCCAGTCTTTTGGCGTGCTGGGGTTGATGCCGTCATTGGATTGCGCTTCTTGAAGATACCCTGCGCCGCAGGTAAAGCGGAACAATACTGAGCAGACCGTGTAGCCTTGCTCACAGCCGATAATGGCGCGGAATTGATCACCCGCCTGAATGGCAGGAACGGTGAACACGCCTTGAGTGCTGCTGTTTTCACCCGGAACGACAATCAACGATTTAAGGTTATAGGACATGCCGTCATGCAGGGTGACGCTGTTCACCACCGTTCGTGAGCCGCCTGTCCCGATAGTCCAACTCCCGCTGGCTTCAGCGAAGTTGAACAGCACGCTGGGGGTGGCGGTGTTGGTGGGGGTGCGGGTATTGGTAGGCGTGCGGGTGTGGGTAGGGGTGCGGGTAATGGTCGGCGGCGGCGTGTTGGTTGGTGTGCGGGTCTCGGTTGGTGTTCGCGTTTCGGTTGGTGTGCGCGTTTCGGTGCGGGTGGGGGTGATGGTGCGGGTACGGGTGGGCGTGGTATAGGTCAGTGGGCCGTAGCGCAGGATGACGCCACCGCTTCCCACTGCCCAACCGCTCTTATCTGACAGCATGACCAGATCGTACAGGTTGTTTGCCGTTGGGCTGGGCTGACTGCGCCAGACGCTGCCGTTCCAGTAGTAGAGCGTGCCGTTGTTGCCCACCAGCCAGCCGTCGCTGGTGCTGGTCAGGTCAAGGGCGTTCGACACAGAGCCGGCAGGCAAATCCAGCCCCTTGCTCCAGTTGCTGCCGTTCCAGCGGTAAAGCGCCGTGCCGAGCGATTCCATCCAGCCATAGGAGGAGCTGGCAAAGGCGGCATAACCCGACTGAGAGGGGAAGCTGACCAAGTTCCAGGCGCTGCCGTTCCAGCGGTAGAGCCGCTGTCCGGTAATCCAGCCGTCGGTAGCGGAAATCATGTACACGGCTGAGTTGCTGTTGCTGGAATCACCGTAGTCATACCAGTTCCAGTTGCTGCCGTCCCAGCGCAGCAGACGCGTTCCACCGGGACAACGTTCTGCCGTAGCCCAGCCATCGCTGGAGCTAACCATCGAAATCGAATACGGACCGCCGCACAAATCGGCAGGGGCGCCAAAGTCAAACCAGTTTAAGCCGTTCCAGCGCAAGATGACACCTTCGCCCACTGCCCAGCCGTCATTAATGGAAAGCATATCCACGTCCAGCAGATGGTTGCTGGTGGGGCTGGCAGCCAGCGACCATTCTGCACCATTCCAGCGCACAATCGTACCGCCATTGCCCACCGCCCAGACGTCATTGGGACTGGCATAATCAATGGCGTTCAGCGTCTGACTGCCGATGGTGGTATAGGTGACCCAGGAGTAGGCAGGTCCGCGGGTGGGCGTAGGCCCGGTCGGGGTAGCCGTGCGGGTGGGAGTGCGGGTATAACCGGCTTGAACCGTTTTGGTCAGCGTAGCGGGGGAAGAGGTGTTGGTGATGCTGCGGGTGACGGTGATTTTGACCGGAATTGGGTCGCTGTGGGCGGGCCCTGTTCCGAAGGTGGTGTTGACGTCGTTAAGGATTTTCCAGTAGCCGGTGTATGTGCCGGCGGTGTTGGGCGATTTCATCTGCACATACAGGTCAATCGTTTGCCCTGGAGCGACTTCTTCAGGAAAGAAGACCTTCTGCGGTGCACCAAGCTGCTGACCGGAGTCAAAGATGAGGGCGTATTTTTTGCTCCAGGTGCATCCGCCGATGTTGCGCAGGCGGAACAACCGCGTGAAGGTGACGCCGGGCGGCATGGCGTTGGCGTCCGGCACGGTCAGCTCGGAAAGTGATTGTACCGCGTCACACACATCCGGTTCCATCCCTGCCAGCGTAATGGTGGGGGTGGCGGTTTTGGTTGGACCAGGAGTCACCGTGGGACCGCCAACCTGTATAGTCACGGGCAGCGCCGGGTTGGATTCGCCGCCGATGCCGATCACTTTGTTATCGGCATTGCGGAATTTCCACAAACCGGTGTATTTGCCGTTGCTGGCTGGGGCGGTCAGGTTGAGAACCAGCTCCACCACACCGCCGGGAGGCACGTCCTGCGTCAGGTAAAGCGGCTGTGCGCCGCCCATATCGCTGCCGCTGTAAAACACCATAGCGTACTTTTTATTCCATGTGCAGGTGCCGACATTCTTGAGCTGCCATTTCATCTGGAAAGGAAACCCCGGAGGGTACTGACTGGCAACAGGGGAGAGCTGTTCTTTGACCAGCACTGCCCAGTCGCAGGCGTCCACGTGGGTCAACGGTGTACTGGTCAGGCTGGGGGTAGCGGTGGCAGAGGGCTGTGTGGCAGTGGGGAAAAGTGCGGTGACCGTCTGCTGGATGGCGGCTTCGGCAGCGGCAGTTTGATCCTGCGGCGGTGCAGCCTGCAGCAATGTGGAAAGGTCGCCCAATGTGCAACTGATCAAGACAAACAGCAAAATTGGCAGCAGGATGATAAACACACGCCGCTGTTTTGGAAGAAACGCCCTGTCCTTTTTCATATAGGGTTTCCTTTCCATAAAACAATTTTCGCGCAGGCTGAGGTCGGCGATGCTTACAATTTTGTTAAGTATAGAAATATTATACAGGAAAATATCAAGAGCAGCTTCAACCGCTGGAAAAGTCACTCCCTGAGCGGGCGGTGCGTTTTGCCGGCAGCATGAACACAAACGGCAGCCCTGCCAGAAGCAGCGCCGCGCTCAGAACATACACTTGCACCAGCCCAAAGCGATCCGCCAGTGCTCCTACCAGCACCGCCGCCAACCCATTGATCACAAAATTGATGGACATGTAGATGCCGTTTGCCAGGGCGCGGTTTTCGGGATAATGTTCCTGTACCACCGCCATCGCTACCGGTGTCAGTGAGAGGCTGGTAAAACCTAGCAGTAGAAGCAGCGGCAGCCGCGCCCAACTGCCGGCGATGACAAACAGAAACAGGAAAAGCGATGCCAGGATAAGCGAAGCCGCCATCACCCGCCGCCGCCCCAGACGGTCGCTGATGGTTCCGCCCAGCATTGCCCCTGCCACGCCAGCCGCCTCCATGATGGAAAGTGAAGCACCTGCCAGCCACAAGCTGTCGCCCTGTTCGGTCAAGAAGGTTGGCAGGAAAGTTGGCAGACCGATGGAGATGAAACTGCGGAAAATCTGTAGAAAAGTCAGCGGCAGCAAAACCGGCAGCATACCTCGCAGTGCGGCGCCCGCGTCCACCGTCTGAACGTGATTGACCGGTCGGTAGGGCAAACGGCGCAAGCGGAAGAACAGCACCAGCGAAGCCAGCGCCCCCACGACCATCGTCAGCGGCAAACCGGGCAGGGTAAGGTAGGTAGCAGCGCTCACCGCAAGAATCGGTCCGAGCGTGCGTCCCAGCTCGCCGCCCACCATCCACAAACTCATGCCGCGTCCGAGCTTATTGCCTGAAAGCGCCCCGGTCATCACCGGCGCTACCGAGTGAAAGGCGGCGGAGCTGAAACCGGCAACGGTGAGTAAAATCACCAGCGCGCCATAGACCGGCGCAATGCCGATCAGGCTCATCGCTGCGCCGGTTACCAGCGGTCCGAGGATGGCGATCCAGCGCAGATCGTGACGGTCCACCACATAGCCCAAAAAGGGCTGGAACAGGGAGGGAAACTGAAGCAGTGAGGAGAGAAACCCCACCTGCGTTTTGGTCAGCGCCAGCTTTTCGATGAGCAGCGGCAGAAGGGGCGAAAGATACGCCGGGTAACTGTCGTGAACGGCATGACCGCCGATGATGGTCAACACCGGTCCGGTTTGGAATTCCTCTTCTTTTTGGACGGATTTCGTGAGCGCAATATCCATGACGATAAGCAAACCCCGCGGGTAGTTAAAGTGATCAGAGGTGTTCAAGTGTACCTCTAAATGGATAAATCGGCTAGATGAGATTTGACGAGCGAAAGGCGAGTTTTTCGCCTGCGGCAGTTTTAAAAACGGGCAAACCTCAGATGACTTTGCTGCGCCTCAAACTGCTCATCTGAACCAGCGCGCCGAACAGCGTCAGGATGACGGTGCCGATACTTGCCGGCAGTGGAGGCAAAGGCAGATGACCGGTGACTGCCCAGAGGATGAACACCGCCCCGCAGAACGCAGAAAGCAGGCTCAGCGCCCAATCGTACGCCAACGCGGTGAACAGCGCGGCGATTGCCCCGCCCAGCAAAAATACCCCCAGCGCAGTCAGATTCGGTGGGAGCGGCAGGTGGTACACCCGCGCCAGAATCAGCATTGCCCCGCCCAGCGTTGGAAAACTGACCAGTATCACCGCCAGACGGAACATGTGGCTCAACAAATAAGAGAATAGAACGCCCATTGCGGCGCCGGCTGCCAGCCGCGCCCAAAACGGCTGTTCGGCGGCAAACTGCGCCGCCAGCAGCCAGCCGAAGAGAAATCCGCTCAGGGTCACGAAGCCATAGACCAGCCGGCGCCCGCTCAGGAGCAGCAATAAACCCGCCCCAAGCATGAACATCAGTAAAAGATTCGGATTCTGTTCCATGTGGATCATGCTCTGTGATCCTTTGGGTGCAAATGGTATGCCAGCAGGGGTGATGGAATGACAAAAGAGGTGATTGTTAGGGTAATAGGTGATAAACGTGTCTGTAACATAGATGGTTGGTTTTGACAAATAGGCGAGCTCCGAGTAAGATGATAGATACCACCATCACAACGGAGATCGCCATGTCGATTGTTGTCCTGCAGCTGCCAGATGTCAAGCGCAAAACAGAAAC
>DAOTYY010000061.1:0-14545 GCA_034434695.1 Anaerolineaceae bacterium
GTTTCTGTTTTGCGCTTGACATCTGGCAGCTGCAGGACAACAATCGACATGGCGATCTCCGTTGTGATGGTGGTATCTATCATCTTACTCGGAGCTCGCCTATTTGTCAAAACCAACCATCTATGTTACAGACACGTCTGCGCTACCTGCTTGCCAGCCCAACGGTAGAGCAAGTGGAAGAATTTCGCTCTCGCTCACAGCAGTTGCATCATGAGGCGAAACGTCTTGGTGTGGCATTGGATGGTGGCTGGAGCGCGCTGGGCGATGCGGCGGTCTGGCTGTGCGGAATGGAAAATGTCCTCTACTGGCAAATGGATCAGCCGGAATTGCTGGAGGCGCTGCTGGATGTGCTTCTGGAATGGGAGCTTCAGCGTGTTGATCTGTTGTTGCAGGAAAGGATAGACGTGCTGGTGCATATGGCATGGTACGAAGGGGTGGACTTCTGGACACCGAAAAACTATCGCCGGCTGTTGCGCCCTCGCTTACAGCAATTGATTGATCGTGCACATCAGTACAATGTTCCTTTCCGATATATTATTACTAAAGGCTGGATGCCACTGCGTAAAGACCTGTTGGAGATGAGGATAGATTGTCTGACTGGTGTTGACCCGGTGCAGGATCGGCTCACATTGGAAGAAGTGAAGCGTGACTTAGGTGGAAGAGTCTGCCTGATGGGCGGGATGAATGCTGCCATTACCCTTTCAATGGGATCGGAGGAAGAGATTCGCCAAGCAGTGGATCATGCTATGCAGGTGCTTGCTCCGGGCGGTGGATTCATCCTGTTCCCGGTGGACAATGTGTTCTGCGAAATGCCATGGGAGCGAGTGGAAATTTTAATTGACCAGTGGAAAAAGCACTGGAGAGCAACAAGCTGAAGTTGGGAAAGGAGGTGCAAGTCCTAAAAGGTGATGAACGGTTGAGGAACTATCCGCAGAGGGTTAAAGCCCGTTCTGAGTTTCGAGAAACGGGATTGACCTTCTATCCAACCCGGAAAATTTTCCAGCCAAATAACTGGCCGGGTTGGGACAGTAAAAAAGTTTCAGGTTTTTTGTAAAAAAGGAAGGAGAATGAAATGAGAAAGCAAAAGTGGTTTATTTTAGTAGCTGCTTTGCTGGTTGTGGCGCAGGTTTTGGCTGCCTGTGCTCCCGCGGCGACGCCGGCGCCGGCTGAGCCGACTAAAGCTCCGGAAGCCAAACCCACCCAACCGCCTGCTCAGGCTGGTAAACCGGTTGTGGTGGCAGTGTGGAGCGGTCCGGAACATGAAAATCTGGTCAAGGTGGCAGCGGAATATTCCAAACTGACCGGCAAAGAGGTGATCGTTGAAGAAGTGGCGCGCGAGGCTTACTTTGACAAGCTGAACACCGTCACAGCAAACTGTGGCAAGGATTATGATGTTATGTATGTCATGTCCGACTTTATCCCGGCGTATGTGGCTGCTAATGGATTGAAGGACCTGAACACGTTCTTTGAGGATAAAAGTGTGGTCAGCCCGGATTTCAATCTAGACGATTACGGCATGGCAGTTGATTTCTTCACCTTCGATGGAAAGTTATATGTTCTGCCTTCTGAAGGTGACACCGCTTGGCTGTGGTACCGCAAAGACCTGTTCCAGAAAGCCGGTTTAGAACCGCCCCAAACCTGGGAAGAATACTACGCTGCTGCCAAAGCACTGAACGACCCTGCTAATGGCATCTATGGTGCAGTGATCGGCGTCAAGCCGGATGAAGCCTGGTGGGATTTCATGTACTATCTCTTTGGCATGGGTGGTGAGTTGCTTAATCCTGATAACACCGTGGCGATCAATAACGAAGCCGGTGTGAAAGCTCTGACCTTTTACGCCAACCTATTGAAAGAGGGGTTGGTGACACCGGATGTCACCACGTATGGGTATGTAGAGATTCTTGAGGCGCTTTCCAAAGGCAAAGCTGCCATGGGTATTGAGTGGATGGCGGCATATCAGGACCTGACCAGTTGCGAAAAAAGCCTGTGTGATGAGAATGGAGAGCCACTGCTGGGTTATGTCATCCCGCCGGGCGTCAAACAGCCGGATGGTACCATCAAACGGCATACGGGTGGCAGTCAATGGGGTTGGGCAATCCCTGCCTGTTCGGAAAACCAGCTCGAGGGTTACAAATTCATCGAGTGGCTGACCGGCCCGGAAGGCGCCAAAAAGTGGGCGCTCAATGGCGGCATTCCGGGCAATATCCGGGCGCTTAATGATCCCGAAGTGGTTGCTCAAGTGCCGCAGTTTAAACTGCTGGCTGAGGTGATGCCTTACCGCTCGATCTTCCCCACTTTAACCGTCTCGCCGGAGATGTTGCCGGTGGTCAATGAGGGTATTGTCGCCGCGGTGAGCGGCACCAAAGACCCCAAGACCGCTGCGGATGAGATGGCTGTCAAGTTGACCGAAATTCTGAAGAGCGGCGGGTATATCAAGTAAGAGCGAACTTGCCGTTTTTTCCGTGAGACCCTGAAGGCTTGTGGGTGTCGCGCTGCTCTTCGAAACCTGCAAGAGCTTCAGGGTCTCGATTTTCAATGGTATGATTATATGTGAGCGAAATTTTTTCTTGGCCTGAGATGTTCTCAAAGTCTTTTCCCACAATCCGCTTTCGGCAGTTAATGCGCAGACTGGAGCCAGCTTTTTACATTGCGCCTGCTTTTATTGCGCTTGGAGTGGTGCTTCTGTATCCGCTGGGGTATTCCCTTTGGCTGAGTTTTCATCAATGGACGATGCGCACCTTTCGACAGGGGGTACCATATGTGGGTTTTGCCAACTATTCAACACTGTTTTCGAGTCCTGATTTTCTCAATTCCATCCGTATTACATTCACTTTCGTTTTTCTGGCAATCAGTTTTGAATTTATTTTGGGAATGGCGCTGGCGTTGTTACTGAACCATGAAGTTAAGGGTAGGGGGATCTTCCGTTCACTGATTTTGCTGCCAATGATGTGCACCAATGTAGTTATTGGGCTGACCTGGCGTCTGTTGCTGAATTACCAGTATGGACTGGTGAATTATTATCTGGGCGTTTTGGGTTTTGCGCCGATCGAATGGCTCAGCTCACCAAAGGTGGCGATGGCAAGTGTTGTTCTGGTGGATGTCTGGAACACAACCTCATTTGTGGCGTTGATGCTTCTGGCAGGATTACAGTCCCTGCCCGAAGAGCCTTATGAGGCTGCCCGCATTGATGGCGCTAGCGGTGTGCAGACCTTTTTCTACCTGACCCTGCCGCTGTTACGCCCGATTATTCTGGTAGCATTGCTCTGGCGGTTTATTGACACTTTCCGCATTTTTGATGTGATTTACCTGCTGACGGCAGGCGGACCGGCACGGGTGACCGAAACGGTGAGCATCTATGTCTATCGCTATGGTTTCCAGTCCTTTAATCTGGGTATCGCTTCCGCGGCGTCGTTTATCATGCTGTTGATTATGTTGCTGGTCGCTGGTGTTCTGGCAAGGTCAATTGGGCGCGAGCTTGGAGGACAGGGATGATGGGGTCGAAGAATGCTCGTCTGCTCAAACGTCTTAACCGGTTGATCATTTATGCGCTGATCCTGCTGGCGGTGTTGCTTTCGGTAGCGCCGATCCTTTATCTGTTTATTACTTCGCTCAAAGAACCGGAGCTGACCTTTGCCATCCCGCCAGTGTGGAACTTCACGCCCACTCTGCGCAATTATAACGAGGTTATTTCCTCCACTCGCTTTGATCGCTACTTTTTTAACAGTGTTGTGGTGGCGCTTGCGACCACCGCCATCGCGCTGGTGCTGGGGTCGCTGGCGGCGTATGGTTTTTCGCGTTTTCGTTTTCGCGGGCATTTCTGGCTGCGTATGAGTACACTGATTCCACAAATGTTGCCGCCGATAACCATCGTGGTCCCCTTGTATGTCATTTTCAGCGGTATCAACTGGATTGATACCCGTCAGGCGCTGATTGTATCTTATCTGACTTTTACCATCCCGCTCAGCATCTGGATGATGATTGGCTTTTTTGATGATGTGCCGGTTGAGTTGGAAGAGGCAGCAATGATAGACGGCTGCTCGCGTTTGCAGGCATTGCTGCGCATCAGCCTGCCGCTGGCGCTGCCCGGCATGGCGGCTACGGCTATTCTCTGCTTTTTGTATTGTTGGAACGAGTTTTTGTATGCAGTGATTCTAACCGGACGCGATGCCCGTACGTTACCTGTGACAATCACGGCATTTATGACCAACCGTTCGGTGTTTTGGGGGCGGATTGCGGCTTCTGGCTCGCTGGTGCTGATTCCGGTATTGCTCTTTGCGCTGCTGGCGCAGCGTTATCTGGTGCGCGGGCTGGCGCGCGGCGCGGTCAAGGGATAGGCGGCTGACTGGGCGCTGCAATCATTTTGCTTCTCGACCCAATCCAGTAATACGCGCACGCTTCCGAAGGCCAGTGCAATGCAGGTATCAGCGGCTCCATAGTAGAGATAGATCGTATCACCGTCAGAGGCAATGATATGACCGCAGGGGAAGACGACATTGTCCACATCCCCATGTCGTTCATAGGATTCTTCGGGACCAAAAATCCATTGATCACTCCTCCGCAGGCAATGTTCGGGGTTTTCTAGATCAAACAATGCCAGCCCAAGACGGTAAAGTGATCCTGCTGCTGTTTGTCGCACGCCATGATAGATAACCAGCCAGCCGCGTGGCGTTTTGATCGGCGGCGATGATAGGCCGATTTTATTGGCATCCCACCAGGCGCCGCGGCGCGCTTCCATCATTAGCTTGTGATTACCCCAATGGCGTAAGTCGGGCGAATATGAGATCCACATGTGCGCGCCTAAAAACCCAACCGGGCGATGAATCAATGCCCAACGGTCTCCAATCCGATGGGGGAACAGAGCAGCATCCTTATCTTCTGGGGGCATGATCATGCCATAGCGTTCAAAGTGTTTAAAATCTTCCGTCAGTGCCAGAGACACCCCAGGTCCCCCCGGTGAATAAGCAGTGTAAGTGATTGCATATTTGCCTAATTCAGGAATGTGGGTAATACGCGGGTCTTCAATTCCCCATAGCTCCTCTGGGTAATTCTCTGGATCAGGTAACAGCGTGGGTAGCGGGTCTATCTGCCAGTTGTCTATTCCGTTCTCGGAACGAGCGGTGCATAGATGTGAGTGCCCGCGCCGGTCTTCCACCCGGCACAGCAATAGAATCTTGCCATCCGGCAGTAATGTGGCACCAGGATTGAAAACACTATTTGCCGGATAGGGCCAGTCAGCGGCGGTTAAGATCGGATTGCGTGAATATCGTTTGAACAGTTGAGGATGTTGGTTATTCATCGTACCTGTTCCTTACTTTCTATCATTTGCGGCACTGTATTTTCCACCGATTGTAACTCCAGCAAGGCATGCAAAAACGCAAGCGTGGACTCGGCACCTTGGTTCTCATTCGTTCGGTCTGGTTGCAACCCATCCCGGCACCCACCACTATAAGGATCATAAAGAGGCAGACTCAAGTCATTCCTTCCCAGAAACCATTCAAAAGCACTCATCATTTGTTTTTTCCAGTAGATTTCGAGGGTGATACGGTAAGCTGCAATGCTGGCAAGAGTCATCATTTCGGCTTCTACAGGTTGTTGATCAAAACGTGCTCTTTCGCCACCTTTGACGTAAAAACCGTTTGACCCGATGGGGACAAAGTGGCCGTCTTCAGTATCTGAACATTGCAAGTCGGCTAGCCAGCGCAAGGATTCCAGTGCGGCTGTGTACATTGCGTTGTTTTGCATTGAATAGCCGGAGACTAACAATGCATGAGGCAAGACGGCATTGCAATAAGTCAATCGGTCTTCAAACCAGAGCCAATCAGTTGAGCGATTGTTCTGATATAGATTGAGCAGTCGGTAAGCCAATTCTTCTTGTATCTGACTTGCCATGCGGTCACCGCTATATCGTTGCAGATATTCGTGGATGCCGAGCAATGCGAAAGCCCAGCCGCGCGGGCTGGTTGTGTTCATCATGTTTGGTAAAGCTTGTTCAAATAAGCGGCTTGCCATACTTCGCAATGCCTGGCTGTTTGAGCGTCCCAACACGGTTCCCAGCGCCCAAAGCGCACGACCGTGACTATCATCTGAACCGCGCTCTTCCAGCCAACGGCGTTGATAATCCATAAAATTGCGGAAAAACCCATTTTGAGGATTGAATGCATAGCTGACAAATGCCAGATAGCGAGAAGAAAGATCAAGAGCGCCCTGATGTCCAATCTCTTCTAAAAGCACACTGACAATCAATGCTCGTGCGTTATCGTCAGTTGTATAACCCTCGTTATAGTTCGGCACAATGAAGGTGGCATGTTGCAATATTCCGGTGGAATCTGTCAAACGGTGCAGATGATCCAGTTTGAGTAGCGGCAGTTCACCCGGGCGAGCACTCAGCGTTCTAAAGCTGAAAATATGCCGGGCAACTTGACGATGTTCAATCCGAGCGCGCTCAAAACTCTGCATATAATTACGCGCAACGGATTGCCAGACCATCTGCCTTGCGAAAAGATAGGCTCTCTTGCGGATGGCATGGCGTTTTGCTTCATCATCCAGCAATTCGTTAACGCGTTCAGCCAGTGCGTTTGAATCTCGGAAAGGCACCAGCACACCGCGCTCTTCTGCGAGCATTTCTTCGGCATACCAGTAAGGTGTAGATACAACTGCTTTGCCTGCGCCAAGCGCATATGCCAGCGTGCCTGAGACGATTTGCGCCTGATGGATGTAAGGCGTGATGTAAATATCTGCTGCGCCGATGAACTCGATCAGCTCCTCCAAATCTACAAAGCGATTATAGAAGATCACGTGGTCTTCAACCCCTTTTTCTTTCGCCAGACGTTGCAGGGATAGGCGATAAGTTTCTCCTTCATGTTGTCTGACATGCGGATGTGTTGCGCCTAAAATAATGTACACAACATTGGGATGTTTTGTCAGAATGGCTGGCAAGGCGCTGATCACCGTTTCGATACCTTTGTTTGCCGAGAGTAATCCGAAGGTAAGCAGGACGGTTTTACCTTCGACACCAAAGCGGTCTTTATAAAATGCCGGGTCAACAAAAGGCATATTGGGAACACCGTGCGGAATCAGGTCTATTTTTTCTTTCGGTACATGATAAATTTCTTGTAAAAATTCGCAGCCGCGTTCGCTCATAACAACCAGCCGATCGGATAGATGAATAATCTCTTCCAGTACACGGCGCTGATCGGGGTCAGGTTCGCGCAGAATGGTATGCAAAGTGGTGACGACTGGCATACGCAGTTCACGCAAAAGCGCTAGAATATGACTGCCAGCCTTGCCGCCAAAAATTCCATATTCGTGCTGCAAACAAACTACATCTACGTTATTAATATTCAAAAAGTCCGCTGCACGATGATAAGAATGCAAGTCTTTCTCTGCCAGCTCAAAACGTACACGCTGTGGATAGGAATACCCATGGTCGTTATCGTTGATTGGCAGGACAATGAAATGGATGCTTGGATATTCTGATGCCAGAGCCTCGCACAAATCAGTGGTAAACGTGGCGATTCCACATTGGCGCGGCAAATAATTGCCCACAAAAGCAATTCGATTCACTGTTGAAGCAACTGTTTCATGTTCCATAACCCAATCCACCTCCAAAGCGATTTACTTATGGAAGAACAGTTTGTTCAACTCGATTTCTGACACAACTGGTTCAAAAGCCCGCACACTAGGTTTTTTGTAATGACTGAAGTCGTATGTTCCGCCCCATAAAATTATACTAAAAATTTTTGCTGCCCCAAAGACCGGACGAGTTAAGTTTCGGCGGTCTTCAGGATTTTGTAGGTAGGACGTGTATCAACGCGTTTTTGGTTTGTTCAAGCCGACGTCAGTTTGTTATTTCCTTTGCTCTCAGAAGTGCCGAACCTTCTTTGAACTTCTTCATATGAGTCTTTGTCCGTTAAAACCAACAGCGTATCGCCATCTCTTAATACGGTTCCTCCCGTAGGTATCAGAAACTCATCATTCCTGGCGATGAGTATCACTAGAAAATCGGTCGGGAGTTTCAGTTCAACAATCGCCTTTCCTACAACTCGCGGGTCGGATGGTACGACAAATTCCTTGAGTTCACTTTTCATTCCAGCCATTGGATTGAACTCAAGGGGATACGTCCGTTGATGCGCAATTGGCGCGTCTACCTGTAGCCAGCGAGCCACCAAAGGAATAGATGTTCCTTGCAGTAATACCGAAGTTAATACGATAAAGAAGACCATATTGAAAATCAAGTCAGCCCCTGAGATTCCGCTTAGCAGCGGAAAGGTTGCCAGAATGATAGGGGCAGCTCCTCGAAGTCCAACCCAGGAAATCAGAGTCTTTTCTCGCCAATGCAAGGTACTGGGCAGCAAACTGAGAAAAACTCCAAGAGGTCGGGCGACAAATATCAAACATCCTGCCGTCAGTAAGCCAACACCTGTCACCGATATAAGCCGGGAGGGAAAAACCAACAGTCCCAGTGTTAGAAACATGGTGATTTGCATCAGCCACGCCAAACCGCTGTGAAAGCGTAACAGGCTGCGTTTGTGTATGAAGTCATGGTGACCCAGAACAATGCCAACCAGATAGACTGCCAGAAAACCGCTTCCCCCAATAATGTTTGTTAATCCGAAGGCAAGAAACACAATGGAAAGGGTCAAAGCTGGATAAAGCCCTTCATAACCCAGCTTGATATGGTTGATCAGAAACAACGAAATTCTTCCTATGCCATATCCTAATAGTGCTCCGATAGGCATTTGTAATGCAAACAATTGCATCAGGCTGGCAGGTGACAGGTCTGGCTGGGTAATAAGTTGAATCATGCCGACTGTGAGAAAGATTGCCATGGGATCATTGCTGCCTGATTCCAGCTCAAGCAGTGGTTTCAGTTTTCCTGCAAGACTAATCCCTTTAGAGCGCAGTACAGAGAACACCGCTGCTGCATCTGTTGAGGATACAATGGAACCCAATAACAAACCTTCGAGCAATGAAAAATGAAGAAACAACCGGGCAAAAAGACCAACGACAACTGCGGTGATACCAACACCAAGCGTAGAGAGGAGCAAGCCTTCTTTGAGAACAGGGCGGACATATCGCCATTCGGTTTCCAGCCCCCCAGAAAACAGAATCAGCACCAGTGCAACAATCCCAACAAACTGTGCCAGCACAGGGTCATCGAAATAAATACCTCCCGGACCATCCGCTCCCGCAAGCATCCCCAGGAGCAAGAATAATAAAAGCGCGGGCACACCAAACCGATCTGAGACTTTGCTGCCCAAAACACTGAGAAACAACAAAATTGCCGCGCCAATCAACACATATTGGTTCATGAATTCCTTCTAGCCGGGCACAATTTTCAACGTAAGCGTTTGATGAAGCCGAATGCTGGAGTTATTTTTATCAGCGTTCGTTACGGTTGACAATGCTCGAGCGGTAAAACCTGTTTGTGCCGTAGAACAGAATAATCCCAACGGCAGTCATGGTCGTTACACCGACTACAAACAGATAGGAAGAGACATAGATGTTCATTTCGAGCAAGGTGAAAGCAATGGTGTTTGACATGGCGTGGAAAATGCTGACGGGCAAAAGGCTGTGACGGGTGTGGTTATACAACCAGGTGTAAATCGTGGTCAATGCAAGGCTGAAAAGAATCTGTCCATACCAGGGCAGGGAAGCCATTGGAGAAGCTGGATTAAGCAGCAGAGGCAGATGCCACAAAGTCCAGAGCAGCCCCATGAGAAAAACGATTTTCAAGTCGCTGTAGCGTTCCTGAAGACGCGGCAAGGCAAAACCGCGCCAGCCGATTTCTTCCCACACATTCGAAACCAGCATCATCAGGAAGACGGAAGGCAGAGTCAACCAATTGATAAGCTTGAGAGCGGGAAACGGCTGACCAAAGAGTATCCCTACAAAAAGGGCTGTGGCAGCCGCGGTAAACCAAAACAAGAACACAAACACAAACCATCCCCAGGCAACACGCCAGCGCAGTACAGAAGCAAAGAGTGCTCCTATATACGCTCGACTATTGGTTGCCCAAAGGACCGCCACTGCTGCCAGCATTGGTCCTGCTCCGCCCAGTAAATTGAGAATAAGGTGATCAAATGGAAACAACCCGTAACGATGTAAGGTCTGTGGAATCCAGCCCAGCCAGGAAATGACGAAGGCGAGAACGTAAAACGCCGCTAGAGGATGTCTTTGGATAAAGGTTGGTTTATTCATTGCCTACTCCAGCCCGCTCTTGAGCGCCAGCGCCAGCGTTTCGGTGATGCCCGGGATTTGAGTTAGTTCTTCAATGCTGGCGTTGAGGATGCCTTCGATAGAGCCAAAGCGGGTGAGCAGTGCCTTGCGCCGCGCCGGACCGATGCCGGGAATGGCATCCAAACGCGAAGCCAGTCCCTGCCGGGTGCGCCGCTGACGATGGGCGGTGATGGCGAAGCGGTGTGCTTCATCACGGATGCGCTGGAGCAAATACAAGCCTTGTGAGTGGCGCGGCAATACCAGTGGTTCGCTTTGAGCAGGTAAAAAAAGTTCTTCCTGTTGTTTTGCCAGACCGGCAACCGAGACTTTCTCAGTCAGCCCGAACTGGTCTAATATCTGCAAAGCCCGCCCGAGCTGTCCTTTGCCGCCATCCACGATGAGCAAATCGGGCAGCATGGCAAATGCCGGGTCAGCTTTTTCGCCGATACGTTGCTGTTCCTGCGCAGCCTGCCAGCGGCGGAAGCGGCGCGTCAGCACTTCTTCCATACTGGCAAAGTCATCCGGTCCGCACACGGTCTTGATGTTGAAGCGCCGGTACAGCCCTTTGCTGGGCACACCGCGCTCGAAAACCACCATGCTACCCACTGCCGCCGTGCCTTGCGTGTTGGAGATGTCATAACACTCGATGCGGTTGGGCGGTTCGGGCAGGTTGAAGGCTTTTTGCAGTTCTGCCAGTGCTTCACTCTGACGGTTGGTGTCCATTTCCCATTGGCTGCGCAGGGCTTGTAGCGTTTCCATGGCATTCTCAGTTGCCATTTGCACCAGTTCTTGCGGCGTGCCTGAGCGGGGCACGCAGAACTGTATCTTCTGCCCACCGCGTCGGGTGTTCAACCATTCCTTGATAATGTTCGCCTCTTCAATTTCATGTGGAAGCAAGACTTCAGAGGGAATGTTAGCGGCTTCGGAATAAAACTGCTTAATGAACTCGGCAATGACCTGACTATCGGCGGCTTCCTCTGTGCCTTCCAGAATAAAGTATTCGCGTCCGATCAGTTTTCCCCCCCGAATGAAAAACACCTGCACACAGGCTTCGCCGTTGGTACGCGCCATGGCGATCACATCTGAATCCATCTGTTCATTGGAGATAACTTTTTGGCGCTCGACAACTTTTTCGATTGCCAAAATCTGGTCGCGCAGTGCTGCCGCTTTTTCAAAACGCAGCTCTTCCGCGGCTTGTTCCATTTCTTTTTTCAAGCGTTCGATAATTGGAGCGGTGCGCCCTTCTAGAAACTGACACAGGTCGTCAATCACCTGCCGATACTGTGCCTGATTCACCGCGCCAATGCACGGCGCATTACACAATTTAATGTCATAATACAGACAGGCGCGCAGGTCTTTACCGGTGATTTCACGGTCGCAGGTCAAATAAGGGAAGATTCGCCGCAAGACATCCAAAGTTTGATGGACTGCCCAGACGCTCGTATAAGGACCAAAATATCGCGAGCCATCTTTGACCATTTGGCGGGTGACGGTCACTTTGGGGAAAGGGTCTGCCCAGTGGACTTTGATATAGGGGTAGCGTTTATCATCTTTGAGGCGGATATTGTAATGCGGGCGGTGTTTCTTGATCAGCGTCATCTCTAGAATGAGCGCTTCCAGTTCTGAGCCGACCACAATCCATTCAATATCAGCGATATGGCGTACCATCTGGCGCGTTTTGAAATCCTGCCCGCTGTCATGGAAATAAGAGCGCACACGATTGCGCAGGTTGACCGCCTTGCCAACATAGATCACCTGCCCGGCTTCGTTTTTCATCAGGTAACAACCGGGTTTGCTTGGCAGGGTGTTCAAAATGCCTTGCAAATGTTCGCTGATCGCCATTCTGGGATTATTTTAACCGAATTGACTGTAAGTGTGCGGAGAGAATCGCAACGCGCCGTCCGGACGGCGCGTTGTACTATGTTCCAAATTGTTACCGTGTGGTCAAATCACTTCAATATGTTTTTCGGGGATGACTTCGCCGATTACCCAAACGGGCTGTTGGCATTCCTGAGCTTTCTGGAGGAAAGCGGGCAGGGTTGGCTGTGGAACTGCCAGCAGCAAGCCGCCGCTGGTTTGTGGGTCAAAAAGCAACATGCGGGCAGGTTCGTCTAGATGGGAGGCAAATTGCACATGGCTTTCAAAGTACAGGCGGTTATCTGCTGCACCGCCGGGGAAAGTCCACCGTTCGGCGTATTTACGGGCGCAGCTTACAAACGGTATTTTTTCGTAAATCAAGCGCAGTCCCACATGGCTAGCATGTGCCATTTCCCAGCCGTGACCGATCAGGCTGTAACCGGTAATATCGGTTGCGCCGCGCAAGTCGAATTCCACTGCCAGTTCGGAGGCAGTCTTGTTCAGGCGGGTCATCCATTGCACTACTTCGCTGACATCCTGCGCTTCTGCCTGTTCACGTTTGAGAGCAGTGGTAGTGACGCCAAAACCCAGCGGCTTAGTCAGTACCAGCGCGTCGCCGGGACGTGCTCCAGCCTTGGTCATCATGTGACGCGGGTCAACAAAACCGATGGCGACCAACCCATATTTTGGCTCTTTATCCTGCACGGTGTGACCGCCGGCAATGACCACACCTGCCTGACGGGCAATCTCTGCCCCACCGCGCAGGATTTCACCAAGAAACTCGGGCGGCAGATTGGGCGGTAGTGCAGCTACGTTGAGCGCAAGGAACGGACGTCCACCCATTGCATACACATCTGAAAGGCTGTTGGCGGCGGCGATGGCCCCATAGTCATAGGGTTCGTCCACAACTGGGGTGAAGAAATCGGTGGTAACAACCAGGGCGCGCGTCTCATCCAGCCGCCAGACCGCAGCATCATCTGGCATTTGCAGACCGACCAGCAAGTCAGGATAATCTTCGGTCTGGAAGACCGTTTCCACCGGGCGCAGCACCTGCGCCAGCGCTTCCGCGCTTAATTTAGATGCTCAACCTGCACAGGAAGAAAGGCTGGTGAGGCGGATTTGCTTTCCGGTGGGAGGAGAGGCAGTATCGCTCATAGTTGTTATTATACACCCAAGGATGTTTTCAGAGACCTTTCAAGATGGTACTTTAAGGTGTTTCGGTTGGCTCAGTCATCATACCAGGCTGTGGAGTTGGCAATGGAAAGACAAAGGGGGCGTTGCTGGGTAACAGCATTGCCTGAATGTTTGGCGAAAGTTTGCTGATATATTGATAGGTCAGCAGGTCGGGGTTTTCTTTGATGGCTGCAGCGATCAGACGCAGTGCCTCGGCTTCAGCTTGCGCCTGGATAATCCGCGATTGTGCTTCGCCTTCGGCTTTTGTGATGGCGGCGTCTTTTTGACCTTTGGCGATCTCACGCGCCTGATCGGCTTCGGCTTTCTTTTGTTCGACGACAAAGCGAGCCTGCTGTGCTTGCTGCTCGGCGATCTGTTTTTGCTCGACGGAAGCGGCATATTCGGGAGAGAAGGTAATATTGCGCAGAACGAAATCTTCCAGTATCAGACCATTTGCCGCCAGCTTTTCCGACATGGCGGTACGCACGCGTTCGACCATCTCAAAGCGCTTCCTGCTCACCACGTCTTCTACACCATACTGCGAAACGACATCACGCACGATACCACGCGCCAGCGGGCGAACCAGATCATTGGGATAGCGATCCTGCCATTGGATGTGCACCTGGACCACTTTAGCAGGGTCAATAGCATAAATAACCGAGGCGTCTATAAAGATTTCCTGACCGTCGGCGGTACGGGCGGCGATGGAGTCGTCGCCTTGAATCTGTCCTTCCGATGAGGCAATGGACATGGTGTAGGTTTGTTTAGCCACCGGATAACGCACAACGGTTTCTGCGAAGGGAATGATCCAGCGCAAACCGGGCTGAAGCGCCTGTTCGCGATAGCCAAGCGGCGAGACGGCTGAAATGACCACGCCGCGCTCTTGTGGATTGATGAACACCAAGCCAGAGCTGACCGCACTCAACACGACAGCAGCCGCTACGCTGATAAGGATTGCTGTACCGCCACGCGCCAGCGGGCGGTTACGAGCAATGCGTACAACGACGATCACAACTACGCCAACTACGACCATCCAGGCGAGGGCGGCGATCCCCTGAAACAGACTGGCAATGTTCATAGTAACCTCCATAAGAGAGAATGGGCTGTCTTAATAAGAATATTATAACCAATCTCAATAAAGCTGAAATTATAGGATTGTTAAGTGTTTGTAACATCAGCGGTGGGTGAATTTCGGGAAAAGGCAAAAGGCAGGAAGTCCCCCTGCCCAATAACAGCTTAGAAAGCAGCACCGGACCCAGCCAGGAGCAGTGCAGCCCACATGCCCTGCCAGGATTTG
>DAOTYY010000062.1:0-28024 GCA_034434695.1 Anaerolineaceae bacterium
GTTTCTGTTTTGCGCTTGACATCTGGCAGCTGCAGGACAACAATCGACATGGCGATCTCCGTTGTGATGGTGGTATCTATCATCTTACTCGGAGCTCGCCTATTTGTCAAAACCAACCATCTATGTTACAGACACGGTTTCAAAAGCCTGCGCAGTGTCCATGAAGCTGTGTGTTTATTTCGGTTCGGTCAGAATTTCCACCAGCGCGTCCAGCCCGCCGATTTC
Organism: Anaerolineaceae bacterium; assembly: GCA_034434695.1. Taxonomy (GTDB): domain Bacteria; phylum Chloroflexota; class Anaerolineae; order Anaerolineales; family Anaerolineaceae; genus DYEC01. The sequence goes on from DAOTYY010000062.1 coordinate 226, forward strand.
TGCCTGTTCAATCTGTCCGGCGTCGCCCAGCGTTGCCAGCGAGGGCAGCAACGGCAGACGCACTACCGCGGGCGGGCTGGCAAAGGCAGCGGTGATCTCGCTCAGGTGGCTGGGTCCGAACAGGTCATGACTGCTGCCGCATTCGGGACAGCGAAAATAGCTCATGTTTTCGACCACACCCACTACCGGGATATGGACCTGCTCAAGCAGGTGCGCCGCTTTGCGCACAACCATGGTTGCCAGTTCCTGCGGCGTGGTGACCAGAATGACACCGTTGATCGGCAGACTCTGCACGACCGTCAGAGCGGCGTCTGAAGTTCCCGGCGGCAAATCCACGAGCAGCATATCCAGCTTGCCCCAGAGCACGTCTCTCCAGAATTGCTGAATGGCGGAACTGATCAGAGGTCCGCGCCAGATGACGGCAGTGTCTTCAGCTTGCAACAACAAATTTGTTGAGACAACGCGGATACCGCCGGCAGTGACGGCAGGCAGAATACCTTGCTCGCTGCCGCGCAAGCCGCCGGGGGGCAGACCAAAAAGTTTGGGGATGCTGGGTCCGGTGATGTCGGCATCCAGGATGCCGACTTTTTTGCCGCGCCGGTTCAGCGCAACCGCCAGCAGTGCGGTGACGGATGATTTGCCCACCCCGCCTTTACCGCTCATCACGGCAATCAGCCGTTCAACACGGTTGAACGGGTTGAGTTTGGGCATGGCAGGCTGACTGCGCCCCAGCACCGCCTGACGTTCTTCGGGTGTCATTTCCCCAAAGATGATTTCAACGCTCTTTACGCCCGGCAAAGCAGAGACCGCCTGCTCCGCCTGACGGGCAAGCTGGTCGCGCAATGGACAGGTGGGAATGGTTAAAGCCAGCACAAAGCTGACGCGGCCATCCTGCACTTTCAGCTCGCGAATCATATTTAATTCGACCAGATTGCGCCCCAGTTCAGGATCAATGACCCGGCTGAGCGCCTGCATGATTTCATTTTCTGTGGGCATGTATTCTCCATAAAGTTAATTCAAGAATTGATTACCGTTAACGTTGGATTGATTTTACCCCGATTCTTAACCAATAAGCCTGTTTTTGTAAAAAGCTTTTTATGGTTGCGAGAATGAGAAGCCCGGCGGGATCAATCTTCGTCAGTGCTGTCAAATTTGAAAGTTGTCTTGACAAATTTGTTTGGAACTTTTGGTAAAGTTTTGCGTTATATTGTAAAAGGATAAGAGGCATCGTTCTTGATGAATTGGGGTTTAAACCTAAAAGACGAGAGGTTTGTCTTAGCTATTGGCGGATGTGCAGGAGGTGTGAGATGGCAAATGTCGTTTATGTTGCAGTCATTCTGGTAAGCTTAGTCTTTGCCATGATGAGCCTGACCAGCCTGCGTTCAGAGCGCAAGTGAGTTTTGTTTAACCGGGGGACTGACTCGTTCTGTTTACGAGCCTTTGTTGCCTGAAACCACCAACGATTGTTTGCCGCCCGTGTAACGGGCGGTTTTAGTTATTTTTTTCCTTACTCTTTTGTAAGGTTGTGGTTTTGTAATAAATACTTGTCATCCGTTCATGCTGGTATTATGATAAAGGAAAGTGTTTCAGTAACCTGGTACTTACGGGGTTTCAAGAAAAGAGGGGCCGAAACAAGGTGCGCTTATCTTCTGTTCGTCTGGCATTGATGATAACCTTCGTTTACGTGCTGGTATTTGCAGTCTGGCTTGCTGGCGCTTATATTTTGGTGAAACAGAAGCTGCCTGAAGTCAGCCGCTTTTGGCAAGCGAACGTTCCTTTGGTGATGGTCTTTGCAGTTAGCAGCGGGCTATTGATTTACTTCCTGGTGCATCGGGAATTGACCGCCCGCGATCAGACACAACAGGCTCTGCTCGAGAGCGAAGCGCGCTATCGTTATTTGTTCGAGAATTCGCCCATCTCGTTATGGGAGGAAGATTTTTCCGGCATCAAAACCCGCCTTGAGAAATTGCGTGCGGAAGGAGTGCAGGATTTGGAGGCTTACCTTACGCAGCATCCGGATTTTGTCTGGCGCTGTGCTTCGCAGTTAAGGGTGCTGGATGTCAACCGGGCAACGCTTGAGCTGTACCGGGCAAGGAGCAAAGAACAACTGCTCGGCAACATTGTGCATATTTTGGGCAGCGAGGGGATGCAGATCGTTCGCGAGGAACTGCTGGCAATCTGGGACAGCGCAGACGAGTTTGAGTCAACAGGCGTTAATTACCGGCTGGATGGCAAGCGCATCGAGTTTCAGTTGCGCTGGTCGGTCGTGCCAGGGTATGAAGATTCGATGGCGCGCGTGGTGGTCTCCATTCTGGATATCACCGAACAGCGGGTTGCAGAAGCGCTCCAACGCATTGCCGAAGAGCAGTACCGCCTGTTGGTGGAGCAGGTCTCGGCAGTTGTCTATGCCGACCGGGTGGACGCACATAGCAGCAATATCTACTCCAGCCCGTATATCGAACAACTGACCGGTTATACGGCGGAAGAATGGCACAGCATTCCCGATTTGTGGGAGCGGGTTATTCACCCGCAGGATCGAGAACGGGTGCTGGCGGAACATGAGCGCACCAACCGCACCGGCGAGCCGTTCCAGATGGAATATCGCATCATCCGCAAGGACGGGCGGGTGATCTGGGTGCGGGATGTTGCTGCGTTGGGATGGGACCCGCTTTTTCAAAGCACCGTCTGGCGCGGGGTTTTGCTGGATATTACTGAGACCAAGCAGGCTGAAGAAGCCTTACAGCGCAGCGAAGAACGCTTGCGGGCTTTGCTGGAAGGGCAGGGCGAGGGTACCCTGCTGGTCAGTCTGAGCGGTCAGTTTGTCTTTGCTAACCCGGCGGCTGAGGCGCTGTTTGGCGTGTCGCCGGGTGTACTGTTGAGCTGTGACATGAAAGATTTCACTTCAACGCGCGAGTTGAACCAGTTGGTGACAGAGGTGCTGCGCTGTGGGCGCTGCGCTAGTATCACCCGTGAACTTCCGATCCGCACAGTACAGGGAGAGAAACGTATCCTGCTTTGTACCCTGACGCCCTGGTATGAGGCGCATGGTCAGCTTTCGGGGATGTTGATGGTATGCCGTGATGTGACCCGCCTGAAGCAGCTGGAAGGCGAGCTGCGCTATCAGAGCACACATGACGCCCTCACCGGTTTATATAACCGCCGTTATTTTGAAGAGCAGCTTGAACAGGTGATCAAGCAGCACAACCTGCCCATCAGTCTGGTGATGTGCGATATAGATAACATGAAACAGACCAACGATAGGTATGGGCATTTGGCGGGAGATGAGCTGCTGCGCCAGGCAGCGCAGGGATTGCGCCATGCCTGCCGCGACCGGGATGTGATTGCCCGAGTGGGCGGGGACGAGTTTGCAATACTGCTGCCCTTTACCGATCAGGCGGCTGCCGAAAAAGTTGTTGGGCGGCTGCGTGAGGTGCTGCCGCAAATGAGCATTCTGGATGGAAAGGTGACTTTGTCTATGTCGCTGGGCACCGCTTCTGCTGAACATGTGGATATGCTGGCGGATCTCTTCAAGCGGGCAGATGAGGCGATGTATGCGGATAAAGCCCGCAGATTGAGCGCCAGGGAGCGGTCTGCCCGCCACAATGCCAGGACAATCCCTGTAAAGTATGACAACAGCGAGGGCATCTCCAGAGTGAACGAATGAGCAGGAGAATGAAGGGGTAAAATAAGGGTGTGCGACCTGCTCAGCGAAATCCTCACTCTGTAAGCAAATCACAGCTTGATGAAATTCAGGTCGGTCGGGCGCGGCTGCGTCTTCAGGTGAATGGAGCGCCTGATGCGCCGTTGCGAATTGACTTACGCCAGCAGAATGAGCGGGGGGAAACCGTCGGGGAACGCCGGGTGTGGATCGGGGCAGTTTCGCCGCAGAACAGCGAAAGCGGCAAGCGGCTGCGTTGGCTAAATGGGATGCGTGCCCGCCTGGGACGTTGGAATATTGAGATGTGGCTGCTTTGGCTGGCGCTGCTGGTTTATCTGCTCACCCGTCTGATTGCCCTGCCTGAATTCCCGATTTATTTCTTCACCGATGAAGCCGTGCAAACTGTTTTGGCAGCAGACCTGGTGCGGGATGGCTGGCATGGAGCAGACAAGGTGTTGCTGCCGACCTATTTTTTCAATGCTTATCAATACAATCTGAGTGTTTCGGTGTATTTGCAGGTACTGCCCTATTTGCTCTTTGGCAAGTCCATCTGGGTCACGCGCGGGGTTTCGGCGCTGGTGAGCCTGCTGGCGGCGCTTGCGGTGGGTTTGACGCTGCGAGAGGTATTTAAGGTGCGCCATGCCTGGGTGGGGATTCTGCTGCTTTCCATCACGCCGACCTGGTTTTTGCATTCCCGCACAGCGTTTGAGACTGCCATTGCGGCCAGCTTCTACGCGGCTTTCCTGTATTTTTATTTGCGCTACCGCAGCGGAAAGTCCCGCGCGCTGAATTTGGCGGTGATCATGGCGGCATTGGCGTTTTACAGCTATTCGCCCATGCGGCTGGTAGTGCCGCTGACAGCTTTTCTATTGTTCTTTTCAGATTTTCGCTGCCATGTTGCTCAGCGTTCCACGATCTTAAAAGCGTTAGCGTTGGCGCTGGTGCTGGTGCTGCCGCAGGTGCGTTTTCAAATTCAGCATCCACAGGCAAACCTGGAACATCTGACCCAGCTCAATTCTTACTGGGTGGCGCAAATTCCTTTGGTTGAAAAGGTGCGCCTGTTTCTGACTTATTATGGGCGCGGGTTTGATCCGTTCTACTGGTTTCTGGAACAGGGAGATGAACTGCCGCGCCACAGAATGCTGGGTTATGGGCAGTTGCTGCGCACCTCGTTGCCGTTTGCGCTGGCTGGGATTGGGCTAGGGCTGTGGCGGGTGCGGCGCTGGGAGTACCGGGCGGTGTTGCTGGCGCTGCTGGCGGCGCCGTCTGGAGCGGCTCTGGTGGGGGTGGGCATCACGCGCCTGTTGCCGCTGGTGATTCCGGTGGTCATCCTGACCGCGCTGGCGCTGACTGAGGCGCTGGAATGGCTGGGACGGCGTGTGCCGCCGCGCTTTGCAGCATGGTCTTTATTTCTTGTGATGGCTGGTTTTAACGTGTGGATGCTGACCGATGCACTGGCAAACGGCGCGCTGTGGCATAGCAACTATGGCTTGTATGGGATGCAATGGGGAGCGCGGCAGGTATTTGGCGAGATTCGTTCTATCCTGCGCGAGAAGCCGCAAACTCGCATCATCCTTTCGCCCTCGTGGGCAAACGGCACCGATACGATTGCGCGCTTCTTTTTCGAGGATCCGCTGCCGTTCACTATTGGCAGTATCGAGGGGTATTTTGACCAGAAAAAGCAGTTAGATGAAAAAATGCTGTTCATCATGATCCCAGAGGAATATGAAAAGGTGCTGAAGAGCGGGAAGTTCACCGATATTCGCATCGAACGAATTTTGCCTTATCCGAACGGTCAGCCGGGGTTTTACTTTGTTCGTTTGCGCTATGTAGATCGTATAGATGAGATTTTAGAAGCCGAGCGCAGAGCGCGCCAGGTGCTGCGCGAGGCACAGGTGATGATAGATGGTCAGACGGTGCAGGTCAGATATTCCTATCTGGATGCCGGAGCGATTGAGATGATTTTCGATGGCAGCCCGAATACACTTGTGCGCACCATGGAAGCCAACCCCTTGCAGGTGCAGATCATCTTCAAACAGGCGCGCACGATTCGGGGAATTGCGGCGCGAATTGGCGGCGAGCCGACCCGCCTTGTAGTGGAACTGCGCGATACGGCTGGCAGGACGCTGCTCAAAACCCGGCAGGAAGCGCCTGCTCATCCAACGCCGCGCTGGTTGGAGCTGCAATTCGATGAAACGCCTGGGGTGATGCAGGTGTGGCTAGATGTGTTCAACTTGAACGAACCCGCACCGACCCACGTTCATTTGTGGGAGGTCAGTATTCAGTAGGGAATTGGTGATGGGATTTATTCTGTACCAGCCAAAAAGCTGTCTCGTCAATTGAATGAGTTCCTGCCGCTGTGCGAAAGCACCTCGAACAAAAACAGATAGAGAGAGTCATATTTGTGATATACTCCCTTTATGTATCTGCTTCAGCCGTTTCGCCGGCTGTTATGTTGGTTTTTTCCCGCGCTGAATGAGCAGCCACCCTTGCGTCAGTGGCAGTTTGTTCTGGATGCAGCCGGTGTTTTGTTCTGCGTCCCTCTGGTGCTTGTCGGTTTTGTCTGGCTGATATCTGTCAGCGATGTCACTTTGCTTTTTGCGAATTTGCCGGCGATCATTATCCTGGTGACCGTCATTTTGTTGTTTGCCCGCCTGCCGTATTTTGTCATTTCCGAGGTTGGAAAAGGGCACTTTTCGGATATGTCCGGCACGCTGGATGAGCAAATGCTCTGGGCAGGGGTGTTAATGGTTGGTCCGGTTATGATGTGGGTAGGGATTGTAATGGCTTTGTTCAGCCTGGGGGGTGAGCTGGTGCTGGTGAAGTCTCTGCCGCTTCGTCTGAATCGCCTGAGAAATCTGATGATCAATCTGGCAGGTTTGACCGTTTGTGTGTGGTTGGGGATGGCGGCGTACCGGATGCTGGGCGGGGTGATCCCGATGCCCGGTCTTACAGAGGGTGAGGTGTTTGCGGCAGCGATCGCTCTGGGGGTGCAGTTTTTTGCCAGTCGCCTGCTGTGGCTGCTGTTTCTGAGCGGGATGTTGTATCTGCAACAGAAGTTTGAACCCCGCGAACAAGTCTTTCGCAAAAGGTGGACGCAATTCGCGCTGTACACTTTGTTCCTGCCCGGGCTGGCGCTTCCGGCGGCAATTTTGGCGGCGGGGATAGATGCCTTTGTTGGTTTACCCGCCTTTGCAATGTACCTGATGGGGCTGCTGGTGGCGGCATTCATTCTCAACCGCATGAGCCGGGTCTCGGAAAGCAACCGCCAGCAGCGTGAGCAGTTTGTGCGGCTGGAACAGCTTGGGCGGGATTTGTTGCTGACACCGCCAGATCAGCCGAACCTGCCTGCCTTGCTTGAAAGACATGTTCCTTCCATGTTTGCCCATACTTCAATGGAAATCCGTCTTTTTCCCGATCAGGTTCTACTCTGCCACAAAGAAGACTATCGCGGCGCGCCTCAAGCAGCCTGGCGATGGCTGGAGACTCATGCCGAGAGCCGGGTGTTTTCTACCAATGATCTTCCACCCTGGCAGGTTTCGGAAGATGAGAGCGGCTGGGCGCTGCTGCCGATCCTTGAGACGGGTTCGCAGCAGGTAATCGGTGGAATTTATCTGGCGCTGAGTCGCTGGCATCCGCACCGGTCTGGCGAGGTGGAACGTTTGCTGGTTGCCCTGCAAACACTGGCGGCGACCATTGCTTCCGCTCAAGCACGTTCGAAGGCGTACGAGCAGACGCTGGCTTATCAGCGGACACTGCAAGAATTGAATCTGGCGGGGCAAATCCAACAATCCTTTTTGCCCGCCGTGTTGCCCGGGTTTGCCGGCTGGCAAATCAATGCTGTTCTCAAACCTGCACAGCAGGCTTCGGGTGATTTTTATGATGTTATTTCCCTTCCTGCAGGGCAACTGGGATTATTGATTGCCGATGTAGCGGATAAGGGGATGGGAGCAGCGCTGTTCATGGCATTGACACGCACCCTGTTGCGCACGTATCTCCTCGACGCAAAAACTCCACAGGAAACCTTAAGGGCAACTAACCGGCGTATTCTGTCGGACACCTCGTCAGAGCAGTTTGTCACTGCTTTTGTCGCTGTACTTGATACGACTACAGGCGAGCTGGTATATGCCAACGCCGGGCATAACCCGCCAATGGTTTTATCCTGTGAGCAGCCCGTTTTTGCAGCCTTTTTGAACCGCACCGGCATCCCTTTGGGAATTTATGAAGATACCGCATGGGATGAGGGAAGGGTGACGCTGGAGGTGGGACAGTCGCTGGTATGTTACACCGATGGGATGCTGGATGCGCAAAATCCGCAGGGGGAATTCTATGGACTGGAGCGGTTAAAGATGACGGCGTATGCTCATACAGGGGAGAAAGCTGGAGATATTCAACAGGCATTGCTGGGGGATGTAGAAAGCTTTTGCGCCGGCGCTTCCCAGTTCGATGATATCACCCTGCTGGTGGTTCAACGGGAGAGTTGATCGGCAAAGAATGGGGATATGAGAGCGGCTGCTACAGCAACCAATTTTCTAACATGCCAATCCCATAAATTTTGGCAGATTTGTGAAGCGGTCATCCTGTTCCTCTGCCTTGACGGTAAAGTGTTGCTGAAGGGAAAACAAAAAAGCAGGCTGTTGACAACCCGCTTTGCAGTGCCCCCGGCGTGACTCGAACACGCAACCTTTTGCTCCGCAAGCAGACGCTCTATCCAATTGAGCTACGAGGGCAAATTGCCTTGGTGCTTAAAATATACCGCGCTCGAGCCGAAACGTCAAGACACGGTTTCGGCATTGCCTTCGCAGTTACTTTCATCAGGTCAGCCGTTTGCGCACTTCGGCGCTTAGAAAGTCTAGAACCCAAACGACCAGCACAATTGCCCAGATCGCCGTGCCAGCTTTATGGTAGCCGACCATTGAGTTGATTTGCTCGCTCAGGTAATAGCCGATTCCGCCGCCGCCCACAAATCCAATGATGGTGGAGATGCGTACATTGATATCCCAATGGTAAACGATGAAAGAAACAAAGTCTGGGATGATCTGCGGAATAACGGCATAGATCACCGTTTGCAGACGATTGGCACCGGTGGCTTGTACCGCTTCAATAGGACCCGTATCAATATTTTCAACCGCTTCTGAGAAGAGTTTACCCAGACTGGCAATGGTGACCACCGTCAGCGCCAACGTTCCAGCGAAAGGCCCAAAGCCAAGCCAGAAGGCAAAAACAGTCGCCATCACCAACGGCTCATAGGAGCGGGTGATATTGAAAAACGAGCGGGTAAGGTAGTAAATGAAGGTGCCGAGCGGTCCGCGTTTGGTGATATTGCGGGCTGCCAGAAAACTGAGCGGCGCTGAAACCACAGTGGCAATGGTGGTGGAAATTAACGCCATGAAAATGGTGACGAACATGGCTTCGGTGACGTCTTTGAGCGCCTGACTGGGTTTCAAACCGCCAACTGGAATTTCGGTATCAACCTCAATACGGCTGGCAACGTTGTTAATCGAAGCGGCGATTTGTTTGGCTTCTACCGTCACCGAGAAGTGACCCTCAGTATCCGTTTTCGTGCGTGCAATGGTCAGGGTACGGTTATCCGGAAAACGCCAGCGCAGGACGATTTCGGCATTTGGCGCCAGCTCAAAGCCTTCAAGCGTGAATTTTTCCTTTGGCGCAGCGCAAGGAACGCTGGGCACCAGGCGTGCCCCGGAATTCGGCAGGGTTGCCTCAGGCGCCGAACCGCATGGAATGGGCAGCGATGTTTCGATGGTGGTTATTTCAGTATCGCGGGTGAGAACATCGGGGGAGATGATGTCCATGACGAAATTGCGCGCTTTGTAAGCGTCCCGCACCAGCCGTTTGAAATCCATCTGCGTATAGCGGACAGAGACCGAATACAGAGAGATCAAGACTCCAATCCCCAACGCATTCAGAACTAGCCGTTTGAGGTGGGAGAGGTCGCTTCTCATGGCTACACCAGCCTTTCCCGCACTCTGGCGCTGATGTAATCCAGCGTGACCACGACAATCGCAATGGCAATAAAAGCGGCGCTCACTGCGCGCATTTCGTTAATTTGAATCCATTGCACCAGATACCAACCGATCCCACCGCCGCCCACAAAACCGACAATGGTAGACGAACGTACGTTAATATCCCAGCGGTAGATCGTGAAAGCGGTAAAGGGAGGCACAATCTGAGGAATGACGCCGTAGCGTACTACCTGCAGCCAATTAGCACCAGTAGCGCGGATTGCCTCGATTGGACCAGGGTCAATGCCCTCGATGACTTCCGAATACAACTTTGCCAGTGCTGCCACCGAATGGACGGCAATCGCCAGCATACCTGCAAATGGACCCAACCCAACAATGATAACGAAAACGATGGCGATGATGAGTGACTCAATGGATCGGACAATGTTCAGAATGGTGCGGACGATAACGTAAATTCCAAAGGTGATTGGGTTGCCGCCCATCAGATTGCGGGCTGCCAGAAAACTGATCGGCACCGCCAGCAGGACGGCTAAGGTTGTTGCCATGAGCGCCATGGTGACGGTTTCAATCATACCTTGCAGGACATAGCGCCCATTGGTGGAAAGTTGAAAACCGCCGATAGGGCGGTACTGGTCAAAATACACCTTGTGCTGGAGCATCAAAGTGGGGTCGGGCTGGGCGATCAGCACTGTGCTGGGGACGCGAATGGCGGTGGTTAATGAACCGGTTTCATCGGTACGGACGATGAGCGGGGCGTTTTCGTTACCGCCGAGCGGCTTATCGTCGCCGATCGCCGTTTCCCACCAGACAATGGTATCAACGTTGGGCCACATGCCCGAAACGGAAACGATCAGCGTTCCACCAGGACCAGCGCAATCCGGCGTGGCAAAAGCAACTTTGCCATCCACCTCACGCCGCGCGGGCGGGGGTGTTTCTGTAGCCGAACAGGGAACGGAGACATATGTCCACATCTGGTTCAACTCTTTGCGAGTTTCAAACAGATCAGGACGCAGCATGGGACGCAGCACAGCCATGGCGCGGTCGGCGCTGGCGGCACTGAAGTTGATCCCAATTAACTGCCAGCCAATGCTATAGGCGGCGATCAAGCTGAACAATACAGGCAAAAGCAAGGTGCGCCCCTTGCCGCGTTTGGTCAGGCTGATGGCATCCCAGATGTTCCACAACCAGACCGCAATGGGAGAAAGATACCAGATCGGATTCCCGTACCAGAAAACCATCCCGGTAATCACCAGCATAGCAATCAGCATGGCAACACCACGATAGCGTTGACCAGCGTAGAACTGACCGGCGCCAGGCATTAGCGCCGAAAGGATAGCAGAAAGAATCGGAGAGCCAGAGCGGCTCTCTGCAGTGTTCCCGGCAGGCAAGTGGTTGGAGGAAGAGCGATTTGGTTTTTCGGTCATGCGTCCCTCACAGCGTGGTTGCACGCACTTCCTGCGCTTCTTCGCCATAGATTTCCTTAAACTTAACCCGGTCAATTTCTGATGGCAGACCTTCAAAAACCTTATAGCCGTCTTTTAGTGCGATGACACGCGTGGCGTAGCGGTGAACCAAGTCCAAAAAATGCAGACTGCAGATGATGGTCTTGCCGTCTTTATTCAATTGCTCCAGATACTGCAAGATCGAGTGCGACAAAACCGGGTCCAGGCTGGCAACCGGCTCATCTGCCAGAATCAGGCGCGGCTCCTGCATCAGGGCGCGTGCAATACCCACGCGCTGTTGCTGTCCACCAGAGAGCGAATCGGCACGGTTACCGGCTTTGTCAGCAATGCCAACGCGTTCTAACGCTTCGAGAGCGCGTTGCTTATCGGCAGCAGACCAGATTCCGAGCAGCGAGAGCCATGGGTTGGTATATCCCAGACGCCCCGAAAGGACATTGGTCATTACGCTGGATCGTTTGACCAGATTGAATTGCTGAAAGACCATACCAATTTGGCGACGGATGCGGCGCAGCTCTGCCGGTGAGGCAGCAGTAATATCCATATCGTCCCAAAAAATTTTGCCTCTGGTTGGTTCGATCAGGCGGTTAATGCAACGCAAGAGGGTAGATTTTCCTGAACCAGAGAGACCGATCACCACCAGAAATTCCCCATCCTGCACATTGAAGCTGACATCGGTCAGCGCCTTTGTACCATTAGGATAGATTTTGGTAAGGTTTTGAATCCGAAGCATGTATGCACACCTGTGAGGGGATAAAAAAGGGAGGGCAATCTGTGCCCTCCCTCTGTACTGATCAAAGATTACTTGTAGGAGTTGATGTCGAAATTGATGGACTCCAGATAGACGCGGTATTCGTCGTAGAAGGAGTCATCCACTGCTTTCAGACCGCCGACGCTATAACCGCCGTTCTTGAGCAGGGTCAGACCATCTTCGGTCGAGGCGAGTTCCAGCAGAGCGTCTACCAGCTTCTGTTTCATCGCTGGGTCCATGCTGGCAATGAACGAAACAGTGTCGTTGGGAATAATGGGATCGGAGACCCAGGCGACCAGGACTTTATCGTTGACATCCGGAAAATCTTTGGTGACTGCCGTACGGGCATCCACATAGACCGTACCAAAGTCACAAATTTCACCTTTGGGGCTCAAATAGATGGATTTGACAACAGTGGGGTGACCCTGTACCCAGGCGCCCGGCAGAGTCTTGATATTGTTGGCAGCCAGGAAGCCAGCCGGTACCAGATAGCCAGAGGAGGACAACGGATCGGTGTAGCAAGGGCGTTTGCCGGCAAATTGCGCCAAAGCAGTGGCAGCATCGGCAGTGTTCTTGCCGGTAGCAGGATCATAGTAGATTGTGAAAGGTTTACCGTCTTTGTCTTTCCATTCGGCGTTGACGATGATTTCAAAGGCATAGTGGTCAGCGTTATTGCGCAGCGTTACCAGACCAACAGTGGCATAGCCCTTCTCATAGGCTACAATGTAAGGCACAGTCGGCAACCAGCCAATGTGTGCATTGCCGGAGCCCATTGCTTCCACTAGAGCAGCATAGTTGGTCGGGACGATGGTTTTAATGGTATAACCGGTCAGCTCGGTCAGCTTGGCGGCAATGGCTTCACCACCTGCCATCAGTTCCTGCGTATTGGCGGAGGGGGCGAGCGCCATGATCAGCGGATTTTCCGGTGTGCCCAGCTCGGGTGCAGGCAGTGTGGTTGGCTCTGGTGGCTTGGTGGGTTCTGGCGCTTTGGTCGGTGCTGCAGTTGGCTCCGGTGGCTTCGTGGGTTCTGGTGTTGGCGCCGGCTGACAGGCAGCCATAACCAACGTGGCAACAACAAGAACAGCCAAAAGCAAATAAGATAGATGTTTGTTCATAAACTCTTCTCCTCTCATGTCGAATTGGGGTTTGGGCATATTAATACCCATAACAAAATAAATCATACACCTGTTTTGCGGATAAAACAAGCACAGCAGAAGAGGATTTTATATATTGGCAGAACGGTTTGCTTCTTGTAAAAACACCAAATATCACTTTTCAACACTTTCAATCAAATTCTAATTGACGTTCAGGCGCTTTTCATGCATAGATGACACATTGCTTATCATACTGCCATCATAAACTTAACAAGGCATCAATGTGGAGTTAATCACCCGTAAAGGTTGTGTAAATATTTCTGTCGGTCGAGTGCTTAATGTTAATTTGTTGGGCTTTCTTGAGGATATTGGCAAATGTCTAAAGCGAGCTCCCTTAAGGAAAAGACAGTGTCTTTTTCAATATCCTTCAAAAGTGAGTGTGTTGAAAAAGTCATATTTGGCGCATATCTATACGCAAAACAGGCTGTTTTACCGCCATATATAGGGAGTGTGTTTTGTTTTTCAACATCCTCTTCAAAAGTGTCACTTGACCACCAGCAAGGATAGTATTATACTTTGTATGTGTTAAGCTATACTTAAAAAAGTGGTTTTGCTTGACAAAACTGCGCTCTTTACCGAAAGTTACCCAACGAAATCGCGCAGAGAGGTCCTTACCTTTTCTGAAAAGGAGGAAAAAGCTGAGGCGATAGTTATCTATACATTCCCTGTTGCGTCTAAAACCCGAGTTGTTTTACTCTCTGTTAAGTAAAGTAAAGAAAGGAGATTTAATGATGAAGCGCCTGTTGTTCCCCCTGTTTGTTTTTTTGACCGTCTTTGCCCTGCTAGCGGCTTGCGCTCCGGCGGCTACCCCGCCCCCTGAGCCAACCAAAGCCCCCGAACAGCCTGCTGAGCCAACAAAAGCCCCCGAACAGCCTGTCAAGTTCAAAGCCGGTTTGCTTGCGCCAGGTCCAGTCAATGACGGCGGCTGGAACCAGACTGCTTACGAAGCGCTGAAGCGCATGGAATCTGAGCTTGGCGCAGAGATTGGTTACGTGGAAGTGGAAATGGCTCCAGCGGCGTTCGAAAAAGCTTTCCGCGATTTTGCCGACCAGGGCTACACTTTCATTCTTGGACACGGCAATGAGTTCACCGATGCTGCCAAAGCGGTTGCTCCTCAGTATCCCAATACATTTTTCTTCCTCTCCAGCAGCCGCTTCTACGATCCTGCCATCCCCAACCTGATTGGTCTGAACACCGACTCCAGCCAGCCGTGCTATCTGTTTGGCTACATTGCCGCCAAGATGGGCAAGGGTGCCGGTTTGATTGGCGGTATGGAAATCCCGCCTATTGCTGAGGCTTGGGATGGTTTCATTCTGGGTGCGCATTCGGTCAACCCGGACTTTCCGGTGAAGTACACCTATTTGGGGAACTGGACCGATACGGCTGCGGCGAAAGAAGCCGCCATCAGCTATGTAGACGGCGGGGCGGATTTCCTGGTCGGGAATGCGGACTTCGCCAATAATGGCGTCTATCAAGCGATGGTGGAAAAGAACGTTTGGGGCTTCGGTATGTTTGGCGACAATACCAGCAAAGCGCCGAAGAATATTCTTGCCAACTACATTCTCAACTATGGTGAAGGTCTGGTAGAGATAGCGGCTGAAGTGAAAGCCGGCACGTTCAAACCCACCAGCAATATCGAATTTGGTCTGAAGCATGACAAGGTCATGTGGATCACCTACAATGACGGCGCCGCCAACCCGGTACCCGCCGACCTGCGCAAAGAGGTGGAAGGCGTTGCCGAGAAGATTAAAGCTGGTGAAATTAAGACCATGTCGAAATAGTCCCTTTTGGAAAGCGAGGAAAAAATGAAGCGTTTATATACTTTACTGGTTGTGGCTGTAGTTGTAGCGCTTTTAGCGGCTTGTACGTCAGCTCCGACCCCTGCCCCTACAGTTGAACAGAAAGTGTTCAAAGTTGGTTTGTTGAGCCCAGGTCCAGTTAACGATCAGGGCTGGAATCAGATTGCTTACGATGCTCTGAAGCGGATGGAATCTGAGCTGGGCGCTCAAATTAGCTATGTCGAACTGGGTGAGTCGCCGGCTGATTTTGAGAAAGCGTTCCGTGATTTTGCCAATCAGGGCTATAACATGGTGCTCGGTCACGGCTTCCAATTCCAGGATTCGGCAATCGTGGTTGCCAAAGACTTCCCCAACACGTATTTCTTCATCTCCAGTAGCCGATATAATGGGCCGAAAGAGGGTAATCCGAACGTGATCGGCTTGAATACTGACTCCAGCCAGCCCTTCTATGTGTTAGGCTTGATTGCAGCGAAAATGGGGAAAGGCGCTGGCTTGGTAGGAGGTGTAGAGATTCCTCCGATTTCTGAGACCTTTATCGGCTTTACCAATGGTGCTAAGTCGGTAAATCCTGATTTCAAGGTCAGCACAACCTATTTAGGAAACTGGACGGATGTAGCTGCCGCAAAAGAAGCTGCCTTGAGCATGGTCAATGCCGGAGCAGATTTCCTGGCACCGAATGCGAACATTGCGGGCAATGGTGTATATCAAGCTATTACGGAAGCAAAAGTATGGGGCTTTGGCACGTATATCCCTTCCAATCAAGCTAATAATTTTGATATGGCAAAGGGCAGAATTGTTGCCAATTACGTGAATGATTATGGACAAGGTTTGGTGAATATTGCCCGGAAATTGAGCGAGGGAAACTGGAAGCCGGAGAGCAATGTTGAATTTGGATTGCGAGATAAGGATGTGCTTTACATTACCTTCAATGATCAGGCAGAATATCCGGTGCCCGATGATGTTAAGAAACTGGCAGAGGAAGCGATCCAAAAGATTTCTAATGGTGAAATCAACACGCTTGCGCAATGAGTACTTTGCCGGATAATCCTTGAAAAGGGCGCGTTGTTGGTTCCATTGAGGCGACCAACAACGCGTCTCTTTAAATTGTGTTTTTGCTTTGCCCAATTAGCTGACCTAATTATTGGTAGAATTTTTATTATGTGTTAAACTAGTTTTTATCAAGCGCTTAAATGGGTAAATGGCAAGGATCTTCAATTGGTTGGAGGTGCGGGTGTGATTGTAAAAGGCGTCAATTTGATACCTGACGTGCCAATGCCTCAGGTGATTGAGCTAGGACAAGAAGCTGAAAGGCTGGGATATGACAAATGTTGGGTTTATGATGAGGGTCTCGCCACACGCGATGTCTATGTTAGTCTGGCAGCGATAGCGCAGAAAACCGGTAAAATTCAATTGGGTACCGGAATTACCAATCCTTTCAGTCGTCATCCGGCTATAACGGTATCGAGCATTGCAACTTTGGATGAGCTTTCGGATGGTCGGGCTTTTTTGGGGATTGGTGCGGGTGGGACATTAACCCTGGCACCGTTAATGATTGAACGTCAGAGGCCTCTGACAGCGGTACGCGAAATGCTTCAGATCATTCGTCCGCTATTGCGCGGTGAGGCAGTGTCTTTTAGAGGCGAAGTTGTGCAGTTGCAAGAAGCTCGCATTGCTTATGCGCGTCCGGATTTGCCGGTCTGGATTGCAGGACGAGGGAAGAAGATGCTTGCTTTAGGTGGAGAAATGGCAGATGGGGTTGTCTTAGAGTTTCTCCATAAAAACTTTATTCAGAACTACGTTGATTTGGTGAAAAGTGGCGCACAGGTGAGCGGCAACAAACCTAAAATTTGTTACTCTACCATGATTATTACCAATGAGCGTGTGATGGAAGAATTAAGACCGCACATGACCTATCGGTTGGTGGATTCGCCGCCAGAGGTTAAAGAGTTAATTGGCATGACCGATCAGGATGTTGAGGCGATCCGTGTAACCATGGGGAGCCGTGGACTCGTGGAAGCAGGCAAGCTTATTAAGAATGAGTGGATTGCTCCCTTTGTAATCATGGGATCCGCATCAGAGTGCGCGGAGGAGCTTTCTTCAATTATGTCCAGATATGGTTTTGATGAATTTCTGTTACCCATCCTTGAGACACAAACAGCCGCGTCCTTAATGGCGGAGATTGGAAAGGTTCTTTCGATGATTTGAACGGTCACAAATTTGAGAGGTGTTGAAAAAGTCATGCCTGGCGCATATCTATATAAAAAACGCTATCTTTATCCCTATGAAGTTTGTTTGATGTACTTGACGATTCTGTGATCAGAACCTGAGCGAGGTTAACAAAAATCATGCACTGGCGTAATCTTGGTGGAAGGTTAAAGAAAACCCTGCGAAGTATATGGATGCCGTTCGCTGCTATCCCGATTGCTTTGTTAATAGGGGCGGTGGTGCTTTTTCTTGCTGGATATGATCCCTTAAAAGCATATGCGGCAATGTGGCAAGGGGCATTCAAAGATACAACAGCTATTACGGAAGTATTGATTAAAGCCACTCCATTAATATTTATCGGCGCTGGTTTGGCGGTGGCTTTCCGCTGCAGTATCTGGAACATCGGTGCAGAGGGACAGTTCTATGCTGGCGCGGTTGCTGCTACGGCGACTGGAATCTATCTGGGTGGTTTGCCTAGTTTCGTCCTGATGCCCCTAGTACTCGTGATGGGTATTACTGGCGGAGCGCTATGGGGGATGTTGGCGGCTTTTCTCAAAAATCGTTTTGGCGCCAATGAAGTGGTTACAACCATTATGCTGAACTACATTGCGATTTACATTACCGGCTATCTGGTCACAGGTCCGATGATTGAGACCAAAGGGCTGTTTCCACAAACTCCTCGGATTAGCGAGAATGCTTGGTTGCCGCGCTTTTTACTCCCTACACGTCTGCACATAGGCTTTATTATTGCGGTTTTACTGGCATTGGCTTTGTACATCCTGCTATTCAAGACAAGCCGTGGATATACTATTCGGGCTGTTGGAACGAATGCAGAAGCTGCGCGCTATGCAGGGATTAATGTGAAGTCCAATATTCTATTGGCAATGGCAATTAGTGGCGGTGCTGCCGGACTGGGGGGGGCGGTGGAGGTCTCGGCAATATCTTATCGCCTATATCAATTAATCTCACCGGGTTATGGGTTTGATGGCATTGCCGTTTCGCTTCTGGTTGGCAACAATCCCTTGGGGGTGATCTTCTCCGGGATTCTATTCGGTGCGTTGCGTTCTGGTTCTGAAGTGATGCAAATGAGTGCCAAAGTGCCCTCGGTACTGGTGTTCATGATTCAGGGTTTAGTGGTGCTTTCAGTTGTTGCTTTTGGTGTTTATAGAGCCGTCAGTATGGAAAGAGAGGAGTGAACCCGGGCGAAAATGGAACTTGTGCCTGCCATTCTGTTTTTGCAGAGTATTCTAGCAGCTACATGGCGCATGGCGACGCCAATCCTTTATGCCGCAGTTGGTGAGGTGTTCTCCGAACGCGCTGGTGTATTGAACATTGGCTTGGAAGGAATTATGTTGATCGGAGCTTTTGCGGCATATTCAACAGCTTATGAGACAGGCAGTTTATTGCTTGGTCTGGTTGCAGCTATCATTAGTGGACTTTTGAGCGGCTTGCTTTTTGCTGTATTCACAGTGACGGTTAAAGCCAATCAAATCGTTGTCGGTGCGGCATTCAATATGATTGGTATGGGCATTACAGGCTTCTTATATCGAGCATTCTATGCCGAAAGCGGGAAGATCCTCAGTCTGAAGACTTTTTTGCCGGTGGATATTCCTGTTCTCAGTTCTATCCCGTTCTTCGGCGAGGTGTTTTTCCGTCACAACTTAATGGTCTATGCAACCCTGATTCTGGTGCCGCTAGCCTCGTTTATCCTGTATCGGACAGCGTTTGGTTTATCCATTAGCGCGGTTGGTGAGCATCCAAAAGCGGCGGACACAGTAGGTATTAATGTACTTCGCACGCGTTATGTCAGTATCCTGATCGGTACGTCGCTGGCAGCTATTGGAGGGGCTTTCCTGGTTCTGGCATATGCTGACCAGTTTGTGGAAGGGATTGTGACTGGGCGTGGGTTCATTGCGCTGGCAGTCGTCGTATTCGGTGGATGGTCACCTTGGGGCGCGATGGGTACTTCCTTGCTGTTTGGTGTTTTCTATGCGTTACAACTTCGTATACAGGCGATGCCTGATGTATTGATTCCATATCAGTTCCTGCAGGCACTGCCCTATTTTGCCACTTTGCTTGTGTTGGTTGGCTTAACCAAACGCCGAGTTCGAGCGCCAAAAGCATTGGGGATTCCTTACTAGGAGGTTGTTGTTTGATTATGGAAGAATGCACTTCAGAAAATGCAAACCAAGCATACATCCTGCGCATGGAAAACATCTGCAAAAGCTTCCCCGGCGGGGTGCAGGCAAACCGCAATATTACGCTGGAAGTGCGTCCCGGCGAAATCCACTGTCTTCTGGGTGAAAATGGCGCCGGCAAGACGGTTCTCATGAGCATCCTGTACGGGCTGTATAAGCCCGACTCCGGCACCATATATTTCAAAGGCAAAAAGCTGGACATTCACAGTACCAAAGACGCCATCGAAAACCGCATTGGCATGGTTCACCAGCACTTTATGCTGGTGCCAACGCTGACCGTCGCCGAGAATGTTGTGCTGGGGCAGTATCAACCCTGGAAAGTCCTGAACGACATGGATAAAGTTCATCAGCGTATCCGTACCATGAGCGATGAGTTTGGGCTGGATGTTGATCCGTCAAAAGTTGTTCAAGACCTTTCCGTAGGCGAGCAGCAGCGGGTAGAAATCCTCAAGGCGTTGTATCACGGCGCAGATTTGCTCATTCTGGATGAGCCGACTGCTGTGTTGACCCCTCAAGAAAGCGAACATTTGCTCAAATTCCTGCGCGATCTGGCGAATCGCGGATTGACGATTATCTTTATCACTCATAAGTTGGAAGAGGTCATGCAGGTCAGCGACCGTGTAACCGTTCTGCGTGATGGCAGGGTGGTTGGCACGGTCAACACGCGCGACACCAATCCCCGCGAACTGGCGCGCATGATGGTCGGACGCGAAGTGTTGATGGAATTGAAAAAAGCCAAGACGGAGCCGGGCAAGGTGATCTTTTCGGTGCGCAACTTGCGGGTGAAGGATGCACGCGGGTTGGAGGTGGTTCGGGGCGTTTCGTTTGAAGTGCGAGAACGGGAAGTTCTGGGCATTGCAGGTGTCTCCGGCAACGGTCAGACCGAGCTGGCGCTGGCGCTGGCTGGATTGATCGAGAGCGACTTTGACGAGATGCGCCTGGATGGTCAATTAATTACCAAACGCGACCTGCAACGCCTCAATCGTCTGGGCATGGCGCATATCCCCGAAGACCGCCAGAAGATGGGGTTAATCCTGCCGTTTTCGGTGGCGGAAAACTTTGTGCTTAAGACCTATCGAGATGAGCCTTTTGCCAGAAGAGGCTTTTTACAGTTTGATACCATTCGCGAATACACCCGCTCACAGGTCAGCAAGTTCAGTATTCGGGTAGGGGATATTGAGGAAGAAATTGCTCATCTTTCCGGCGGTAATCAACAAAAGGTGGTGGTGGCGCGCGAATTGGACCGCCAGCCGCGCTTCCTGCTGGTCAATCAGCCAACACGCGGGATTGATATTGGCGCAACTGAATTTGTCCGTCAGCAGATTCTGGTTGAGCGGGATGCTGGAGCGGCTATCCTGCTCATTTCTGCCGATTTAGAGGAAATTTTTGCTCTTAGCGATCGCATCCTGGTCATGTTTGAGGGGCGCTTTATGGGTGAAGTTCCGCCAGACCCGGCGCTGGTTGAGCAGGTAGGGCTGATGATGGCTGGCAAAACGGTACAGACGAGTGGTTAACCTTTTGAGATAGGAGACAGAACGATGACAAAGTATGCGACCTTGTTCCTTACACACCGCGGCGAGCGGCATCAGCAATCGGCTTTGCAAGCTGCGCCGCCGGAGTTTGAGATTACCATGCTGCGGGATGCAGATAAGCAAACCATAATCAGCCATTTGCCCGGTAAACAGTTTCTCATTACCGAACGCAGCGATGTGATAGATGCTGACATCATCGCCGCCGGCAAAGACCTGCGTCTGATCCAGCGGTTGGGTTCGCAGGTGTACGATATTGACCTGGAAGCGGCAAAGAAAGCCGGCATTCCAGTTTGTTACTATCCGGTGCGGATGACAGGTATGGTGGCGGAACACATGATGCTGCAAATGCTGGCGCTGGCAAAGCGCCTGCGCGAATCCATGCATGTCATCATGCTTGACCGTGATTGGGGTCTGGAGCCAAAACAATGCGATGAGGATACCTTCGCCATTAATTTCACTGGGAGACGGGAAATCAGCACACTCAACCAAAAAACGGTCGGTATCGTCGGTTTTGGCGAGATTGGCATTGAGCTGGCGCGCCGCCTGAAAGGCTTTCATTGCACCGTACTGTACAACAAACGTAACCGCCTTGCTGACTTTGCCGAAGCTGACCTCAATATTCAGTATGCCGGACTGGATGAGTTGTTGGGACGGAGTGATTTTGTTGCCATGCTGTTGCCGTATGAGCCGGAGACGGCTGGCTGTGTCAACCGCTCGTTTATCCGGAAAATGAAGAAAGGGGCTTTTCTGGTAAGCTGCGGTGCTAGTGGTATTTTCAATGAGACAGATGTGCGCGATGCGCTGGCTGAGGGCTACCTGGGCGGTGTGGCAACGGATACCTTCGCCTGGGAACCCATCCGGCAGGATAATCCTCTGCTGGAATTGGCACGCCAGCCGGAAGCCAATATTGTACTGACGCCGCACACCGCCTCCGGCAGCATTGATCCCAACGCGCTGCCCGACCGCAGTGAGGATTATTCCAACTTGCTGCGTCTGCTGCGCGGCGAAGCGCTGCTCTATCGGGTGGTGTAGGCACTAAAAATTTAAGTTTTTAGGCGGGTTGCACAAACCCGCTTTTTTATTCCCCGATCATCAGCACTTTAGCGCCGCGAATCTTGCGCTGTTTCAGTTCAAGTAGAGCGCGGTTGGCTTCTTCCAGACGAAACAGCTCCACCTCCGGCTGAATGGGAATCTCGGCTGCCAGTTGGAGAAACTCGCTCACGTCCTGGCGGGCGACATTGGCAACGCTTTTGATCTCTTTTTCCAGCCAGAGGTGTGTTGGATAGTCCAGCTCCAACAGTGCCTGTTGATCCAGCGTCTCTTTGCGAATGGCATTGATAACCAGCCGTCCGCCCGGTGCAAGGTTACGCAAGGCTTCAACGATGGGTTTCCAGACTGGCGTGGTATCTATAATGGCATCCAGCTTTTCAGGGGCGGTCTCTTCGGTATCACCTGCCCAGACTGCGCCCAGTTCCAGCGCAAACTGACGTTCCTGCGGACTGCGGGCAAAGACATACACGGGACTGTTGGGGAAGCGATGACGCACCATTTTCAGCACCAGATGCGCCGAGGCGCCAAAGCCGGTCAATCCCAGCCGCTGCCTATCCTGCAACCCGCTCAGTCGCAGAGAGCGGTAACCGATGGCGCCGGCGCAGAGCAGCGGGGCAGCTTCGGCATCCGAAAAATTCTCCGGGATGGGGTAAACAAAATCCTCCGGCGCAGTCATGTATTCGGCATAGCCGCCGTTAGCATCGCGCCCGGTGGCGCGGAAGTGCGGACAGAGATTTTCCTGTCCGCTGTGGCAGAATGCGCAGTTTCCGCAGGCGGAGAAAATCCATGCCACGCCGACGCGCTCGCCGCCGCGCCAGCGGCGAACAGCGTTGCCGCAGGCTTCTACCCGCCCGACAACCTGATGTCCCAGAATCACCGGCAGTTTCGGCGGCGGGGTGCGTCCTTCGATTTCGTCCAGTTCGGTGTGACAGACGCCACATGCCAGTACCTTGAGCAGCACTTCGTGATCAGCCGGCTGCGGTACGGGCAAATCTGCCAGCTCTAGCGGATTCGGGTTTTGGGTCAAATCGGTGAGTTGCTTTAGGATCATCGCTTTCATAGGTCACCTCCAGTTTACGGCGGTTCAACGGAGAAGCGATCATGAGGTTGATTTCTGCGAAAGAGTATAATACACAATATCGTGAATATGACAAATTCAACATTGCTTCTGCCCTCCTCTTTTCTGGCGCGCCGCCGCTTTGCTATCGTGTTGATGTTGCTGATGATCTTTGGACTGGGGCTGGCGGTGCGCCTGTATGATCTGACCGACCTGCCGCTGGATTTTCATGCCACCCGTCAGCTTCATTCGGCAATCATTGCGCGCGGCATGTATTACCAGCACTTAAGCGATGCCCCTCAGTGGCAGCGAGAGCTGGCAGTCCAAATGTGGAAAGCCGAAGGGCTGATTGAACCGCCTTTCATGGAGTGGCTGGCGGCAACTACCTATCGTCTGGCGGGAAATGAAATCCTATGGGTGGCGCGGGTGTATGCCATCCTGTTCTGGATGCTGGGTGGAGTGGGGTTGTTCCTGTTGGCGCGGCAGATCAACGGGCTGGATGGGGCAGTGATCGCCGTTCTGTACGCTCTGCTGCTGCCCTATGGCATCATTGCCAGCCGCGCTTTTCAGCCCGATCCGTTGATGACGGCGCTGATTGTGTTTGCCTGGTGGGGGATGGTGCGCTGGCATCGCACGCCGACCTGGCGCTGGACGGTGGTTGCCGGCTTGCTGAGTGGACTGGCAATTCTTTGCAAGGCAACGGCGCTGTTCTTCATTGCTCCTGCTTGGGCGGGGTTGATCCTGACCGACCGCGGCTTTTGGCGCGCTTTGCGTGATGGGCAAGTCTGGCTGTTGGCGGGTTTGAGCGTCCTGCCGTTTGCGTTGTATCATGTGTACGGCGTGTATATCAGCGGCGCGCTGGAGAGCCAGTTCAGTTATCGATTCTTTCCAAAGCTCTGGCTTGATCCGGTGTTCTATTTGCGCTGGAAAGGAATGATCGCCAGCACGCTGGTTTTTGAATGGTTTTTGGCAGCTTTCCTTGCCAGTTTCACCATCCGTCAGCCGGCGCACCGGGCGCTGGTGCTGGGTGCATGGACAGGTTACTTTGTTTACGGGTTGACCTTTGCTTATCACATTTCGACCCATGATTATTATCAATTGCCGATGATTCCGCTGGTAGGGCTGGGGCTGGGCGCGGCGGCACAGATTGTGTTTGCGAATATCAAGGGGCGGCACTCGCTGCTTTATCCGCTGGTCGCTGCGGTTTTATTGGCGGTGGCGGTGGTGAATGCCTGGGATGCGCGGGTGACGCTCAAGCGTGAGGACTGGCGCGGCGAGGCGCAGTTTTGGGCGCAATTAGGCGAGAAACTGGGACGGGATAGCCGTGTGGTGGGCATCACCGAAGATTACGGCTACCGGCTGGCGTATTTTGGCTGGAAACCGACGACAAGCTGGCTCTCCTCCGCTGATATAACCGTGCGCGAGTTGAGCGGGGTGGAAGTGGATATTGAAAAACTCTTCCGAGAACAGACTGCCGAGATGGATTTTTTTGTTGTCACCCGTTTTCAGGAATATGACAGCCAGCCCAAACTGAAATCGTTTCTGGAAAACCATTATCCGGTCTATGACAAAAGCGGTGATTACATCATCTTTGATTTGCGTCATCCCAAAGAAGGTGCATAGTCTGCACCGTAAGGGGCGAGTGAGTGTCCATCAAAGGGTTTGAGGATGGATCGGTCTTGAGTCGTTAACGGAGGCGATGGAATGGAAAATGCACAGCACATCGGCAAAGGCGCCTGGAAAGCGGTCTTATTACAGGGACTGGTTTTTCTGCTCTTTTTCCAGCTTGTTTCGGATTTCATCGAGAGCATTTATGCGTTTGGCTTGCTGGGGACAAGCATCCCGCCGGAAATCGCTGCGGTGGTGCTGTTCTTTTCCCCGCTGGTGTTGTTAGCAGTGCGGCGCGGGCTATCGCGGCGTGCCGTTGCCATCCTGATCGGGGCAGCGGCGCTATTGCGTGCTTTGGAGGTTAGCTTGAGCGGGAGCGGCAGACTGCTGGCGAGCGGGGCGGGGGTTGGGTGTGTCTTTCTCCTGCTGCCGTTGTTGTTGACAGGGGAGGAGCATGATGCGCTTGAGATGGGTGGAGGTTTGGCGCTTGGATTGTCGTTTTCCATCCTGCTGCGTGCACTGGCAGACGGCAGTGAGGCTGGGCTGGTATATCCCATTTTGAGCTGGACGCTTGCTGTGTTAACGTTGACTTTGCTGGTGTTTCAGGAATGGACGCCGCCGAACATTTCGTCTGTGCCAGAACGATTGCCGGCTTCCTTTGGCGAGTCGGTTGTTTGCAGCATTGGACTGATGGGTGTGTTGGCGGTATTGTATTTTGCCTTTGTCAGCCCGACGGTTCTGGCGCGCTGGGTGGAGGCAGATTACCGGTTGGTGCTGCTCTTTCTGGCGGCGGCGCTGGGGCTATATCTGGCGGCGCTCAGCGGCGGCTGGCTGGCGCAGTTTCCTAAACGATTGTTGCTGGTCTGGAATGCGCTTTTTCTGCTGGCAGGTGTCAGCGCAATTCGGCTGAGTCAGGTGAATTTTCCGGCGGAGATCAGCGCCTATCCATTGGATCAGCCGCCGTCCGGTTTCTGGCAGATGCTGCTACTGTTTGCGATGATTATGTTATCGCCGGTTGTCCTGCTCAATTTTCTCTGGTTGACGCGCGAGCTGCGTGCTCGCAAGATTTCGCCGGGGATGTTGGGTGGTAGTTTTGCGCTTTCCAGCCTTTTTTTGCTGGTTGTCGTCTTTGCGCAGGCATTTACCGTCGTGTATGACTACATTCCGGTTGTTGGACCGTGGTTTCGCGACCGTTTTTGGTTGGTCTTTCTGCTGGCAGGGCTGGGAATGACGCTGCCCTTGTTGTGGGTCAAAGACCGTCCATCGGTGCGAACGTTACCTGCGTTGAGCATTGTCATCTTTCCGTTGGGGTTGGCAGCTCTGCTGACGGCAGTGATCACGGCAGTGATGACCTCGCCCCGTCCCATAGCACCGCCGGAAGATGGCATCCTGCGCGTGGTAACCTATAACGTTCAGCAGGGGTATTCTGCCGATGGACGTCGGGCTTATGACGAACAACTTGCTGTACTGCGCGAATTGCAGCCGGATATGGTGGGTTTGCAGGAATCAGATGTGGCGCGTTTTTCCGGCGGCAATGCCGATATTGTGCGCACTTTTTCCGAAGGGCTGAACATGTATTCCTATTATGGTACGCGCACGGTGACCGGGACATTTGGCATTGCCTTGCTTTCGCGCTATCCTGTCCAGAATCCGCGCACGTTTTTTATGTACAGTGTTGGTGAGCAGACGGCGGCAATTGAGGCGGAGGTTGTCATTGCTGGCATCCCATATCATGTGCTGGTAACTCATTTGGGCAATGATGGTCCAATCGTTCAACAGCGGCAGGTGCTGGAGCGTTTGGCGGGCTGGCAAAATGTGATTGCGATGGGGGATTTCAACTTTGAACCGACAACAGAGCAATACGCGCTAACCCTGCAATTGCTGGCAGATGCGTGGGTGCTGGCTGGTTCACAACCTGCTAGGGGGTTTGATCCGCAGGAACGTATTGATTACATCTTTGTCTCGCCGCAGCTCACAGTACAGTCGGCGCGTTATATGGTCTCACCTGCTTCTGACCATCCGGCGCTGGTGGCTGAAATTGTTACCGGGATACCGTAGCATAGTTTTCCTGAAAAATCCCCGACTTTAAGTTGCGGCGCAGGATGTCGGTGATTGTCATGTTGTGGCGTTGGGTGAGCTCCGAGTTGATCATCTCAATCTGTTTGCGAGGGGAGTAAAACACCTCGCTCCAGCCATAGCCGGCGCATGCGGTATCAGCAATTTCGTTGCCGGCGCTGTCCTTGCCCCACCAGCGGCGATAGGCTGTTTCCAGATCGGGACGAATATGGATTTGGGGGATATTGTAATGGGCGGAGTAGTAATAATCCGGGGGCAGGGCATTAAGCAAGGTTTCAAAAACGTGCACTCGCACGCGAATATCGCGGCTGCATTCCTCCTGTGCGATTCTGCATAAACCGCGGATGGTCGCCAGCGGCGCAATGACCTCAATCTGCTCGATACGATTGAAACGCTCTTTGATTTTTGCGATGACTTCTTTCATGACAAGACCGCTGGCAATGCTGTCGGCGATAAAGGCGGCGGTGATGTTCTCATGTTGTTGCCGGTCGAGGTCTTTATCTTTGAAGATGCCCAGCTCTACCTTGCGCTTGTATACCGGTACGGAGCTGTCAAAGACGTGGTGGGCATCCAGCAAAATCTCATCGCAGTAATAGCCGTAATTATCAAAAATTGCTTCGGCAATCTGATATTTCAATCCTTCGCGGGCAATGGGAAAAATCGCCAGATTGTGTTGGCGGCGCTTAACGATGGTTGGGCGTAGGGCGGGGGCTGCAAAGATCATCCGGGCAGCGCGCTCGATGAGATGGGAACGGGCAGAACCCATGCACAACTGTCCGGGCAGGGTCATCGTGGAGATGGCGGCGATTTCTTCATCGGTCAGACCGAGCAGTTCCAGCAAGCGCGCGTCGACGGGGACAGTGCGGAGGTAGATGAACGCCGCGGTTGCCGGGTTGTGGTAAAGCACGATATCCAGCTCGCCGCCATCATTCAGATGAATGTGTGCCTGGCGGCAAAAGCCGCTTTCCTGTGTGTTGAGGGGGTAGGAAAGCGGCTCATCGAGTGTGAGCATACCGGTGATCTGGCTGGTTTTATCTTCTTGAAAAGCAATGGGATACTGATAGGTCATGTAGCTCCTTGTTTTTTGCTTGTTTGTCTGATTAGGCAAGCTTTTGATTATTTTATCCTAAAAACACTATCTTTGCACTTTAACAGAACTTGAATAGAAAGGCATGGTCAAACCGAGGATAATAAGGTTTGCTGAGAACCTAATCCTGGAGGTTGAACCATGCCCAAGCCAATTGTATGCTTATCCGAGCAGCTGCGC
>DAOTYY010000063.1:0-8853 GCA_034434695.1 Anaerolineaceae bacterium
TTGCAAAAATCATCGACATCACAGAATAAAACGAGTAAACTGTCCATTGAGGGTCTCCTGGGGTTTCAACTGTTGTTGTGGTAACAAAAGTTTACTCCCTTTTGGAGATCCTCTCCTTATCCCGAACTCACGTTAAGTTATCAAACGAAACCAGCCTGCCGGAAAATCATATGTTCTATCCCCTCGTTGAAGGCGAGACTTCCATGAAAGCCATTGATGCGGCGCTGGAAGCCATCTGTGAGCTGAAAGATACCGCGGCTTTAAAAAAGATCGCAGAAGACGAATCGGTAGCGCCACACTTGCGCAAAAAAGCCGCTCAATGTCTGCGGAATTTGGAAGCGAATAACTGAACTCCTGGGACGCGGCTGGCATAAAATTGCCTTCCATGTTTCGCTGCCAGTCTCGGCAGTTGAAAAGCACGCCGAACTGCTGGGCAGGAGCGGCTTCATGGATTGTTCTCTCTTCCCCTTTTCGCTTTCGGCGTATTACAATCAGTCATCACCCGTTACACATCTGAGGTTTGCCATGCTGTTCACCATTTTGGTCGTCGTTTTTGCTGCTTTGTTGTTCCTGCTGGCGTTTGTGCTGGTGCGCACGCTGGGTTTTGCCCGTCCACTGCCGCTTGCCGAACCTGCGCTCGAAGCGGAGATTGACCCGTCCAGTGCCGCGGCGCATCTTGCCGAGGCGGTGCGCTGTAAGACGATCTCCACGCTCGATGGCAACGCGCAGAACACTGACGCTTTTCAGGCGCTGCACAACGCCCTTGAGCGTATGTACCCACGCGTTCATCAAAACTTACGCCGGGAGGTGATCGGCAGCTTCAGTCTGCTTTACACCTGGCGCGGCGCGCAGCCCGACCTGCCGGGCGTGCTGCTCATGGCGCATCAGGACGTTGTGCCGGTAGATGAAGCTACCCTGGACAAATGGGAGCATCCGCCTTTCTCCGGCGCCATCGCCGATGGCTATATCTACGGGCGCGGAACGCTGGACTGCAAGCATCAGTTGATTGCCGTGCTGGAGGCGGTGGAGCATCTCCTGGAGACGGGTTTTCAGCCTCAGCGCACGGTTTTTCTCGCCTTTGGCGATGATGAAGAGCTGGGCGGCTACAATGGCGCTCAAGCCATTGTAGAACATTTGCGGGGTCAGGGTGTGCGCCTGCAAGCTGTGCTGGATGAGGGCGGCATTCTTGCCGAAGGAATCCTCCCCGGGGTGGCGGGCGCGGCGGCATTGGTCGGTATCGGCGAGAAAGGTTACCTGACGCTGGAGCTGAAAGTGGAAGGAACGCCCGGGCATTCTTCCAGCCCGCCTCAGCACACCGCCATTGGCATTCTGGCGAAAGCCATTGCTCATCTGGAAGCCAACCCCTTGCCTGCCCGTCCTGCGGCGATGATCCCGATGATGCGCGGCTTAGGCAGCGCTGCGCCGTTCCTGATGCAGATGGCGTTTGCCAATCTGTGGCTGTTTGGCGGTCTGGTCAAGCGCATCATGCTGCGCAGCCCGAAAACCGCCGCCGCCATCCGCACCACCACCGCCGTCACCGTCATCAGCGGCGGTGTCCGCGATAACGTCCTGCCGGCGGAAGCCAAAGCGCATGTCAACTTCCGCCTCCTGCCCGGCGACAGCATCGCCGGCGTATGTGAACATGCGCGCGCGATGATTAAGGATGAACGCGTGCGCTTTGAACCGGTTGGACCAACCATTGCCGAAGCCTCGCCGCTCTCGCCTGATACGGGTGCGGTTTTTAACAGCCTGAGCCGGACGGTGCGCGCCGTCTTTGGAGCGGTCCCGGTGGCGCCCTATCTGGTGCTGGGAATGACCGACGCGCGGCACTACACTGCGCTTTGCGAGCATGTTTATCGTCTTTCGCCGGTGCTGATCACTGCGGCGGATTTAGAACGTGTGCATGGCAACAACGAGCGTATCTCGATTGCTGGACTGGGTAAAATGGTGCAATTCTATACTCTGCTCATCCGCCGCTGGACTGCGGATGTGGAAGCATGAGCTTAAGGCGGCGGGCTGCTCTTCTGGCGGGCGGGGTGATCATGCTGGCAGGTCTGGCGTTTGCCTGCAACCTGCCGGGCAGACAAACGCCGCCGCTGGATTTTGCCTCCCAGATGACGCTGGCGGCGGAGTTATTCCCTGCCACGCCCTTTACTGGTTTACAGACCGCCACCCTGCCGGGTGCTCCCCCGCAATTCATCGCCACCGGCGACCCGAATGTGTACTATGCTCAGGCGGGTGATACCCTGCTCGCCCTTGCCAGACGCTACCGCATTCAGCCCGGCCAGATTATTCCTCCTTTTGCGCTCGATGCCGAAGCGCTCATCCCCGCTGGGCTGCCGTTGCGCATTCCCCAGCCTGCGGGTGATTTTCGCTACCGCGCCGCCCTGCTGCCCGACAGTGAAGTGATCTACTCTCCTGCCGCGGCAGATTTTGACCTCGCCGGCTACATCCGCAATGCTGGCGGTTATCTCAGCCGGCATCAAGAAGAAGTGGACGGCGAAACGCTGGACGGGGTGGAGGTGGTACGCCGCGTTGCGCTGGACACCTCCATCAATCCGCGCCTGTTACTGGCGGCGATTGAATACCGCCGCGGCTGGGTGACCGGCGGGTTGCAGGACGCCGGCGATTTCGTTTATCCTTTCGGCTTTGGCAATCCTCAATACCAAGGATTGTACAAAGAGCTTCTGCTGGTTACGCGTCAGCTCACCCTGGGTTATTACGGCTGGCGCAGCGGTGCTTTGCTGGAAGCTGAATTTACGGATGGCAGCCGGCTGCCCATACATCCCTCGCTTAACGCCGGCACGCTGGCACTGCTCAATCTGCTGGCGAAGCTGGAAACGCCGCAGACCCTGCCTGAATCGGCTTACGGTGTCAATGGTTTCACTGCCCTCTATGTCCGAATGTTTGGCGACCCCTGGGCGCGCGCTGCGGCGATTGAACCGCTTTTCCCGCCCGATTTGCGCCCGCCGGAACTGGAACTGCCTTTCCAGCCGGGCTATACCTGGAGCCTGACCGGCGGTCCGCATCCCGCCTATGGTGTTGGCAGCGCCTGGGGCGGAGTGGATTTTGCCCCCGCCAGCGGCAAAGCGGGCTGTCAGGTCTCGCCGCAGTGGGTCACTGCCTCAGCTCCAGGGTGGATTGTGCGCTCCGAGCGCGGGCAGGTGCTGCAGGATTTAGACGGTGATGGGATAGAACAAACCGGCTGGACGCTGCTCTATCTGCACATTGCTGCTCAGGACCGCATCCCTGCCGGGGCATATCTGGAAACCGATGAGCGGATTGGACATCCCTCCTGCGAGGGCGGGGTGGCATCCGGCGCGCACGTGCATCTGGCGCGCAAGTACAACGGCGAATGGATTGCTGCTTCGCCTGCCCTGCCGCTGGTTTTGAGCGGCTGGACAGTTGAAGCCGGTGAAAAGCCCTATCAGGGAAGGCTGATCAAGGACGGGCAGGTGATTGTCCCCCGTTCGGATGGCTCCGCGCCCTCCCAGTTCCAGCGTTAGGCGGCACCGGATACGGTAAAATCAGGTATGCGTGTTTTACGTACATTGCTTGGCGCGTGTCTTCTGGTGGCGCTGGCGGGTTGCAGCAGCATGGACACCTGGCTGTTCCCGACGCTGACCCCACTGCCCACGCCCACGCTGTTCCCCAGCAGAACCCCAACCGTCACGCACTCCCCCACTCCGACGATCACTTCCACGCCTACCCCCCCGACGGTCGCCGCGCTGGGAACCCCCTTGTCTTTGATGCCGCAACTGATCCAGCCTGAGAATGCGGCGCGGCTGGAACGATTGGCGCGCTGGGGAGAGGGATTGCCGCAGGGGCTGGCGTGGCAGGGAGCGGACAGACTGGTCGTTGCTGCCACGCGCGCCCTGCTGATTTATGACGCGGTGACGTTTGAGGTGGTGCAGCGCATCGCCCCCCCCGTCACTCTGCGTTCGCTGGCGGTTTCGGCGGATGGTAACATGCTGGCAGGCGGCGGCGAAGAGGGTGTTATCACGTTATGGGATGCGCAAAGCGGCGCTGTCATTCAAACCCTGCGCGCCCAGCGCTTTGCGGTGCTGGCGCTGGCATTTTCACCTGACGGGCGGTATCTGGCTTCGGCGGCTTGGGATAACAGCCTGGCGCTTTGGGAACTGCCGCAAGGTAATCTGCTGCAAACCTTCTCCACCCGCACTCCGCAGCGTGTTTTGAGTTTCTCGCCAGCGGGCGATCGGCTGTATGCCTGGTCGCCGCAGGAACAGGTACAGGTATGGAGCATTCCACAGGGCAAAGCGCAAAAATCGCTCTACATCGGGCAGGATGATCAAAGAAACTCTGCTTCCAGTCTGGCATTTTCTGCCGATGGTGGATTGCTGGCGGCGGATCAGGACAACCGCGTGCGGGTATTCAGGACGGACAACGGCTACACTCAGACATTGCTTCAGCCTTTCAGCCCGGCAGTGCAGGTCATTGCGCTCTCGCCGAACGGCGAATGGATCGCCATCCTGAGCGGCAATGCTTTGCAATTGTTTTCCACCGCCGATGGCAGGCTCATTGGCGCAGTTGCTTTGCCGCAGGATGAACCAACCCTGCGCTGGCTGGCTTTCTCGCCGGATGGCACACGACTGGCGGGTTTGGGGACGGCGCTGCACCTCTGGACGCTTTCAGACCTGCAAGGCGCAGCGCAGAATACACCGCCGCTTTTCGCCGGTACAGCGTTGCTGGAAACCTTCACCAGACAGGGGAGCTTACTGCGCGCTTATCCCAATGGACAGCTTACCCTCACCGACTCGCTCAGCGGGCAGGTCAGTTTTTCTATTGCACTGCCAGATACCCCGCTGATGTTGGCGCTGAATTGGGAAGAAGGGCTGGCGGTTGCCCTCACCTCTGATCACAAGCTGCATCTCTGGCAATCTGCTGGCAGTGGTGAAAACTGGACAGCCGGATCAGCGGCGCGGGTGCTTTCGCCCGCTCCAAAGCGCTTGACCGCGCTGGCAATCTCGCCAGATGGACTGCGGGTTGCCAGCGGAGACAGGGACGGCGTGCGCCTCTGGAACGCTGCCAGCGGCGAGCAGCTCGCCACGCTGCCCGAGGTCAGCCGGGCGCTGCGTATCTGGTTTCTGCCACAGGGAGTGCTGGCTGCCAGCGACGGGGCAAAACTTTTCTTCTGGCAGATGGGTGAGGCACAAAGCCTGGGCAGTATTCCCGGCTTCACGCTGGCGGCTTCCGCGGATGGCGCGCTGGCGAGCGCCGTCGCCAATGCTTATGGGCGTTGGGTTGAACTGCGCCCGCAGGGGATTGGTTCGGCAGTCGTGCAACTGCCTGCCTACGGCAGTGCGCTGGCTTTCTCACCGGATGGCGGTTTACTGGCAGTCGCCGGGCAGGAATCGGTGTCGCTCTGGTCAGTTGCCGATGGGAAACAGGCTATGGTACTGCCCGAAAGGGGAGCCTCCCGGTTGGCTTTTTCGCCGGATGGCAGGCTGTTGCTGGTCAGCGGTTGGGATGGTGCGCTGACGCTTTGGGGAGTGCCATGAATGCAACGCTATTGTTCCGCTGGCTGGGTGTGGCGGGCATCGAATTGACACTGGATGGGCGCATCCTGCTGATGGACCCCTTTTTGACCCGCCCGCCGCTGCGCTATCTACGCTTTGGACGTCCGGTTCCAGATGCGGCGCGCATCTCCCGCCACATACCGCACTGCGACTACATCCTGGTTTCCCATGCGCACTATGATCACCTGATGGATGTGCCCGTGCTGCTGCACCAGAATCCCCAAGCGATTGCCTTTGGTTCACCCAATACTTGCCGCCTGCTGGAGGTCGCCGGCGTTCCCGAAAACCAGCGGCGCCCGATCGCTGTGGGTGAGCGGCTTGTCTTGCCGCCGTTTAAGGTGAGCGTCCTGCGCGGCGAACATGTTCGCTTGCCGCCCGGTTTCCGCTTTGCGGGACCGTTGTCGGATGCATTACGTTACCCCCTGCGTTTGAGCGATTACCGTATGGATGAGTGCTTTGCTTTTTTTCTGGAAGCCGATGATTACCGCATCCTGTATGGTGAAGCGCCACAGCCGGCGGATGTTCTTTTTGCTGCACCGCTGCGCTTTTCGGTGGAGACACTGGAAATCATCCAGCCTCGTTTGATCGTCCCTATCCACTGGGATCGCTTCTTCCGTCCGCTCGATAAGCCCGTCCGTCCCTTGCCCGGTTTGCCGCGCTATGCCAATAGCCTGAAAAAATTCAAGCGCATGGCAGAAACCATCCTGCCGGGAGTGCGTATCTGGCTGCCGCAGCTTTTTGAAGACTGCCGACTATCTGCTCTGCTCTCATCTGCTTACGACCGATAAATTCCTGTGTTCTTCGTGTTGCGCAGGTGTTTTATCAGCATACAAATACCAGTACAATAGGTGAAATTTTTGAAGGAACTATAATGAAACAACAGGATTATGAAAGCGATTTTCGCGCCCTGTTTGAGTTTGCTCCTCTTTCACTGTGGGAAGAGGATTTCAGCGGCATCAAGCGGTTGTTTGATGAGCTGCGTTCCCAGGGGGTCACATCACTGGAGCCATACTTGAAAGCGCACCCTGAATTTGTGGACGAGTGCATGAGGAATATTGTTGTGCGGCGCGTTAATCAGGAAACGTTGCACCTGTATAAAGCGCGCACACAGGCAGAGCTGGTAGAAAACCTGGGCTGTATCCTCCGCGATGAGACGCGTCCGCTTTTTGAAAACGAACTGGTAGCGCTTTGGGAAGGCAACGATAGCTGGTCTGGGGAAATGATTAACTATACCCTGACTGGCGAGTTGTTACATATTCACCTGTATTTACGTATCCTGCCCGAAGCCCGGCAGAACTGGCAGCAGGTGATGGTCGCGTTGGAAGACATCACCCGCTGGGTAGAACTGGAAAAACAAGTCGTTCAGCGCACCCGTCAGCTTCAGCAATCGCTGCGTTTTTCTGAGGTGGTGGTTGAGTTAAGCCCGGTTGCTATTATCGTTACGGATGCAGAGGATAAAATTATCACCTGGAACCCCGAAGCGCAGCGTCTGTTCGGCTATACTGCTGAGGAAGCCGTCGGTCGCAACATTGATGAACTGATTGTTTCCCTTGAGTATCGGGAAGAAGCGCAGCAACTCTCCAATAAAGTGCGCTATGGCGTGTCCCGCCTGTTTACCCGCCGCGCCCGCAAGGACGGGACGCTGGTGGATGTGGAAGTAGCAGTGATGCCAGTCATTGTGGAAGGGGAATACGTGGCAGGGGTTGCCATCTATCACGACATTAGCGAACTGCAGCAGGCTCGCCGTCTGGCGGAACAGGCTACCCAAGCCAAAAGTGCCTTTCTGGCAGCCATGAGTCATGAAGTCCGTACCCCGATGAACGGTGTTATTGGCATGACCAGCCTGCTGCTCAATACACCGCTTAATAATGAACAACGCGGTTTTGTCGAGACCATTCGGCGCAGCGGCGAGACCCTGTTAACGATCATCAATGACATTCTTGACTTCTCGAAAATCGAAGCCGGGCGGATGGAACTTGAATATCTGCCGTTCAACCTGCGCGAATGTTTGGAAAGTGCGTTGGACTTGATCGCTCCGAGCGCTGCCGAAAAAGGCATTGAATTGGGTTATCTGATGGATAACGATGTGCCGGAAGCTGTCTATGGCGATAGCACCCGTTTGCGTCAGATTCTGGTCAATTTGCTTAACAATGCCGTTAAATTCACTGAAAAAGGCGAGGTGATGGTATCGGTTAAGTTAGAGGGAGTACCCCAAAGTGCGGATAAGCCCATCACCCTGCACTTCAGTGTGCGTGATACAGGGGTTGGCATTTCACCAGAACAAGTACAACGCTTGTTTCATCCCTTCACTCAGGCGGATAGCTCTACGACCCGAAGATATGGCGGCACCGGTCTAGGATTGACCATTTGTAAAAAACTTGTCGAACTGATGGGCGGCGATATTTGGGTCGAAAGCGAAGGCATCGCTGGGCGCGGCAGCACTTTTCACTTCACAATACAGACCAGTTCTTCGCCTGATTTGCCCAGTATGTTGCCGGGGTTGTACCTGCATACGCTGGAAAACAAGCGCATCCTGATTGTGGATGACAATTCCACCAATTGCGAAATCCTGTCGCGTATGGCCCAATCCTGGCGTATGCTTCTAATAACACTCACCCATGCCAAAGCCGCACTGGAGATGATTGAACAGGGTCAGCGCTTTGACGTTGCTGTTCTGGATGTGCAAATGCCCGAAATGGACGGGCTGACCCTGGCAGGTGAGCTGCGCAAACGCTTTGACAGCACCCAATTGCCCATTATCATCCTCACTTCTTTGGGACGGCGTGACGAACTGCCGGCGAATGTTGAGGTTTCAGCATACCTTTACAAACCGATTAAGATGTCGCAGTTGTATGACGCTCTGATCAAAATCTTTTCAGCAAAGCCGGTGTACGTCACCCCGGAGCCGGCGGCGGTTATCTCCCTTGACTCGCAGATGGGCAGCCGCCATCCTTTGCGTATCCTGCTCGCAGAGGACCATGATGTCAATCAGAAGGTTGCTATCATGCTGCTGGACCGTCTGGGCTACCGCGCCGACATTGCCGCTAACGGTCTGGAGGCCCTGGAAGCCCTGCGCCGGCAGGAATACGATCTGGTGCTGATGGACATCCACATGCCCGAAATGGACGGCATCGAAGCCACCCGGCACATCCGCAACCGCTTTCCGCCCGAATTTCAACCCGTGTCTGTAACATAGATGGTTGGTTTTGACAAATAGGCGAGCTCCGAGTAAGATGATAGATACCACCATCACAACGGAGATCGCCATGTCGATTGTTGTCCTGCAGCTGCCAGATGTCAAGCGCAAAACAGAAAC
>DAOTYY010000064.1:0-8354 GCA_034434695.1 Anaerolineaceae bacterium
TTTCTGGGCGGGCTGCAAGCGGCGGGATAAAAACCTTGTAGGGCAAGGTTCTTAAAGTCAAAAGTCGGAAGGATGAAGGCGAAAAAAGCTTCTGCCCTTCGCCTTTTGACTTCTGACTTTCATTGCCTTGCGCTGCAGCTTCGTAGGGCAAGGTTTCAACTTGCCCAGCCTTACACGGAAAACCCAGCCGCTCTATAGTTACGCAAGTTACAAACTTGCGCCACATTTCCCCCTCTCCCTCCTATGGGAGAGGGGCAGGGGGTGAGGGTCAAACCCGCCTGCGCAATTTACAAACTTGCGCCACAATGCAATTTACAAATTTGCGCTGCAACGAGCCTTGCAGGTGTTGAAAAAGTCATATATGGCGCATATCTATACGAAAAACAGGCTGTTTTACCGCTATATATAGGGAGTGTGTTTTGTTTTTCAACACCCTCAATGAATCGCTTCTTGACATGCGCTTTGAACCGTGATAATCTTATGAACGAGGGAGATACATTGGCTTTGCTGGTTTTGTCGGGCGGATTTTTTCATGTGGATGACCGGCGGTCAGTCAATCTCCAATTTTTTGTTTAAATGATGGAGAAAGGATTATGTCAGAGCGTTATACAGGGACCGTAAAGTGGTTCAATGCCACCAAAGGCTACGGCTTCATCGGTCGTGGCGATGGAACAGAGGATGTTTTTGTGCATTTCTCTGCAATTCAGATGGGGGGGTATAAGAAGCTTCTAGAGGGACAAAAGGTGGAATTCACCATTGAACAAGGACCTAAAGGGCTTCAGGCAGCCAATGTTACCGTCATTGAGTAAGAACCGGTCTTAAACCCATCAGGGGCTGTTCAGAAAGGACAGCCCCTTCTTCATCGTTTAAATCCAAACCAGTAAGCAAACAACTTAATATATTCCTCTACTGTAACCTTACGACCAAGTGCGCTAGCCCACCATGTACTGGAGCGATACCAGTGTCCGCTGACCGGACGGACAATGATCTTCCTGTCACTACCCTTAAACACATCTCGGAAGATCAGACGGGTGCGCATGGTGTGAAAGGGGTCGGTGATGACAATACATGAGTTGATAAACTCGCGCTCCATTAGCTGCCGCAGTGCAACTGCCTCATCATAGGTCGAGTCGGCGTGCTGGTCGGTCACCCGGATCGCGGTGGGGGGAATACCTAAATTTAATGCTTCCAATTTGAGATGCTCGATATAGTCAATGTTGTAGCCTGCCAGCGCCTCGCCGGTTTCTGTAAGGATGTAGATTTGTGCGTAGCCTTCATGGTACAACCGCGCTGCTTCCTCCATGCGGGGCATGCCGCCGCCGCTCAACACGGCAACTGCCTGTGCCTTTTCCAGCGGGTCGGCAATGATCAAAAAACCCCCGATTGCCAGCAGCACCGCTTCCAGAACGAACGCCGATACCATCAAGAACAACACGAGCAAAGTCAAACTGCCAATGGAGGTCAGGTAGCATGAGCGGCGCGGCGGGTCGGGAAGCGGGGAAGGCGGTGCAGCCATGCTGACATCCTATCGCGAACGCAGGGCGCGTTTCATTCTCTCCAGTGCTTCTGCCAAAATTGCACGCGGGCAGCCAAAGTTTAGACGAACAAAACCCTCTCCACCTTTACCGAAACGTCTGCCATCTTCTAAAGCAACCCGCGCCTTATTCAGGAAGAAGTGGAACGGCGGCTCTGGCAAATTGGCTTCCCGGCAGTCCAGCCATGCGAGATAAGTGCCTTCCGGGGTGTTCATTTTGATTTCCGGTAATTCATTACGAAGAAAATCGGCTAAATAATTGCGGTTTGCTTCCAAATAGATGAGCAGTTCTTCCAGCCAGGGTTCTCCGTATCGGTAAGCAGCCAGCGCGGCTATTTGTCCCAGAACATTGACGCCGGGCACCAATCCGCGTGTTGAGCTTTCTATTTTTTTGCGCAATCGCGGATTTTGCGCAATGGCATAAGAACACCCAAGACCGGCAATGTTATATGTCTTGCTGGGTGCCATCAGAGTCACGGTGTTCTGGGCTATTTCTTCTGAAAGCGTTGCCATCGGAATGTGCTGGTGACCGGAAAAGATCAGATCACAGTGTATTTCATCAGAGCAGATAACCATCCGGTGATGAAGGCAGATTTCAGCCATACGTTCCAGCTCATCCTGGCGAAAAACACGTCCAACTGGATTGTGCGGGTTGCAAAGCAAAAAGAGGCGCGTTTTTTCCGTGACAGCAGCTTCAAAGTCTTCAAAGTTGATTTGGTAACCTTGCGGTGTATTGGTTAGCTCCATTTCTTGCTGAGCGAAGCTGCCATTGGCTGCTACATGTAAAAAAGGCGGATATACAGGGGTTTGAATGAAGATACCCTCGCCTGGGGAAACCAGCGCTTGACAAACCAAATTGAAGCCGGTGACCACACCGGGCAGAAGCATGATGTCCTCAGGTTGAATGTGCCACTGATAGCGCGCTGCCATGCGCTCAACGATAGCTTCAATCAGTTCCGGCATTTCTATTGGGTAACCAAAGATGCCGTGGTCCACGCGGTCATGCAGCGCTTGTAAAACTGCCGGAGGGGAAACAAAATCCATATCCGCTACCCAGAGCGGCAACACATCCGTATCGTACCTGCGCCATTTACCGCTTTCTGTTTTGTGACGATCAATGATTTGGTCAAAGTCGAAGTTCACGGTTGCACCTCATTGTCAATGGCTGAAGGGATTATACTGCAAAGTGATGGAATGGCTGTTGCAGCGTCAAGGGTAACAAAATCGGACAAATTTCTTTGGTATACTTTCTATTGTTAAGGATGACAGAATACCACAAACCCCCAGATTTATTGATTTTGACTTCGCCGGATTGGCAAGACTATGAACTGCTGGATAGCGGCGGCGGGTATAAACTGGAGCGCTTTGGGAAGTACCGGCTCGTCCGCCCCGAAGCTGAAGCTGTCTGGCAGCGCGCTCTCCCAGAGGCAGAGTGGCAGCAGGCTCATGCTATTTTTCATCCCGGCGCAGAGGAGAGCGGCGGGCATTGGGAAAGGAAGCAGCGCCTGCCCGAGTCCTGGACTTTGAGATATGGCATTTTGCGCTTTGAAGTGATGCTGACGGCTTCTCGCCATATTGGCGTTTTCCCGGAGCAGGCTTGTTCATGGGATTGGTTGGCAGGTCTGATCCGCGCCGCGGCTCGTCCCGTGCAGGTTCTTAATTTATTTGGCTACACGGGTCTGGCAAGCCTGGCTACTATCGCGGCTGGGGCAAGGGTTACCCATGTGGATGCTTCGCGAAAAGCCATTGAATGGGCAAAGAGAAATCAAGCAGTATGCGGATTCACAGAGCGGCCTGTGCGCTGGATCGTGGACGATGCGCTGAAGTTCATCAAACGGGAAGCCCGGCGTGGGGTTCAATATGATGGGTTGATCCTCGATCCGCCCAAGTTTGGGCGTGGACCCAAAGGCGAGGTATGGGAGTTCTACAAGCTGCTTTCTGAACTGCTGAAAGCCTGCCGCGAGGTGTTGAGTACACAGCCGCTCTTTGTTGTGTTGACAGCCTACGCAGTCAAGGCTTCGGCGTTGACGTTGCATTATGCAATTCGGGAAATGATGTCGGGCTATTCTGGGATCACCGAAGCCGGCGAGATCGCACTCGTGGAAAGCAGCGCCGGACGGTATTTATCCACATCTATCTTTGCCCGCTGGTCGGCACAAAAAGCCAGTCATTTACAAGAAACAGAAAGGTTGTAAGATGAATGCTTGTGACGAGCTAAAAATAACGGTTGTTGGTCCCGGTGTGATGGGGGAAGCGATGATTGCCGGCATGTTGCGGAAAAATGTGACCATACCACAGTGTATTCTCGCCAGTGGTCCTGAGTTGGATCGCAATGAGGAATTACGCGAACGGTATGGCATATCGGTAACTTCGGATAACGCTGCTGCTGTGCAACAGGCGGATGTAGTGATTCTTTCGATTAAACCGCAGTTATTGCAGCGTGTGCTTAAAGGATTGAAGAATAAAATTCCCGCTCATGCGCTGGTGCTTTCTATTGTGGCGGGCGCTTCTATTCAGACGATCAGTGAAGGGTTGAACCACCCCCACATTGTGCGCTCCATGCCGAATACCCCCGGACAGATAGGCGCAGGGATAACGGTTTGGACGCATTCATCCTCTGTCACCCCCCAGCAGGCTGAGCAGGCGCGCCGCATCCTGGGGGCGTTGGGGTTGGAAGTATTTGTGGAAGAAGAAAACTACCTTGACATGGCAACTGCGCTCTCTGGAACCGGACCGGCGTATGTGTACTTGTTCATGGAAGCGATGATTGACGCCGGTGTGCATTTGGGGTTCTCGCGTAAGATTTCCGAGCAACTGGTGGTTCAGACAATTCTCGGCTCCGTTGCTTATTACAAATCCAAAGGTGTGCATGTTGCCAAATTGCGCAACGAGGTCACCTCGCCGGGTGGAACAACGGCTGAGGCGTTGTACTACCTTGAAAAGGCAGGCTTTCGCACGGCAATGTCCCGCGCCATTTGGGCGGCTTATGAACGCTCGAAAGAACTGGGTCAGGGACTCAATGGGCATATGCCGGAAGCAAAAACGGGCGGGTGAACCGCTGGCTTTGATAAACGTTTAAGTCGGCGGTTGTCCGTTGGTGTAGGGCTGGGGTTTTGGCGAATGAGAGACAGCCGTTTGATGTTGGCGCTTTGGGCGTTTTTGCCGCTGGTTGTGGCGGCTGCCTTAACCCTGTCACCGCGGGCATATGTGCTGGATGAATTTTGGACGCAGGCGCGGCAGGCGCGCCGCTGGCAGCAGCTCTCCCAGCAAGTCAAAGCGCTGCGGGAGATTACCACGTTTGAACCCTGGCGGGCTGACCTTTGGGAGCAAATCGGCAGCCTTGAAATGGCTTCTGGAGAGTGGCAGAACGCCATTGAGGCATATCAGGCTGCCAGAGCGCGGGGGGAACTTTCGCCAGAAGGACAGCTTGCGTTGGGGAATGCTTTTTGGAATCTTGGAAAACGTGAGCAGGCGGCAGCTCTTTGGTCACTGTTGATGACAAATGGAGAATTGCCGCTCAGTGCTTATGCAACGATTGCCGGGCTGTACCGCAAGGCGGGCGACTTTGCTGACTCCGAGAAGGTCTTAAGGGAGTGGCTGCGGCGGGAAGAAGACCACCCTCAAGCCAATTACCAGCTCGGTTTGCTTTTATCGCTCAGTCATCCGCAGGAAGCCCGGCACTATTTGCAAAAGGCAGCAGGAGATGCGGGATTGGTTTCAAAAGCCCGCGCCCTGGAAGAGATTATCGTTGCGGTATCCCATGAACAGGATGCCGCTTATCGTTTTCTCCAGATTGGGCGCACGCTGGGCAGTCTGGAAGAATGGGATATTGCCAGGCTGGCTTTTGAGGCTGCTGTTCGTGCCAATCCTGGCTATGCCGAAGCATGGGCACTGCTGGGCGAGGCGCAGCAACATTTGGGACAGGATGGGCTGCCACAATTGCAGCACGCGCTTGAGTTGAAACCCGATTCAACCCTTGCCCAGGCTTTGCTGGCGCTTTACTGGCGACGGCATGGAAAACCACAAACTGCGCTGGGTTACTTGCTGGATGCTGCTGAGCAAGAGCCGAAACAGGCTGTCTGGTTGGTTGAACTGGGCAATACCGCTGCTGAAAGCGGAGACGACAAAACTGCACTGGGTTATTTTCGACGGGCGACAGAAATCGAGCCGCAAAGTCCGCTCGTCTGGCGCAGTCTGGCACAGTTCTGCGTCTCACATGGATTGCTGGTGCGCGAAGAGGGATTGCCGGCAGCCCGTCAGTTGCTTACTCTGACGCCTGATGACCCAGCCGCGCTGGATTTGATGGGGGCGATCCTGTTAAGTCTGGAAGATTTAGAAAGTTCGGAACGTTTCTTGCAACTTGCTCTTCAGCGTGACCAGGCTTTTCCTGATGCCCATTTGCACCTCGGACAGGTGTACCTGATGATGGAACAGTTGGACGCGGCGCATTATCACCTGAAACGGGCTTTGGAGCTTTCCGAAGAAGGTGATCCAGTATGGCGGATGGCGAAGCGGCTGCTTGAACGCAGCTTTGCGGGCAGATGAGAATGGGCTGGGGTCACCTCATAGCGCAGCAGGAGACGCATGATGAGAGCTTTGTTTCGTCTGGTTTGCCTGACAACCGTGTTCGTTTTTGTTGGTCTGGCTTGTGATGCTTCCTTTGGCTTGACATCCGAGAGCGGTCAAAGTTCCAACGGCAAAATCCTTTTTTCGGATGATTTTTCCAATCCAAACAGCGGTTGGGACATCTGGAGTGAGCCGGCTTCGCTGGCGGTTTATCAGGATGGCATGCTGCGAATCCGCGTTGACCAGCCTCAATTCGACTACTGGTCGCGTCCGGGAAAGTATTATGACAATGTGATTTTGTCCGTAGATGCGCTAAAAGTGGACGGTCCAGATGATAACGATTTTGGATTGCTTTGCCGTTATAAGGACCGCAATCATTTCTACGCTTTTTTGATCAGTTCGGATGGGTATGCCGGCATTGCGAAAGTGAAAGAGGGACAGCATCAGGTTCTTGGCACAGGCGCGCTGCAATTTCATGAGGCAGTGAAGCGTGGTACGGGTGCGGTCAATCAACTGCGCGCTGGATGTGTCGGGTCAACTCTGGCGTTTGCTGTTAATGGGCAGGAGATTCTACGTGTGGAAGATGCCGACTTCCTGGCAGGTGAGGTGGGGGTGATTGCAGGAACGTTTGAAACCCCAGGGGTGGAAATTTATTTTGATA
Organism: Anaerolineaceae bacterium; assembly: GCA_034434695.1. GTDB lineage: Bacteria > Chloroflexota > Anaerolineae > Anaerolineales > Anaerolineaceae > DYEC01. The sequence goes on from DAOTYY010000064.1 coordinate 6,762, forward strand.
ATTTTGTTGTCGAAAAGCCCTGAGTGCGGATTGGGAATTAGGCGCAGGAACTACGATTGACGATAACTGCTGATTTCGTGATAGAATTTTTCGCGTGAATGTTTATGTTGATTCGGTTGGCTGCCGTTTGAACCAGAGCGAGATTGAGAAAATCGCCCGGCAACTGCGAGCTGCGGGGAACACGCTGGTGGACAATCCTGCGCAGGCTGATGTGGTGATTGTCAACACCTGTGCTGTGACGGCTGAGGCGGCTTCGGATTCGCGGCAGAAAATTCGTCAAGCTGTCCGAGCCGGCGCCGGTCAGGTGGTGGTCACTGGCTGTTGGGCGACGCTTGAACCGCTGGCAGCCGCTGCCCTGCCGGGGGTCACTCATGTATTTGAAAATTCTCGAAAAGATCAGCTTGTTGCGGATTTATTGGGTTTTCCGCAGCAAGATTTTGATCTTGAACCCATAGCGCGGCAGCCTTTGCCCGGGGCGCATCAGCGCACGCGGGCATTTATCAAAGTGCAGGATGGTTGTGACAATTTCTGCACTTTTTGTGTTACGCGCATTGCCCGAGGCAAAGCCAGAAGCTTGCCGCTCAGCCGGGTTTTAGCGGATATTCAGTCCGCCTTGGCGGGGGGGACAAGAGAAGTGGTCTTGAGCGGCGTTAACCTTGGTTCCTGGGGGCGTGATTTGGATCCGCCGTCCAGCCTGTATGATTTGGTCAAACATATCCTGCAACAGACCGACGTGCCGAGGCTGCGTCTGTCGTCCTTGGAACCATGGGATTTGGATGAAGATTTCTTTTCGCTTTGGGAGGATCAGCGCTTGTGCCGGCATTTGCATTTGCCTTTGCAGTCTGGCTCTGCAGGGGTATTGCGCCGCATGGCGCGTAAGATAACGCCCGGCGATTATGCCAGCCTGGTCAGCAAGGCGCGGCAGTGGGTGCCGGAAGTGGCAATTACAACGGATATTATGGTGGGATTTCCGGGTGAGAGTGAGGCGGAATTTGAAGAAAGTTTCCAATTTGTCCGTCAAATGGCGTTTGCAGGCGGGCATGTGTTTGTTTTCTCACCGCGTCCCGGCACAGCAGCAGAACGTATGGCTGGGCGTGTACCATCTCAAGTGTGCAAGGAGCGCAGTGCCAGGATGCGCACCTTACTGGCAGAACTGGCAGAGCGCTACCGAGAGCGTTTCATTGGGGCAAAGTTGACCGTGCTTTGGGAGTCTGCAACCATACAGCCAAGCGGCGTCTGGCTTTTGGAAGGCTTGACGGATAATTATCTGAGGGTGGAGGCTTTGGCAAAAGAGCGGTTGTGGAATTCATTCAGCCGGGTGCAGTTGAACACGCAGAACGGGGATACATTGAGCGGTGTCTTCATTGAATGAAAGATTTGCTGGCTTAAGTTTATCCGCTAGCGGCAGCTTTCTTTTCGTTCGTGTGGATATGTGTCTGACAGGACTTTTTCAACCGCGTGTCTGTAACATAGATGGTTGGTTTTGACAAATAGGCGAGCTCCGAGTAAGATGATAGATACCACCATCACAACGGAGATCGCCATGTCGATTGTTGTCCTGCAGCTGCCAGATGTCAAGCGCAAAACAGAAAC
>DAOTYY010000065.1:0-1912 GCA_034434695.1 Anaerolineaceae bacterium
GCCGGTAAGCCGTCCGCAGGCTGCCCCATTCGCACACCACTGCAAAAGGCTCCAGCAGGGTAGGCTGAACGTGAACGCGGTACCAGCGGCAGCAGCGTCTGGCGGGGTCAATGCGGGTGAGCAGAGCGGGCATGAGGTTGTTATGGGTTTTTCAAACATTCGTCATGATGGTCAATATTGCGAAACACCATCACAGTTTGGCTGCCTTCGGTCTCGAAGTGGAAAGTGAAGCGGTATTGGCGGTCTATGCGTCCTTCCCAGATATTTTCGGCTCCCTGAATTTTCTTGATATGCAGGGACGGATGCCGCATATCTTCTGCCAGCAGCCGAAACGCTTTTACCGCTTTCTCCTGAACGTCCAACGGTAAAGCCTTAAACGCTTTCTTGAACCGCTGGGTGCGACGATACAGCACAGGTCAATCCCCGCTTTCCAGCTCGCGGATGAAATCCTCCACGTTCTCAAAGGTCTTGATCCGTCCGCTCTGCAAATCTTGTTCTGCTTCCCGCTCCCCAGCCTGCCAGCGGGACGTCCAGAAATATGCCTGTGTGCGGTCCACAGCCACCACCGGGCTGAGAACAATCCGCCCGTCTTCGGTCACTTCCGCCCGCAGCAAATCGCCCGCCGATAGACCGGCTTTTCGGCGCACCGAATTGGGCAGGGTAATCCTGCCGTCCCGCGCCAGTTGCAAAATATCGTTTTCGCTCATATGCACCTCCACACCGAGAAAGCATACAACCGATTTGCCGTATTGTCAATATTGCATATTTGCGTCCTCTACCTCACGGTTCGTACTTGCGCACTTCCTCGTCCTCCAGCAGGGACAGCAGTCCTGCCAGGTCCGCTTCGCCAAAGGCGAACACGCCGCGCACATCTGCAACGGCAAATTTGAGCAGCAGGCGGTCAAACTTCGACAAATAACCGAAGTCTGCCAGGCGCAGGGAGGAGAGCGCCAGCAGCCGCACCCCTTCGCGGGGATGATTCCACAGCGGTTTGAGCCTGCGTGGGTTTCTGGACCACAACCGTTTGACCGGCAGGACTGCGCCGTTCTCCAGCACCAGGTCGCCGTATGCGTCCGAGCGCGGCACGACATCCACCACCTGACGGTTGAGATACCGCTCCGCCAGCCAGTCCAGCAGACAGACCGGCGCAGCATCGGCGGTTACCCGCATCACCGGGCAGCCGTGTTTGGGGCAGCGTTCGTATGCGTCGAAATTGCTCATGTTTCCACCTCCGGGTTGATTTCCACCACATCCACTTGAATTTTGCCATATCTTTCCACCCGCCGCCAGACGGGGTGCTTGCCGCCAAAGTTCAGCAGCAGTCCAAGGGCGCGGCGGTTGTATGCGCCCAGATAACGCCGCATCTGGTCGAAGTCTGCCTGGGCGAAAGGCTTTTCGTCGTCCCCAGCCGCCTTGAAATCCACAATCACTGCTGCGCCGGGGATGGAGACAATGCAGTCGGGAAAGTACTTGCCCACCGTCAGCCCCTGATACATCACCTTCAGCGCGGGGCGGTCCCGCACCCGCACCCTCAGCCTGCGCAGTTCGTGGATCATCGCTGCATGATAGACCGCTTCGGTGTGACCGGGTCCGAGCTGGCGGTAAATCCGTTTTGCGGCGCTGAAGACCCGCCCCAGCAGCTCGTTTTGCGCATTTTTGTTGTTACCGCTCATCTGCATTTCTTGCCCGTACCTCAACCCGCAGGACATCCAGGTCTTCCACCTGCGCCTCAACCTCGCTCCCCCGCGGCGCTGTGCCGGTCTTCAGACGGATCACCAGGTACACGTCCCCAATCTGCGGACGGTAAAACCCGTCATTGGGTGGAGCGCTGAGCAACTTTGCCGTCCCTGGATGACGCACGTAGTGCGGGGTACCCGACTCAATCGCCGCGGTTACATCCGCCCACTCTGCC
>DAOTYY010000066.1:0-2656 GCA_034434695.1 Anaerolineaceae bacterium
TCATTGACCAGTTGAAGAATATCTCGCAGATTGAGCATTCTCGTCATCGGAGTTTCACCAATTTCTTGGTCAATGTGATTTGCGGGTTGATTGCTTACTGCCGCCGTCCTGCAAAACCATCTTTAGGCTTGGATGACTTATTGCCCTTGTCTGCTTACCCCCAATTTACGTTAGAATCATATCGTATCTTCCTTTACCATTGCCAATATATATGGAGCTACATAAAATTCGTATGAAAATTATAATTTTTCACATTAAAGAAAGTGTTTCAGGAAAAATAAGAAAGACTGAAAGATGTACAGCGTGCAGAGAAAGTCTATGTTTCTTGATCTATTAAAAATTCAGGGCGAGGTAGAAGTTGCTGACCTTGCGAACAAGTTGGTCACTTCGACAGAAACATTTCGAAGGGACTTAAGGGAAATTGAAAATGATGGAATGTGAACCCGTACGCATGGAGGTGCGATGATTTTTTAGGAACGAGTATAACAATGAATGATTGAAGGTATTCTTTGCTTGTTCGTGGACTCCAAAAATATGGAGAGAAGCAAATGATCTGCCTCGCAACAGCTCCTTCATTAAACCATTGAAACACTATTTATTAGATAACAACTTCACTACAATGCATTTGCTCGTATTCTCAACCAAAGGCTATATTTGGCAGAACAGATCATCTACAAATGTTTCATGAATGGCGCTATCATTTATTACTGGTCAATGCGGGGATGGTTTTCTCAATAAATTTTCAACACGACTTGTGACGTTAGGTTATTACAAATTATGTCAAAAATTGAGTGAGAGAGGATAGAAACCTATGATCTTAACAGTGTGTCCGAATACTGCTTTGGACAAAATTATTTTTATAAAAAAATGGACGCATGGCTTTCCAATGCGTACAAACAAAATGGTAACCTCTGTGGGAGGTAAGGGATTAAATGCTTCAGTTACTTTGAGCCAGCTCAAAGTAAATACTGTAGCTTTAGGTTTTTTCGAAGGAAAAATAGGAATAGAATTAATCGAGCTGCTTCAAGAATACAAAATCATACCTGAACCCGTTTGGGTAGGTGGAAATAATAGAATTTCTTATGTGATTGCAGAAGAAGAAACGAATATTCACTCACATATTATTGTGGGTGAGCTTGAAATAAATTCAAACCAAGTGCATGAATTTATTAGTAGATATAATTCACGACTATTAGAGGCTAGATTTGTGATTTTTGCTGGAACGATCCCACCTTCATTGCCTGACGATTTCTATTGTGAGATGATTCGGCTTGCGAATCAAGTAGGCGTACCTACGTTGATCGACACTCAGAAACAATTTATGTTACATGCATTGAAAGCCAAACCCGATATTGTAAAAATGAATAAAGAGGAGTTTGGCTGGACATTTTCTCATGATGTAGTCACATTTCAGGAATTAATCCAACGCGCAAAAGAAGTTAGGATTGCAAATGATATTAAAAATTTGGTTATTACATTAGCAAAGGATGGAATTTTAGCTTTTACTACCGATGGAAATTTTCTTGCCAAAGCGCCGGTTCAAAAAGCGGTAAATGCTGCTGGCGCGGGAGACTCTGTTTCCGCAGCACTTGCCTGGCGTCTTTCACTGGGCAAGGATTGGAAAGACGCATTGTTATGGTCAAGTGCAGTAAGTGCAGCATCTGTATTAACACCCAGAACTGGAGACATCCGTCTAATCGATGTAAATCGAATCCTTAAAGAGGTTGAATTAATCCAAATAGATTAGGGTCTGTTCGCCAGACTAATTTAAACAATGTCATGGCAAATAGAAGCGAACTACCGAATGAGCAATGGTAACGGATTGAACAGTTGCTGCCACCCCAGAAACAAAAAAGGGTTACCAGCACAGGGCTCAATGAACGATCCAAATTGGGAATATGGTCACCAGTCAGCATTGTACATCCAACAACTGCAAGAGTTTGGGAATGGCTGTGATCATATTCGACTTCTAGGCGACTTTCTCTTGCCACACCACAAGTTGGTTAGCAGAAGCCCAAGAACTCACCATGGGAATTGCATCCTTGCCTAAGCCCTTATCAAACGAACGGCGCACCATCTTCCCGTCATAGCGATCTCTTGCCCCTGCAGTAGCCGGCTGATGGCTGCTATCCAGTGCTAAAGCATAACCGAAATTGCTCTGCATCCAGCCAGAAAAACAAGCTCAAAAAGATATCATGGGAGGGAATGCCATTGGGTGACTCCAGAAAGGTCTTCTGCCACGCTTCTTTGCCCCGCGCAAAGAACTCTACCCTTTCTCAGTCGTGCGCGCCGCAAATCACGGCAGCGATGGTGATAAAGATGATATCCAGAAGCTTATGCTTACGATAGATCTCAGACCGCGGGTCTACAAAAGTCGCAAAATGAGTCTTGATATTTTTTGCATCGATATTAATATTCATCTTCCGAATCCTGCTCTGGTTTTGTGGTGCTCTGAGCATATTTAACTTTCCCCATCTTTCAACTTTCAAAAGTACACCATTGCCCTGGCTTATTTCCTCATTCTCCCCTCCCCCAATCCGTTACGTTCTACGATATAATCATTAGCTAAAAGAAAGGTATCTTTACCTTTTCACAGATTTTATAAGTTTGGAGAGCGCAATGAGCACAGGTTCAATTCAGCCAGCCATAGGGGGAA
>DAOTYY010000067.1:0-6202 GCA_034434695.1 Anaerolineaceae bacterium
CACCATCCAACAGGGAGGACAGCCCGGTCGCGGTGGTTTGCCCAAAGGCGCTTATCAGATAGTCGCTGTACAAGTCCAGGAGTTTGCCGTTTTTCATACACCAAGTTTACTCAAATCTGCGTAAGGTGAGTGAATTATACTTAGCAGAAACCTGCCTACCTACCCTATTTTTGCGTTTCGCTGCCAACATTGCCAGATAGCAACACAGCTTTCATGCGGCGCGCCAGCTCCCGTCGAGTTAAGAGCACCCGCCTACCGCATGTGCGACATTCCAAACCAATATCCGCCCCCAGACGAATGACTTTCCATTCGTAACCGCCACAGGGATGCGGTTTTCGTAAGCGCACCAGATCACCCAGTTGCAAATCAGGCAGCATAAACCGATTATACCATCCGCAGAAGATACCCGAACAATCACCTGTTTTCTCCTGCTCGCAGTATAATTAAAACAAATTTGTTGAGCCTACGGAAAAGAATTCCTCAGGAGGAAAATAACGAATGCAGATGACCATTCTCGGCTTGGGACAGATTGGTGCTTCTTTTGGTCTGGCACTGGCAGGTCAAACCACGAATGTCGAACGAGTAGGTTATGACTCTCAATTGGAACGATCCCGTCAGGCACAAAAAATTGGCGCTATAGACCGAATCAGCACAAATCTGCCAGATGCGGTTAAGAATGCCGATATTATTGTCCTGGCTTTACCAGTAGATGAAATTCGTGACACCCTGCAAACCATCGCTTCTGTGCTGCCGGAAAGATGTGTGATTCTGGATACCTCACCGATTAAAAGTTCAACCAGTCAATGGGCAAATCAGATATTACCTAAAGAACGCTTTTACATCACGTTCACGCCTGCACTGAACCCAATTTACCTCAACGAAGAAGACGGCGAAACCGTCAATGCCCATGCTGACCTGTTCAAAAATGGGATCATCACCATAACTGCCCCGCCGGACGTCGAGCCTGATGCTATCCGCTTGACCAGTGACATTACTCGTCTCCTGGGCGCCCAGCCACTTTTCACCGATCCCCTGGAATCAGACGGACTGATAGCAGCCAGCCACTTACTGCCCAAGCTGACGGCTATAGCTTTACTCAACGCCACTATAGACCAACCAGGCTGGCAAGAGGGGCAAAAACTGGCGGGAAAGGCATATGCTCAGGCAACTCAGCCAGCACTCAGCCTGGATGAGACAAAAGAGTTCGGGCAAAGCGCCATATTGAACCGCGAAAATGTCTTACGCGCTCTGGATAACTTGATTGCCGCTTTGTATTCGCTACGCTCGGCAATCGAAGCCAGAGACAGCAAAGCGCTGACTGAGCTTATCCAACATGCCCGGCAGGGGCGCGAAGTATGGTGGAAACATCGTCAAGCCAGAGATTGGGAAGTACATCCAGCAACCGAGATTCCAGGCAGCAGCGAGGTTTTTGCTCGTATGATTGGATTGCGGAGCGGTAAAAAACCAAAGTAACATGTCATATTATTGCTACATTCTACAGTGTGCTGATGGCACTTTTTACACCGGCTGGACAACCAATCTAGAACGCCGGGTTTCAAAGCACAATCAAGGACATGGTGCTCGCTACACAAGTGCGCGGCGGCCGGTTCACCTTGTTTACGCCGAAGAGCTACCTGATCGCTCCAGCGCCATGTGCCTTGAACGGAGGATCAAGCGTCTCTCCCATTCGCAAAAACAGCACTTGATCGAAAAGGGTGTTACAAACCAGGAGGAATGAAATGAGTAAAACCAACTTGATGAAACTGATCAGTATGGGAATGATGTTGATCCTGATTCTGAGCTGCAATCTGCCCATTCTTCAACAAAGCAACATTGAAGCGCCCACACAAACGCTGGGACAGCCCACGTCGCCCATCCAGCCGACCATTCCAAAAGTACCACCGACGCAGCCGGCCGAAGAACCCAGTTCAACACCAGAGCCGGATGTCAATTTCAACGGAATCAGCTTCTCATAACGATAAATCGCTTTCCAGTGGTGTTGAAACGGCAATTGTTCCTGCCAGTATCGTACCGGATGGCGCTGCATTTGAAAACTACCCCGAATTTACTCGGTTCAAATTCAATGGTTACGTACTCCAAGACAAATTCTTTGAGCCTACCATTGAAGTGTACCCCGTGAATGAATATATACAAATGAGCGAACCTGCAGCAAAAATCATCACTGAATTCCAAGACCTGATGTCACGCGAGCCGGCTGCCCCAGAAAATATTCCCCACCTGCCAATCTGGAATGCAGCCCAATTAATGCAGGCGCACGTCAAATACCTCAAATTCCAAAATGGCAGTGGTGTACGTTTCCTCACCCAGTATGCGCAAAGTTTTGTACCGATTAATAACCACGACATGTTTTACTGTTTTCAGGGCATGACAGAGAATGAAAGTTACTTTATTTCGATTACCCTGCCAGTGAATCACCCCTCGCTCCCGCCAAATTACGAATCTATACCGAACAATGACTGGGAGGCTTTTTCGAATCAGTTTCCCACATATATTATAGAGATAGAACAGAAGATCAGTGCCCAACCCGCCGACAGCTTCATCCCCCAACTCGACCTGTTGGATCAAATGGTGGAAACCATTTTGATCAGCAAGTAACTTCTTTTGAATCAGCGAGCGCCGGGGACGCCGCCCCCGGCGCTCGCTAAGGAGGAGAAGAAGAGAAGTCGCCCTTGCTTGTAATATATCACACACTGTTAAGTAATACTGGACGCGAAACCTACGATTACCCTACGATCACCCAACAATTTTGTTATTTTTTATCCAATTCACACAAAATAAGTTAGAGATATGAGACAACAAAATTCCTTTCGCTCTGGTTTTGTCGCTTTGGCTGGACGTCCAAACGTAGGTAAATCAACTCTGCTTAACGCATTGCTTAAGCAAAAAATCGCTGCTGTTTCTCCGCGGCCACAAACTACCCGGCGTCGGCAACTTGGTATTCTGACCTTAGACGAGGGACAAATTATTTTTATGGATACGCCCGGCATCCATAAACCCGTCCACAAACTCGGGGAATTTATGAACCAGGTTGCCCTAGACGCTCTGGAGGATGCTGATGTTATCGTCTGGATGGTGGATATCAGCGTTGACCCAACTGACGAGGACAGGATTGTCGCCACTAAACTCAACGCATTGAAAAACCGACCGCCTGTTTTGCTGGCGTTGAATAAAGCCGATTTGCTCAACTCCGCTGCACTGCAAGAAAAAAGCCGGCACTATCAGATACTTTGCCCGGATGCCGCTCCTATTGTGCTTTCGGCAACAACCGGACGGGGACAGGACCAATTGTTGAACGAAATTTTCAAACGTTTGCCTCCCGGCAGTCCGTTCTACGACGAAGAACAGATCACAGATTTATATGAGCGAGAAATTGCTGCTGACCTTGTTCGTGAAGCAGCTTTATTGCACCTGCGCGATGAAGTGCCCCACTCGCTGGCTGTTCGGATTGAAGAATATAAAGAACGCAGTGAAGACACTGCCTACATCGCCGCCACCTTACTGGTAGAGCGGGAGAGCCACAAAGGGATTGTCATCGGTCGCGGCGGGGAAATGCTGAAAAAAATCGGTACATCTGCCCGCCAAGCGATTGAGGAAATGAGCGGACGGAAAATTTTCTTGGAACTAAGGGTAAAGGTTGCCAAAAACTGGCGCAACAACCCGGCTGTTTTGCGCCAGTTAGGATATGTTGTGGAGAAAGACCATCCATGAACGGCTTTCTCTGGCTTACATTGTTTTTTGCCATTTCAGACTGGATTGCAGTCTGGCGTAACCAAAAACGTGTGCGCTACCTGACCAAACCCGCCACATTGCTGGCGTTAACAATATGGTACACACAAATGGGCGGCTGGCAATCACCACACTTCTGGTTCGGGCTGGGTTTGTCCTTCTCGCTGGCAGGGGATGTGTTTCTTTTACTTCCTGCCCGTTATTTCCTGACCGGTCTTGGGGCATTTCTGGCAGCCCACCTCTGTTACATGATAGGCTTCAACCAGAGTTTACCTGTGCTCAATAGCATTGCTTTGCTTGTTGTGCTGGTTGTCATTCTTCTGGCTTTTTTTTCTCCTGCTCAATATTCGTAAACGTCTGATGCAACACGGTCACAGAAACCTTGTCCCAGCAGTGATGGTTTACGGGGTGGTGATCAGTCTGATGTTGCTTTCCGCACTTGTTTCTTTGTGGCGCCCCGATTGGACTGGAGTGAACGAATATCACTTACTCCGGTTGAACTTCCTTTTGTCCTCTCTGGTGTACGCCAATTTTTCTATCACCCCGGCTATTCTTGCCAGTGTTGGCGCAGGGCTATTTTTCCTCTCGGACACCCTTCTGGTTCAGAACCGCTTTATATCTCCATTACCGCAAGGCAATTTATGGGTTATGATCGCTTATCACCTTGGACAGATATTGTTGGCGATCGCAGCCGCCTCACACTGAAAGCAATCCCTGCACTTTCAGTTCAACCTTAAAGGTCTGAACCCCTCCCCCAGCGCCTCATATACCTGTCCAATCACCATGAAGGCGTTTGGATCAACCTGATGTACAATCTCTTTGATTTGATTTACCTCCGAGCGTGTCACCACGCAATACAACACTGGGCGATCAGCGCCAGTATAAGCTCCCCTGCCAGAGAGAATGGTCACCCCGCGCTCCAGATCATTCAGAATGCGATCTGCCACTTCCCTGGGATATCGCGTGATAATCATTGTAGCACGAAAGATGCTTGAGCCCTCCGAAACCGCTTCTGCCGCCAATCCGCTCACATAAATCACAACCAAGCCATACAAAGCGCGTTCCCAGTTAAAAGCCAACCCTCCCAACAACACCACAATCGTATCTGTGACCAGATAAGCTTGCGAAATCGAAATACCAAAACGATCATTCAGAATGCGCCCCAAAATATCACTGCCGCCGCTGGTGCCTCGACCGCGATAGACTAATCCCAGACCAATACCCAACATCACGCCTCCATAGATCGAATTCAGCACCAGGTCGTTCGTTACCCCTTCGGCAGGGAGGAAAAGTACCAGTAAATCAGTCAAAAAAGAAAAAGCAGCAATTGCCAATGCGGTTCGCAACGCAAAGCGCCGTCCACCCAGAAATCGCCAACCCAAAATAAACAGTGGCACATTGCCAATAAACACCATCAAACCAATAGGCCAATTGGTGTAATAGTTCACCACTTGTGCTGCACCGCTTACGCCTCCACTAACCAACTGCGCCGGCACCAGAAACAATCGCATTGCTAAAGCCTGCACCAATGCCCCCAGTACCACCAGACTATAATCTTGAATGGACCGCCAGGTTATCCTCTCAGACAGTTTTCGTAACCATTCATGATCTTTGTGAGAAATTTGCTTCATAATCTCAACCTATTCGATGCGTAATTTCGTGCTACGGGTCCGGCAAAACAAATCTCCTTTGACAAAACGTCGCCACACTGGCGGCAAAATATTGCGCCGGCTTCCTCGTTATTCGTCCGTTGGGTCTTGTGGAAACGGTGCCGACCGCTTTTTTTGTAAAAAGTGTCTGCCGCGCCAAGACCAAAAAATACCTCCCAGCAAGAGAAAACCAATTAATGTAAACAATACCCAAGGCAATAACTGCACCAGTGTAATCCGACCAGGGGTCTGCAACGTGATGGGCTGGCTTGGCTGAACGGGCTGCAAATTAATGCTCAAACTGTCATCCGGTTTAAGATAAGATAACTTCACCTGCACTGATTGACCCGCCTTCACATCACCAATGAACGTTCCAAAGTACAACAAACCATCCAAACCAGGCAACCCGCTGCTCAGGTCAGTTTCCTGCCCATCGCGCTTAAGGGAGATTTTCATCTGTGTGGCAGTTGCTGGCTGCTGAACTTGGATGTTCATGGTTTGCACAGCATAGTCACCATGCCAGATATAGGTAAAATCACGTTGAACGCCCAAACGACTTAAGCCGGGATCATAATACTCTAGCCGGATCACAGGCATGCGGGCAATAAAATCAACTCTCAGCGAGTTCTCCTCAATCTCTGTTCGATAATCCTGTGGCGCAATATTACGTAACTCACCTTACGCAGCCAATTGAACGGGATTGAGTTCCCGAAGAGCAGCGTAAGCCGATTGGATAGCGCGTACGTACAATTTTGATTTGAGAGCAAAGTGATTGAGTTTGGTGTTGCCTTTGAGCAGTTCAAGTT
>DAOTYY010000068.1:0-14112 GCA_034434695.1 Anaerolineaceae bacterium
ACTTGAACTGCTCAAAGGCAACACCAAACTCAATCACTTTGCTCTCAAATCAAAATTGTACGTACGCGCTATCCAATCGGCTTACGCTGCTCTTCGGGAACTCAATCCCGTTCAATTGGCTGCGTAAGGTGAGTGATTAAGCCAAAAATTGCGCATAGCCATTTAGTTTACAGTAAATATAGTGCTGGATTTTTGAATGGCACCAAAGCCAGTATAACAGCGTGTTCATATAACGCTTTTCGGTCAATGACATTATTAGTCAACAGACCGATGGCTCCGTTATCTTGTTTTGAGTTTTGTCGTCCAAATACAATATCGTCAGCTTCTCCTAGCTCTTTGCCTTGACGAAGCCAATGGCAAACAGGAGGTGGAAGGAAAAAGGTGCCGCTTTTGCTTTTGCCGACGATATTCTCTCCAATGACGACAACCCAAGCAAAGGCGGCCATTTCGCCTTTCTCGGTTACCTCAACACCTCCCTCAACTCCAACCCAAAAATCGGCTTTTGTGATGATGTTTGTGGCATTTTGTGCCCGATTCATTGCCCCAGCCAATGTTTCAGCGCTCGTCAGAGGTTGCACACTGACACCTGAAGGCACAACAACCGTTTGTATTTGGAAGATTTCATGCGGAAACATTTTCTGAAAGCCGTTCAGTACAGCTTGAATTTTGACTGGATTTTCAGATGCAAGAACAATCGTTTTCATTGTTTGCTTTTCAGAGTGTATCGTCTGATTTGATCAATGATATAGTTTTCCAAATCTCGCATATCAATATCCTGTTCGGGAATGGCTTTGTTTTGGATAGAAATGCCTGCTTGGTGCACAGTTAACGGATCACCTGAAACGAGAGGATGCCATTTTGGTAGATCCTTCCCTTCATTAACCAGTCGATAGGCACAGGTATCTGGTAGCCATGTTAATTTTGGTATGCGCGTCGGACTGAGAATGATGCAGCTAGGCATTTTTTCTTTTCTTTCTGAGTACACAGTGCATTGGCACGTTTCTAAATCCAAGAAACGGCAGACTACATTGGTATAGAAAAATTCATGGGTATCTACATCTTCAAACTTGTAAAGACAACAGCGACCACATCCATCACAAAGGGATTCCCATTGCTCTGGCGTCATTTGATCGAAAGATATTGTTTTCCAAAATGGCTGTTTTTTTGACATAGAAAATGCTATGATGCTTTGCTGGTTCTGATTTGGGGGCTTTCTGCTGTTTTGGCTTGCTGATCAAGAATAGTGCGGTCTTTGCTGATAGGCGATTGTTCAAGTGCTTCGACAATGCGCTGGCGCAGGCTTTTTTGGGTGGGTTTGCGCTTTCCCAAACCTCGCAAGATTTCCAATAAGTATTGTGTCATCTCAGCAGTAATTTTTCTCAAAGTTTTTATTGAAAGCCTGTGTCCGCTTTCAAACCAGACAGAAGCCGCATATCCCATTGCAATAGTGGTTGATGAGGCGACAGCGGCTGCCAGCAGCCAGCCCGGTATTCCGCCCAATTTGCTCAACTCATAAAAAAGTGAACGTCCAAGAAAACCCATGCCAAAGGTAACGATGAGCTCTCGGGCGCGCGCCAGAGAAATTTTGTAACTATAGATGCGGGCAATACCAAGCACCATGACCGATTGTGTAACAATCAGCGGAGCGAAATCAATGATAGGCAAAGGGGTCAATGCAATTACGGCTGAGAGCGAGGCAGCACTTACAATGGCACGCCAGGCGAGCTGCCAGCGGTAATGGGGCAATGCTTCTCCCAGGGCGGCTACAATTTCTGGCTCTGAGATAGCAATCGCCATAATCACCTTGTCTAAATTTTCTCCTGTTTTTGCAACGATTGGTATCACTTCTTCAGCAGGAATACCCAGGCTCGCTGCGGCGCGTTCTACAACCACATCAGTTTGTTTGCGAACCAAATCAATCTTGTTTAACACAATAGCGTGAGGTTTCTTGAGGGCTTTTAACTGCCAGTAGAGGTCTAATTCGGTTTTCTTAACACCCTGGATAGCATCAAACATCATTATCAGGAAGTCAGCCTGTCTTGCGGCAAGGAACGCTTCCTCTTGCTCCTTTTCACCTGTGTACCCCACTGCATCTGCTCCAGGGGTATCAACAATGGTAAACAACCCTATGTCAGCGGTCTGATTTTGACGTGTGGTACCAGGAAGGGGGCTGACCTCAGCGCTATCCTCTTTTTGCAGAACGAGCTGGTTGTACAGTGTTGATTTACCGACATTGGCTGGGCCAACAATAGCAACATGGCTTTTACTTCCAAAGGTGATCTTAAACTGTGTTGCAGAAAGGCGCAACAATCTACGAATGAGGTTTATTTCTGAGGGAAAGCTGCTCAGAACCGGCAGAAGATTCTGACGTTCAGAAGGGGTTAAATTATTCCATAGAATATCAAAAACCTCGCGTGTTTCAGGAGGCAGTTTCTTTCTAAATATTTCGGTTTCGCTCATTGCCGTTTTCCTAATACCCGTTGATTGTACCGTGATTTATTGAAATAGAGTATGATGAAGCCGTAATTTGTGGGGACATGAGAGTTATTGAAGGAGGAGGGATGATGCAGACTCGATTAGATGAATTTATTCTTTACCGCTCTGCGATGAATGAGCGCATTGCACTAATTGAGCATTTGGGAATTAAGCGCTTTTTCAATCTTGATACAAAAGTGTACCATGACAGTGCGCTGTCAGGTAAAACCAAAGAATTACTCGGTTTAGTGGCTTCAATGGTTTTACGCTGTAATGATTGTATTGATTATCATATCTTACGATGCGTGGATACAGGTTGGAGTGATGAGGAATTATACGATGACTTCAATGTAGCTCTGGTTGTAGGAGGAAGTGTTGTAATTCCTTACCTGCGTCGTGCTGTAGAAACGCTGGACTTATATCGAAAAATGAAATCTTAAGGCTGTTAACAAACTCTTAAAAATTGTAATTTTGTCAGCGACAAGCAAACCATTGTTTCTTGAGAGCTTGTTTCAAAAAACGTTAGCAAGCTTGGGAGAAGGGCATTGATTGTTATAGCCGCACAGACAACACATACTAAAACCAGCAAGGCAATGCCAATACCAATTTTTAGACGACGTTTCTGGCGAGCTCGTCTCTGTTCATCCAGTTTTTGAATTTCTTCGATTGCCTCTTTAATGTCACTAGGTAGCAGGTTTTCACTTCGTTCTAGAGCTATTTTGATTTGTTCCAGCGTGTTGCCCAGCTCATACAGCTTTTTTGCTCGCCTTAAGGCTTCTGACTCCTGGGTGAGAGGTTCTGATATATCTCCGGTAAATGGTTGGGCTGCTGGGACAGATGAACTAGAAGTTGCAGGCTTGGTAGAAGGAGGGGACAGACGGTCTCTTGCAAGTTTACGCACATGTGCCTGGATTTCTGCGACTGCCATCCACTCTCCTTCAAGATGGGATAATAAGGATGGTACCCGGAGAAGAAAAAGATGCGTGCCACCCTGTTCAATTTCAAAAGCTGTCCCACAACGGTTACACGCCAGATGGTCCTTTGCTTTTGGAGAACGAATCAGTTGCAAGGGATTGGTTCGACAGACCGGACAACGCGCTTTTTGTGCCCATTCTTCAGGGATTCTTGAACGGGAAACCGGCATAGTATCACTCGCTTTTAGTTCGTTTTTCGCACATGATGAGCTGCCTGATTGCTCGGAAATACCAGCGTTACATATACTTTATACCCAAGCGTTGAAAAAGGCAACTGTATTTCTGAAAATTAAGGTTCAATGGTTTAGTCGCTCCATAATGGTATTCAGGCAAGACATGAATTGGGATGGGCTGATTGTGGTGAGAAGTTGTCTGCGTTCATCTCTGGTGATAGGGTAGGTGCGCAGGTATTGAATAGCATGTTTGCGGAAAAGGATCAATCCGCGTGTCATCCCATAAAAAGCTATCATGCGCATAAGATGCTCGCGCATGATTCGAAGAACCTCTGAGGGGGCGACCTGTGATATTTCACGTTGGGAAAAAATCCATGGGTTGCCAATGGCAGCACGTCCGATCATGACTGCATCGCACTGGGTGATCGTTTTCATGTGCTTAATGTCACTTGGAGTACGAACATTACCATTGCCAACAACAGGGACCCGTACGGCTTGTTTAATTTCTGCAATTGCTTCCCAATCAGCCTGCTCCCCGTATCGTTGTTGCTGTGTTCTACCATGAACGGCGATTAATTTCGCGCCATTGTCTTCAAGAACTTTGGCGATTTTCAGATAATCCTGTCGTACTCGGCTCTGCTCATTCCACCCTAAACGAATTTTAGCAGTTATAGGAATATCCAGAATTTTGGTCAGATTTGAAAATATTTGAGCAATGGTTTGCGGTGAGCGTAGTAATGCTGCTCCCGCACCTCGATTGACCACTGATTTTGCTGAACAACCGAGATTGATGTCAATACCATCCGGTTCATATTGACGTAAAAACAACGCACATTGAACTATTCTTTGTGGATCATTGTCCAGAATCTGAAAAAAGATAGGTCGTTCTTCTTCCGAGAATTTAAGTCGTTCATTAAGGTATGGATGTTGGTTAACAATGTCCAACCCGTTAATGAATTCCGTGTAACTCATAGCGGAACCGAACTGTCTGGCGAGGGCGCGGAAGGGCGAGTCGGTAATCCCATCCATAGGCGCCAGAACTAGGTCTCCAAATACAGGAAGGTCGCCGACATAAAAGCACGGGGTAATCGTTTGAACAGTCCATGTCATAGAAGTGTGAACAGCATTTGCCATGTTGCCAGAATAATGACTGCCACAATAGACGCAAGCACTAAAGCAGTAAAATACATCCGTTCCCAAACTGTCCAGTATCGAGAGATCCAGAGCTTTATATTTCCTACTAACAAAGTGATTGTCAGTAAAGCAACCAAAATTGGCAGTAAGAATAATAAGTGGTATTTTGCCGGTAATCCGAAAAAGATGACATAGTTATTATTGAATGCCAGGGATAGCGTGATAAAAGTGACCGCTGTAAAAAATATGATTAGTAGTGGTCCGTTTGCAAGGCTCAACCATTTGAGGAATTGTCCAAAGCGTGGAACAGATTGTGCTGCTGTCTTATTGATTCGGCGCACAAGCCAGATGAGCGGCCAGATCCCCCAAGGCGTTAGCAGGAACAGAGTAGTTAAGAGAACAAAAAGGATTTGAGTTACCGCTCCTTTTTCTAGATTAATCAGACGCCCTATGCTGGAAATTGGAATAACCCGTTGCGGAGTGAAAAACTCCGGCGGTTGGAGTTTGGAAAAACAGGAAGCGGTGGGCGGCTGTTGTGGGTTTTCGAGAAATTCGAGAATAATTCTATCAGCACATTCATCGCTTAATGCAGCGCCATGTCCTGTATTTGGAAAAGTGAAGGTGTAACTTCGGGATAATGTGGTAGCTGCAATTGCGCCGAAGTCTGACGGGGTGATTGGGTCAAACGCTCCAGATAAAATGAGCGTTGGAATATCGCTGGAAACCGGCGCATCAGCCAATTCCCCAAGCTCTTTGGTGTTCCAACTCTCGCAAACAGTCAAAAAACTTGTGGCATTTACCTCTTCGTCTTTCGCGATTTCAGGGCGAACGCCTTGCAATCTTATCTGTTGTGGATCGAAATCGGCATCCTCGGCGCAAAGGATAGAGTAATACATGCCGTAGCTCATCGAACGATCAAAAGTCATCCATCCCACAAAGCGCTGAAGGAATTCATACTTCCCTGCCCGAATATCGTAGATAGTAGCCGGGATCGCAGGAATTACTTCTGTCACGTAAAGCATTTGAAACAGGGTGTTGATCAGTCCTTCACCATTCAATACTGCCGGATATTCCCGTCCAGTTTCATGATCCCTAATGGTAATCTGAGCAGGAGCTTGATCCAATCTGGCAACCAGTTCAAAGAACACCTTTTCAAGTTCTGGATAGTTTTGATCACAGTCCTTATCTTTAGCACAAGCTTCAAAGAGATGGGTGAATGCTTGATCCTTAGAGTGCGGTGCTTCAAGGATAAAATTGACTTGTGGCGGGACAACGCCATCCAGGATTACACTGCGTATTCCTTGGGGATGAAAGCGCATAACATGCAAAGCCAGCAAGGTACCGTATGATACACCATATAAGTTAACTGCAGGATAGTTAAGGGCATTTCGCAGGTCTGCTACATCAGCAGCGTTTTCAAAGCTGTTATAGGCGGAGAGGTTGATTCCGTTGGCGGAAAGTCTTTCTCGACAAGCCAGAGTAGTTTTTTCGTATAATCGTAGGCTTTCCTCAGTAGAAAGGTTTTGATTTAGCGTCTGAATGGTTAAGTCAAATATTTCGGGGCAGGTTAGGGCGGGCTGTGAATACAGTGTGCCGCGCTGGTCAAATAGAATGATGTCACGGTCTGCCAATAAGCGGCTGCTACTAAGCAAGCGTTCTGCATAGGTGTCAATCGTTGAGCCACCCGGTCCTCCCTGCATCATGATCAGGGGATCAGGACGCGGGTTTGCAGAAATACTCTTAAGAATGACGACAGCCAATCGAATGGTTTTTCCTTGCGGTTGGCTGTGTATTTCCGGAACAACAAGATAGCCACACTTGACTCTCTTTTCAATCTCATAACCAGCCGGTAAGTCTATCATGCAGACTGATGGTTCGAAATAAGGAGGTTGTTTTGAGGACGCACCAGTGATTGGAAGAGAAAAAACTGACATCCACGAAAGAACGGATAAGCTCATCAAAGTAACAAGGCGGAGAAGCAAATAAATCATCAGTTAATTCTTACCCAACCGTTTACAGGATTTTTTGTTTCCCGCATTATACCTTGTCAGTGATTGGTATGATAGCCTATCTTTATTGAGAATACAGGCCAATCATAAAAATTCCTGAGGTAATTAGTACGGAACCCGCAATGGTATTACGGGATAATTTTTCTTTATATAACAAGACGGCAATCACGATAACAAACAAGGGCGATGAGTCGGCTATTGCTTTGACAATTGCAGGATTTCCAATCGTCAAGGCATGTAGCAACAGCATCCACTGGATAAGTACGCACAGTGCCCGCCACCAGGTCGTTCGAATATTTTTAGATGTCACCCACTTATAATTTGGCTTAAGTGTGAAGTGCGTGACCAATGCAATAAATAACACCCGGATCAGATAATAAGAATAGGGGTTGGTGTATTGATGGTCAAGGAGATATTTAATAATATATATATTGGCACCAAATACAAGAGCTGTCAGGATCGGAAAAATAATCCATTTTTGTTGCTCTTTCACTGATGCGGTAACAGGATTAACAGGGATGGAAAAATGCTGCCTCAAAAGCGTGATCCCGCCGACAATGATAATCACACCTAATATTTGCAAGAATTGCAGTTTAGTGTCGTGCGGTGAGAGTATCGGCGCGAGAAGGAGTGTAAACATTGGCGAGAGACCAATCAGGGTGCTGGCGGCAACAGCATTGGTGAGCTCAAAGGATTTAGAATAAGTAGTTTCCTAATGTGTCTATCGTTGCAGCCAGCGCAATCAATAGTATTGTCTTCACGTTCCAGCTAATTTGAAAACCAAAAGGCGCAAAAGGTAAAAGAGTAATGAACAGCAACGAGAAATTGATCGTGAGAAAATCGCGCGTGCTCACCACGCTCATGATTTGTCTTGCCAGCAGGCTGGTAAGCGCGCCAAAAAATGCTGAACCAAGACTGAACAGAATTGATAGTGAAAACAATGACATTACTTATGGAAGGTTATGATTCAGCGAATTTCATCCAATACGTCTTCCAAAATGTTCAGCGCCTGGTCGACAAGTTCTCGGTTTGCTTGAGTGCCCATATGGCCCAAACGGAAGACTCTACCAGCCAACGGTCCGTAACTGCCGCCAACTGCAAGACCGCGCTGACGAAGTTTTCGGTCAAATTCTTTCCAGGTGATGCCATCAGGTACATAGACCGCTGTTACGGTAGGCGAGGGAATTGCGCTAGGTGCAGGAAAGAGCTGATACCCGATCTCGGTCAGTCGTTGGCGACAATATTCAGCGATCATTGTGTGTCGCTCAAAGCAGGCTTGCAAACCCTCTTGCAAAACAAGCTCCGCTCCTGTGTTCAAGGCAGCGATCCCGTGCCAATAGGGAGTGTACGGAAAGTAGAAATTTTGTTGAGCTGTACGAAATGGTTTCAGGGCTTCATAACCAACATAGTTGACCTTTTCAATAATTTCCCAAGCAGTTTCGCTGACAGCAAGAAATGATAACGCTGGAGGAACAGAGAGTGCTTTTTGTGAGCCTCCCAGAGCAAGGTCAATTTGCCAGTCGTCAACCAACACTGGTGTGCCCCCAACGCTGGCAACAGCATCTACGTATAGTAACGGTACTGCATGCTTCTTTTTCAACTGCCCAAGTTTCTCCAGTGGGTTAAGCGTTCCGGAAGGGGTTTCACAATGGACAACTGTGATCATCTTGGGTTGAAATTCAGCAATTGCCTGTTCAATTTCCTGCCAATTTGAAATGGTTTGATCATAGGGCAGGCTGATGGTTCGCACCTTGGCGCCAATGGATTGTGCCATTTCGCCAATACCATATCCAAAAACACCACTGGCAATTGACAGCACACGATCGCCTGGCAATAGACAACTCTTAAGCGCTGTCCACAGCGCGAGCATCCCTTCGCCAGTTTGGATCACAACATGATTTTGGGTAGTGAACAATTTTTGCAGATTCGCCTCTGTGCAGTTGTACAGCTCCAGAAATTCGATTTCAAGATCACTAGAGCCGTAATCAGTGCAATAAGCCTCAAAAACCTGTGGTGGAACTCGTACCGGGCCGGGTACCATTGGGATCGGATAGGTTTTCATGTGAGGGTGTTTCCTCCTTCCGACAGGGATTGGCTTTTCTGATTCTCACCGTTCTGGATGAGAGTAGTCAGCCGACGTTGGAGATGAGATTGGGTAGCATGCTGATAAGCCACCTTGAAGTCCGCTAATGCTTGCTCCAGTTGGCCCAGCGCATGATGAGCGAGTCCACGCCCAAGAAATGAGAGTGGGGAAGTTGGGGAAAGCCCGATAGCTTTCGTATAGTCAATAATTGCGCGTTCATATTGCTGGTTGACCCGCAGTACGTCGGCGCGTCCCTGGTATGGAAGCGGGGATAAGGGCATTTTTTCGATGAGGCGGGTGTAATAGCTCAAAGCCCAGTCTAGTTGACCAACAAAGTTGCGCAGAAAGATTTCTGGGAAGATGATAATATCCTGAGATAATTCCAGCGCTCGATTTTCATCTGCTTGTGCTCCTTGGCGGTCACCAAGTTCAAACCTGAGCATAGCGCGCAACAGATAAAGGATGGCAAAATCTGGGGCAAGTTCGACTGCTTTATTGAGATCACTCATGGCTTGTTGCAAATTGCCATTTCGGCGGTGGATTCCACCACGGTCTGCGTATGGTAAACCCCAATCAGGTTTCAGGCGAATGGCGCGCTCATAGTAGTCCAAAGCTCGGTCATAATCTCCATTAACCTCATATAATTCCCCGCGCATCAACCAGCACATTGGATTATCAGCGTTGAGCTGCAAGGCGCGTTCCAGGTCGGCACGACTGCTTTGCATGTCTTCCAGGTACAAATAGAGCAAACCGCGCGCTAGATATAGATCCGCAAGATTGGGTTTCTTTTGTAAAAGATGTGTGTATTGTTGAATTGCACGATCATAATCGCCTCGCAGTTGATAATATGCTCCACGGTTAACCAGGTAAGCCAATGCCAGGTTGATCTGGCGCCGCAAGGAAAAGTTCAGCGTGCTACTGCCAAAGATCAGCAACAGGCTGATTAGTCCCAAAGCCCACTCACCACTGCCAATCGCAACAGCCAGGAGAATAAATGCCAGTGGCATGCTGATCCAGAACAGGATTTTGTTAGCTCGCTGTTTGCCAAAGAGAATGTGCAGGATATTCTGTGTTACTCGTCCGCCATCCAGCGGGAAAACAGGAAGCAAGTTAAAGACAAACAGGCTCAGGTTAGCAATTGTCAGCCAACTAAGAAAAAATTGTAGTTGGTAATTCCAGGTATCTTCCCCTCGCCAGAAATGTGGCTGTTGAACATAAAGTCCCCTCGAAAGGATGATCATTCCAAAGCCAATTGCCAACAAAAGATTAACCAGGGGACCACAGAGGGCAATGATCAGATCCTGCCAGGGTTTGTTGGGAGTGTTTTTCATCAAGGCGATTCCACCCATCAGCCAGAGGGTAATACTGGTAACTTCAACACCGAACAATTGCGCCGCCAAAATGTGCCCGATTTCATGTAGTGCTACACAGATAAAAATCCCGGTCACTAGTGCCAGTGCCCAGAACAAATCCCTCAGACTGTGTAGTCCGGCTTGCCATATGACGTAGAGGAGTAATAGAAGTAATGAGGCATGAAGACGAATCTGGGTTTGTCCTATTCGTCCAATTGTCCACTCCCATTTCATGAGTTTTCTGTTTCCTCCAAATAAACCACCATATTGCCCAATACTTCCCAGGAATTCAGAAAGACTTCTACAGGCACTTCGTAAAAAGCGCCGTTGTTCATATAGCGAATCGTTTTTTCATTATACCCTGTTACGATGATGACATGCTCATAGGCGGCGACGATAGTTTTATTGCCATTTTTATCGGTGTATTCGTATGGAATTCCACCAACTACATTGCCGATAACCCAGGCAATAACTGGCTGATCTTTGGCAATCTGTTCTTTGAGCTGGTCAAGTGTGAATTGTTTGACCCCGCGCGCAGGCAAACCGTATTGGCGCAACAATGCGGCAATTGGAGCGGCATGCACTCCATACGAATAAGGTGGAACCTGCCCCCATGGTCCCATTACTCCGCCGACAAACCCCAAATCCGGATTGTCTGATAGCGGTAGTTTGAATTGAAATTCAAATTCGTTGATTGTTATCCCAAAATACTGAGCCCAGTCAATTGCGGCGCTGGCTTCACAGCCAAGTGGGAAGTATTGTCTGTGCCCTTGTATATTATGAATGTAATGACTGGTTGGATAGGATGGTTGTGGCGTGGGTGTAATGGTGGGGGTTAGGGTAGGTGTTGGGTTGGCTGACGGGGTATGGGCGGGTAGCATCTTGGGGATCAGCATTGTCGTGAGGGAGGGCGTTGGGGCAGGGCGGTTTCCCTGCGCGTTAACGATCATGCATTGGCCGCAACCAGAAAGCAGTATGCTGGAGATGAAACTGGCAAGGACAAGATCGCGCCAGATTTCATTAACGACGCTTAACAGACGCCTCATAAAGGCTGATTATATCGCATAGGCATCTTTTATGGTTTTAGAAGCGGGAGTTATACCCAGCTTTCTGGCGATATTTTATATTTTGCCTAAAATTTATTGTACGAGTGTTTCCGTTAGGTTTTTGTTGTACAAGTACATTGGAGCGTTTGTGAACAACTTTGGCTTTGAAAATATAAGGCTCGCTCAATTTATGAGCATGAAAACGTGAATGGGGCAAGTCAAACGTGTTATGATTGTGGTTACATAAAAAAACAATGTGGAGAATTTTATGATAGAGATATTGCCAGACATTTATTGTATCAGAACACCAATGCCTGGTAATGGCCTTGATTTTGTAAACTCTTATCTAATTAAAGAGCAAGGGGGAGGTATTTTGGTTGACACTGGCTGGAAATCGGAAGAGGCGCTTCGATCCCTGGCTGCCCAGCTAAGTGATACAGGTGTCTGTGTTGCTGATTTGCGCCAAATTGTTATAACCCATGCTCATCCGGATCATTATGGGCTTGTTGAACTCTTGTCTTATTGGACATCCGGAGAGCTGGTAATTCATGAACGAGAAAATTCTATTCTACGCATGCGCGCCACTAATTATGAGGAAATGGTTGAACAGATGGCGGACTGGCTCCAATCGCATGATATGCCGGGTGATCCCCGCAGGCTGTTCGAACGTTCCGCGCTTTCTGCTCTGGGCATGCTCCCGGTTGAAATGCCGGTGCGCATTGTGTATGGTGGTGAGAAGATAGCAGTTGGAGATTATCAATTTGAGGTGATCTGGACACCGGGTCATTCTCCAGGCCATATTTGCCTATATGAACCACTAAAACGAGTGTTGATTACTGGTGATCATGTGCTACCGGATACGACGCCAAATGTCAGCATGTACGTTGGGACAATGAGAAATCCTTTGCAGGATTATATAAAGGCACTGAATCATATCGCTCGTTTGGATGTTGAACTTGTTCTGCCTGCTCACGGAGAGGTGTTTGGAGATTTAGGTGGGCGCGTGGATGAAATTTTGCAACACCATGAGATGCGTTTGGAAGCCATTCAGGCGGCTCTTAATGGTGAGTCGAAAACAGCGCGTCAGGTAGCGGAGAGCATTCCATGGACAGATGCTGCACTTTGCTGGCAGGACTTGAACACTTTACAAAAGCGTATGGCGCTAACAGAAACAGTCTCTCATCTTGAACTTTTAATAACACAAGGGAGAGCTATGAGAAACCAGCAAGGCGGATTATTTTGGTACAGGCTTATTGGCTGAATAGCGAATTCAGGCTTCATGCCAGATAGTCACCTGGTTGCGTCCTGACTGCTTTGACTGATACATTGCTTGGTCAGCACAGTTGATCAGATCTTCAAGCCGATAATTGTTTTGACTCAGTTGAGCCACGCCAATGCTGACGGTTGTTCCCAGTTTGCCTTGAGGAAGTCTAATTTTTGTCGCTTCCACCCGTTTGCGCAGGCGTTCTGCCACAAGTGACGCGGCATCCATACTGGTTTCTGCTAATAGAATAACGAACTCCTCACCACCAAAACGACTGGCTAAATCAATATCCCGTATTCCATCGCGAAGACACAGAGCGACGGATCTTAACAGCCAATCACCAGCAGTGTGTCCAAAACAATCGTTAAACTGTTTGAAATGGTCTATGTCAACAAAGAGGGCGCAAAGTGGGCGTTGGAAACGTCTTGCCCGGTCCACTTCGCGTTTTCCAAGTTCCATCAATGCTCTTCGATTGTATAAGCCCGTTAGCTCATCTACAATCGCTTGATGTTCAAGTCGGGCATATAGCTGGGCATTTTCCACTGCAATTGCCGCCTGATCAGCAAAAAGTGTTAGCAAGCGGATTTCCTCCATACTAAACGGGTCGGTATTTTTTTATCAGCAACATTTATGACCCCAATAATATGTCCCTTCACTTTCAATGGAACTGCAAGCACACGCCGGGTGGTTATCTGTTCAAAAGGGATAGCACGACCCTCCCATTTGGAATAATTTGTTAAAAACATGGTTTCACCGCTTTGAGCAACTTTTCCGGATAAACCTTCACCAAATTGTAATTTAATACCTGCTAGACTGGGCGGAAGGTTATAGGATGCAACCATTTCGAGGGTTTGTTGATCGGGCTTAATCAGATACAGGCAGCCTGTTGAAGTACCAGACATCAGGACAGCTTGTTTGATGACATAGTTCAATAGAGATGTGAGGTTGGTATTTGAGTTAATAGCTAATGAAGTGGTGTAAAGCGATTCCATTTGAAGTGCGGCTCGTGATAACCGCTCTTCATTCTGCTTGCGTTCTGTGATGTCAAAAATAAACCCGTCAATGTACAAGGGTTTATTTTGAAGACTTAGGATTGGGCGGCCGCGTTCAGCAAAGTATCGAAGGCTGCCATTTTTATGTCGGATCCGGTATTCAACTTCAAAAGGTTGACCCCGGGTAATGGAAAGCTGGATGGCAGAGCGTATTTTTTTACGATCTTGTGGAATGATGAGTGACTCTAACACATTTAATCCCCTGCGGTTTATCATTAGCTCATTTTGGGCAAAGCCGGTCAACTCAAACAAACCATTATTGAAGAATTCTGTTGCCTCATCTTTTTCCAAATGGACGCGATAAACAATGCCTGGCAGGTTATTTGCCAAAGTGCGGTAAGAGGTTTCACTTTCGCGTAATTTTTCATATAAGTTCGCTCTTGTAATTGCAATGTTGATTTGTTCTCCTAATAAATTAATCACTCACCTTACGCAGCCAATTGAACGGGATTGAGTTCCCGAAGAGCAGCGTAAGCCGATTGGATAGCGCGTACGTACAATTTTGATTTGAGAGCAAAGTGATTGAGTTTGGTGTTGCCTTTGAGCAGTT
>DAOTYY010000069.1:0-20692 GCA_034434695.1 Anaerolineaceae bacterium
ACTTGAACTGCTCAAAGGCAACACCAAACTCAATCACTTTGCTCTCAAATCAAAATTGTACGTACGCGCTATCCAATCGGCTTACGCTGCTCTTCGGGAACTCAATCCCGTTCAATTGGCTGCGTAAGGTGAGTGAATAAGTAGTTTTGTTTTCTCTGCACTCCTGGCAATGGATTTTTTGCTGCAGAAAATACCGTTCCGTTAAGATTGTGTTAGCATGGCGGATCCTTCAAAGATTGAAAACTGCGCTATAAACTCGTGATAGCGGTAAGATATTTGGCAGGAAAAATCGAAGAGCACAATTAAACAAAATTTTACATAAACAGGTCGTAAAACGACCAAATTATCACTTGACAATGTTATTAATATCTGTAAAATAAACTCCAGTATGAGTTCAGTGGTGTTAACTTATTTACCCAAGCGAAAGAGCCCGCGACATACCCACTCTTCGGGAGAGCGGGCATTTGGTGTTTCAAAAGCCTGATCTGTACCAAAAAAGCATTTTGTAATCAAATCCCTCTCCCGTATGGAGAGGGATTTTTTATAGCTAGGAATTATTCTTTTTGAGGAGGTAACTATGACAACACAATTGACTGGTCACTGCCCTGAGTGCGATGCAGAACTGACTTTCAACGATGTCATTGAAGGTGAGATTGTTGTCTGCTCTGACTGCGGCGTAGACCTTGAGGTGATCAGCCTGGAGCCGTTTGAGCTTGCGCTGGCACCGATGGAAGAAGAAGATTGGGGCGAATAAGGCAAAGCGAGGCGGCGTATGAAGATCGGGTTATTACTTTCGCGTGTACGTGTAGAGGAGAAGTGGTTGCTTGCCAGTCTTGAAAAGCGCGGTGTTGCCTTTGAGCGTATTGATGATGGCGATATTCATTTGGAGATTGCCGATCCGGGTTCGTGGTCCCAGTACGATGTTGTTCTTGAGCGCAGTCTTTCCTTTGTGCGTGGGCTTTACGTCACTTCAATACTGAATGCCTGGGGTATTCCCACAGTGAACATGGCTCATGTGGCACAGGTGTGCGGGGACAAACTGGCAACATCTGCCGCATTGGCACGGGCGGGCATCCCTCAGCCGCGCATCAAAGTTGCTTTCACTGCTGAGGCTGCTCTTCAGGCAATTGAAGAACTGGGATATCCAGTAGTTCTGAAGCCGGTGGTAGGTTCATGGGGACGCTTGCTTTCAAAAATCAATGACCGTGATGCTGCCGAGGCGATTTTGGAACACAAAGAAACATTAGGGTCATATCAGCATTCAGTGTTCTATATTCAAGAATATATCGAAAAACCCGGACGGGACATCCGTGCTATGGTAGTCGGGGATGAAACGATCTGCGCCATTTATCGTACCTCACCACACTGGATTACAAACACAGCCCGCGGTGGACAGGGTGAGGTTTGCCCGGTTACGCCAGAGTTGAATGAGTTGTGCGTCGCGGCGGCGAAAGCGGTTGGCGGCGGCGTTCTGGCGGTAGATGTGCTTGAAGACCCGCAACGCGGTTATCTGGTCAATGAAGTCAATCATACGATGGAATTTCATACGCTAGCGCCGACCACTGGTGTGGATATTGCGGGCATCATCGTGGACTATACAATTGCTGTGGCACGCGGCGATATTAAAACAATTGTACCCGCTCAGGCTTTACCCTTCCCAGTAATGTCTGTACCGCAGACAGTGAGTGTGCCTGCTCATTCATTCCGTTTTTCGGCAGGTATGGCATGAGAGTATCTATTGTTGGCGCTTCTGGTTATGCAGGTGGTGAGTTGCTGCGTCTGTTGCTTGATCATCCTCAGGTAGAGGTTAAACAGGCGACTTCCGAGAGTCACCTGGGCGAGTATGTTTATCAGCAGCATCCCAACCTGCGCAAACGAACACAGTTGAAGTTTTCTTCACGTCAAGTGTTAGAGCCTTGCGATTTGTTATTCCTTGCCCTGCCGCATGGCGAAAGCCAGAAAAACATTGAATACTATGCCAGTCTTGCGCCGCGTCTGATTGATCTGGCAGCAGATTTCCGTCTTCGCGACCCACAGCTTTACCGGCGATATTACGAGCACGAACATGCAGCGCCGGAGTGGTTGGACAAATTTGTGTATGGGCTGCCTGAACTGCACCGGCAAGAAATACGCAATGCAACGTATGTCAGCGGTGTGGGTTGTAATGCAACGGCTGTAATCCTAGCGCTTTATCCTTTACTGGCAAATGACTTTCTTGATCGAAGCCGCCCGATCATTGTGGAGATCAAAGTGGGTTCCTCCGAAGGTGGCGCAACACCGAATCCCGGTTCACATCATCCCGAACGCAGTGGTATCATTCGTACTTTTTCCTCGTTTGGACATCGCCACACGGCTGAAGTGATGCAAGAGCTGGGTTTGCAGGATGTTCACCTGACGATGACATCAGTGGACATCGTGCGCGGCGCGCTTGCAGCCGCGCACGCGTTTGTTAAACCCGGCGTCAATGAAAAAGATTTGTGGCGCGCCTATCGCGCTTGGGCGGAAGCTGAGCCTTTTGTGCGGCTGGTCAAAGACCGGCGCGGCATTTACCGTGTCCCGGAGCCAAAGGTGCTGGCAGGCAGCAATTACGTGGATGTTGGCTTCGACCTTGATCCAGCAAGTGGTCATGTAGTTAGCATGGCGGCGATTGATAACCTGATGAAGGGCGCGGCAGGGTCTGCTGTACAGGCGATGAACCTGATGTGTGGTTTTGATGAAACTGCCGGGCTGGAATTTAGCGGTTTGCATCCGATTTAGGAGGCGTATTGATGCTGGTGGTCAAAATCGGTGGTTCACAGGGTGTAGCGATAGAAGCAATTTGTGCAGACTTGAGCGCATTGATCCAGCAAGGAAAGAAGGTAGTGGTGGTGCATGGCGGTTCGGCAGAGATGAATGAGATTTCTACAAAACTGGGTTATCCGCCGCGTTTCGTTACCAGTGTTTCCGGTTTCACTAGCCGCTACACCGACCGCACTACGCTGGAAATCTTTGCTATGGTGACCAATGGGCGCATTAATACGTTGCTGGTGGAACGGTTGCAAAAATCCGGGGTGAATGCTTTTGGACTTTCAGGAGTGGATGGCAGGCTGATCCTTGCTCAGCGTAAAGAAGCCATCCGTATTGTGGAGAACGGCAGGCAGCGAATGCTGCGCGATGACTATACCGGAAAAATTGAACAGGTCAATGCGTCACTGCTGCGATTATTGCTGGACGCAGGACTGACACCGGTGATTGCACCGCTGGCGATTTCGCCGGTTGGCGAGGCAGTTAATGTGGATGCTGATCGGGCAGCGGCGATGGTGGCTGGTGCTGTGCAGGCAGATCAGTTGGTTATTCTGACCAATGTTCCAGGGTTGATGCGTAATTATCCGGATGAAAGCACGGTGATCCCGCACCTGCCACGTGTTGGCTTGGAACAGGCGATTTCCTTTGCCGAAGGACGGATGAAGAAAAAAGTGTTAGGTGCCAGCGAGGCGCTTGAGCTGGGCGTTTCCAAAGTGATCTTTGCCGATGGACGCGTTGAGCATCCTGTTCTGGATGCACTGGCAGGCAAAGGTACGGTGATTTCTTAACGATTGGAGTTAGTTATCATGGTTGAGATGATTTCTGCCACAAAATCCGAAGTTGGACTTTCAGAAGTTTTTCGCCAGGTGGAGCTTGCACACAGTACTGGTGTATATAGCAAACGCCCGGTGGTCATTGTACGCGGCAAGGGAGCGAGTCTTTGGGATGCGGATGGGCGCGAATATATTGATTGCGTTGGTGGACATGGAGCAGCGAATGTTGGTCATGCCAATCCTGCAGTGGCACAGGCAATCGCTGAACAGGCACAGACGCTCATCAGTTGTCCGGAATTATTCTTTAATGACCGGCGCGCTGCGTTGGCAGAGCGCTTATGCACATTGACCGGCATGTCACGCCTTTTCCTGTGTAATTCTGGCACGGAAGCTATCGAAGCGGCGTTGAAGTTTGCACGTCTGCTTACTGGAAAAAGCGAAGTGGTTGCTTGCATGCGCGGCTTTCACGGACGCACCATGGGTGCTCTTTCGGCAACTTGGGATAAAAAATACCGTGCACCTTTTGAGCCGCTGGTGCCGGGTTTTCGACATGTTCCTTATAATGATCTTGCAGCGTTAAATCAGGCTGTGAATGAGCAAACGGCGGCGGTGCTCCTCGAAGTGGTACAGGGTGAAGGCGGTGTCAACCCTGGCAAGGCTGAATTTCTTAAGGGAGCGCAACAAATATGCCATGAGCGCGGCGCGTTGTTGATTCTTGATGAAGTGCAGACCGGATTTGGTCGAACCGGCAAAATGTTTGCTTTTCAACATTATGAGCTGCAACCGGATATCCTCTGTCTGGCAAAATCCATTGCTGGCGGGATGCCAATGGGCGCAACGTTGTTGGCGGAGAAACTGGGCGAACTTCCCCCGCATGTACATGGCTCAACTTTTGGTGGAAATCCGCTTGCCTGCGCAGCGGCGCTTGCAGCGCTTGACTATATTGAAGCGCACCAATTGCCGCAACGCGCTGCCGAACTGGGAGAGTGGTTCCGCAAGCAATTGGCACAGATTGAATCACCTCTGATACGTGAGGTGCGTGGATTGGGGTTGATGGTTGGTGTGGAACTGAAACAGAAGGTTACTCCCTATTTACAGGCGTTGATGCAGGAAGGTGTCATGGCATTGCCCGCAGGATTGACCGTTATGCGCTTTTTGCCGCCATTGGTGATTGAACAAGAGGAGCTTGCTCAGGTAGTTGATTCCGTTCGTAAAGTGCTGTCCAAACCGCTATCTGAAGGAGGCGAGTGATGAGAGACCCGTTGGCTTTGTTACCGGGGTTGCTGGCATATTACAGCCCGACAGGAAAGGAAGAGCAGGCAGTTGGCTTTCTTGCCGAGAGCATGCGGGCAATGGGGTTCGAGGTTCGGTGTGACGAGGTTGGCAATGTGATGGGCAGCCGCGGCAATGGTAACCGAGAGATTCTGTTACTGGGGCACATTGATACGGTACCTGGTGTAATTCCTGTACGATGGGAAGGCGACGTTCTATATGGCCGGGGTGCAGTGGATGCAAAAGGCCCATTGGCTTGTTTTGTTGCTGCCGGTGCAGCAGCGCGGCTTGCACAAGATTGGCGTATTACGGTCATTGGCGCGGTGGGCGAGGAAGGAGATTCGCGCGGCGCAAAGCACATTTGCCAGACTCATCCTGCGCCCGAAATGGTTATTATCGGAGAGCCAAGCGGCTGGGCCCATGTGACATTGGGATACAAAGGCAGCTACTGGTTTCGCTATCGGCTCACTCAGCCGATGGTTCACACTGCTACAAATGGTACAAGCGCCTGCGAAGCCGCCGTTAGCTTCTGGAATCGGCTAAGCAGTGCGGTTGCGCAATGGAACGAAGGCAAAGAACGTGTATTTGATCAGTTGACACCCACTTTGCGTAGTATTCAGACGTTTCCCGATGAATATTCTGAGACAGTTGAAATGCGCATTGGTCTGCGACTTCCGCCAGAAGTGAATCAGGCTGCTTTAGAGGTTTTGCTGGATGATGTCATGCAAACAGGAGAGCGGTTTGTAGACGATTATATCCCGGCTTATCGCGCCGAGAAGAATACTCCGCTAGTGCGCGCGTTTCTTTCTGCTATTCGCAATGCAGGGGGACAGCCGGCTTTCTCGCTGAAGACAGGCACTTCCGATATGAATCTGGTTGGCCCGCTCTGGAATTGTCCGGTGGTTGCCTACGGACCCGGTGACTCCAGTCTCGACCACACGCCCCATGAACACCTGCGGATCAGTGAATACCTGACGGGGGTAAGTGTCTTAACACAGGTGCTAGAGACCCTCATGAACACTGCTGCTTGAGAAGCGAATGATGGTGAGGTAGAAATGATGGATTTCTTGATGTATTACAAGAAGTCGGGTAAGGAGAAGAAGCCGGATGTATGTCTGGTAAGTTGCGCTTAAGCTTGTGGTCAATTAAAGTGAGAGCGGGCTTACCAGAAATCTGGCAAGCCCGTTTGTTTTTATCATGTGGAACAGAAAACTGTTTTGAGATCAATAATAACCAGTACAGGAGATTGAGAGGTGTCAAATGAGTATCGAAAAATTTTTCATTATTGATTCAACCCTGCGAGAGGGCGAGCAATTTGTCAATGCCTTTTTCACTACCGAGCAAAAAATACGTCTGGCCACGTTGTTGGATGCTTTTGGGGTCGAGTACATTGAGTTGACTACCCCTGCTGCTTCGCCGCAGAGTGAGAAGGATTGCCGTGCAATCGCCAGATTGGGTCTGCGGGCAAAGACGCTTACTCATACGCGCTGTGCGTTGGAAGATGTTAAGCTCGCTGTTGATACTGGTGTAGATGGGGTGGATGTCGTGATTGGTACGTCTTCTTACCTGCGGCAGTTCAGTCATGGAAAAAG
Organism: Anaerolineaceae bacterium; assembly: GCA_034434695.1. Taxonomy (GTDB): domain Bacteria; phylum Chloroflexota; class Anaerolineae; order Anaerolineales; family Anaerolineaceae; genus DYEC01. Next base: position 6,422 of record DAOTYY010000069.1, read on the forward strand.
TATTGAGGAGATCATTGAGCTGGCACAAACCGTCATTGAATATCTGACAAAGCAAAACGTTGAGGTTCGCTTCAGCACCGAGGACAGCCTGCGCAGTAACCCGGAAGACCTTTTTCGCGTCTATGAAGCAGTGGACAAAATGGGGGTACATCGGGTAGGTGTAGCAGATACGGTTGGTATCGGCACACCGCGACAGATTTATGAGCTGGTCAAAGAACTGCGTTCCCGTGTCAAGGCAGATATTGAGTTTCACGGTCACAATGATACCGGATGTGCAATTGCCAATGCTTTTGCTGCTCTGGAAGCCGGGGCGACGCATGTGGATACCAGTGTGCTGGGAATTGGGGAGCGAAACGGTATCACCCCATTGGGTGGATTCATTGCGCGTATGTATGCCGTCAACCCAGCGCTGGTTGCTAAGTATCATTTGCCTTTGCTGATGCATCTGGATCAGGCGGTAGCTCGTCTGGTAAATGTGGATATTCCTTTCAATAATTACATCACAGGTTTTGCGGCGTTCACTCATAAGGCTGGCATTCACGCCAAAGCAGTGTTGAACAATCCCTCAACTTATGAGATTCTCAAACCAGAAGATTTTGGCTTGCACCGTTATATTCATATCGCCAACCGTCTAACCGGTTGGAATGCCATCCGCCACCGCGCTGATCAGCTAGGCTTGCAACTCAGCGATGAAGAAATCCGCCGCATCACCGAGCAGATCAAAGCGATGGCAGATACTCAACAGCTCACGCTGGATGAAGTGGATCGCTTGTTATATACCCATGAACAGGCGGTAAATGGTAATGTTGAAACGAAAACCGTTACCGACCAGCCGGTACATCTAGACGTATAGGAGGAAGCTATGGGACAAACCTTGAGTGAACAGATTCTTTCTTATGCTGCCGGTCGGACCGTGCGGAGCGGAGAATTTGTGGTAATTGAACCGGACGTTGTGATGAGCCACGATTCGTTGACACCAGGAATTATCAAGATTCTGCGCCAGGAACTGGGAGTGGAGAAGGTTAAGTATCCGCAGCGGTTGGTATTCTCAATGGATCATGTTGCGCCGGCTTCAACGGTTGGAACGGCGGATGCGCAAAATCTGGTGCGGCGTTTTGCACAGGAACAGAACATTCGCCTGTTTGATGTCGGACGGGGTATCTGTCATCAGGTGCTGGTGGAAGAAAAGATTGCCATGCCAGGAAAAGTGGTGATTGGCTCCGATTCACATTCAACCAGCTACGGCGCAGTAGGTGCTTTTGGCACCGGGATGGGATCAACCGATGTGGCTTTAGCCTGGGCAACGGGACGAACTTGGCTGCGCGTTCCCGAAACGTTTCGGATCATTGTCGAGGGTCATTTCCGTCTTGGGGTGGATGCCAAAGACTTGGCGCTAAAGTTGTGCCGGGAAATCACCATTGATGGGGCAAATTACATGGCGGTTGAGTATCACGGGCTGGATTGGATGCCTCTTGCTGGAAGGCAAACACTGGCGAGCATGGCAGTTGAAATGGGCGCTAAGGCTGGAATTGTCCCGCCAACCGGGGTGATTGCAAATGAGTTTCCAGCTCCGGCTTGGCTCTGTGTTGATCCTGAAGCAGTTTATGCCAAAACAATGAAGATTAACTTAAATGAATTAGAACCACAGGTCTCTATTCCACATGAAGTGGATAATGTGGCTGACCTTTCAGATGTTGCCGGAACGAAGGTGAGTGTGGTGTTCCTTGGCACTTGCACAAACGGACGTTATGAAGATATGCGCATTGCAGCGGATATTCTGCGTGGACGGCGTATTGCCAGTGGTGTACGCCTGATTGTGACACCTGCCTCCAGCCGTGAGCTGAATCGCGCTGCACAGGATGGCACGCTTTCCATCTTGCTGGAAGCTGGGGCAACCCTGACTACTCCCGGATGCGGGATGTGCATGGGGCGGCATCAGGGGACGCTGGGTGAAGATGATATCTGTCTTTCAACCGCCAACCGTAACTTCAAGGGACGCATGGGGTCACCAAAAGCGCAGATTTATCTGGCATCGCCCGCTGTTGCGGCTGCAACTGCACTAAAAGGTTATATCGCCGATCCGCGTGAACTTTAATAGAAAAAAGGAGGACAACATGGCTAGAGTGTGGAAATTTGGCGCAGATATTGACACTGACCAGATTGTGCCTGGTCGTTACGCCCCTTATATGCGTCCGGATGCAGACGTGGGCGAAGCCGCGTTTATTGAAGCGCGCCCAGAGTTTGCAAAAACTGCTCAACCAGGTGATGTGATTGTTGCGCTGGAGAACTTTGGTTGTGGCTCATCGCGCGAGTATGCTGTGGAAGCTTTACGCCGGCGGAAAGTAGGAGCGATCTTTGCGCTGAGCTTTGCGCGGATTTTTTACCGTAACGCGCTCAACTTGGGCATTCCACTTTTTGAAGCCCCTGAGATTGTCGAGGCGCTTCAAGATGGCGACGAGGTCACATTGGATATTCCCAATGGGCGGCTAATTCGGGGGCAGCAAGTCTTCCAGTTGCCAGAAATCCCGCCTTTTGCGCGCGATATCCTTTCGGCAGGTGGAATCATTGCCTATGTCCGCGCCTATGGACGCTTTCCTGGGGAGGCATGAACAATGCCCGCATTGTGTGTGATAGAAGGGGATGGCATTGGCAAAGAAGTCATTCCGGCTGCGGTGGAAGTGTTGAAAGTTGTCTTGCCGGATTTGCACATTCGTAAGGCACGGGCTGGTTGGCAGACCTTTCAAGAACAAGGGTGTGCAGTTCCGGCGGAGACGTTCACCGATGTGCGTGAGTGCGGTGCGGCACTGTTTGGGGCAGTCTCGTCTCCTGCTCACAAGGTGAAAGGTTATCGCAGTGCCATCCTGACTTTGCGTCAGGAACTGGATTTGTACTCAAATATTCGTCCAGTGCGCAGTCTGCCGCGTCTTTCACCGCGTCAGGATGTGGATTTAGTTATTGTACGTGAAAATACCGAAGGGTTGTATGCTGGACGAGAACGACTGGAAGGAGACGGCGCGGTGGCTGAACGGGTGATCACGCGACGTGCTTCGCATCGTATTGGACGGAAGGCGGTGGAGATACTGCGCGCAGAAAAATATCGACGGCTGACCATTGTCCACAAAGCCAACATTCTGCCGTTAACCGATGGATTGTTTCGTGACACGGTGCGCGCTGTCGTGCAGGAAATGCGTCATCCAGATGAAAATTGGATATTAGATGAGTTATTGGTAGATACAACAGCTTATCAACTGGTGAGTCAACCACAAACTTTTGGCGTACTGGTAACAACCAATTTATTCGGTGATATTCTTTCAGATGAGGCAGCGTTTTGGTGTGGCGGAATGGGATTGGCGCCCTCACTCAACTGGGGGGATGAAATCGCTATTGCTGAGCCGGTACACGGTTCAGCACCAGATATTGTCGGAAAGGGCATCGCTAATCCAATGGCTGCGATCTTAAGCGCCGCTCTGTTGGTACGTTATCACTGGAAGCTTCCGCAAATTGCTGAACAAATCGAAGGTGCTGTGCGGCAGGCGCTTACGTTTGATCTGGAAGTATCCGAGAATCGGCTGAATCCAGACACAACGACTGAGACGATCTTAAAGGCGATCATAAAACGCTTGAACAGTTGAGTGGATTGGGAGGTAGCTAAATGGTGAAAATTGCCGTGTTATATTCGCGGGTGCGCGTTGAGGAAAAATGGCTGTTTGAAGCTTTGGAACGGCGTGCAATTTCTTATGATCGTATTGACGATCGTGAAGTGGCTTTGAGGATTTCTGATCCTTCTGCATGGATGCAATATGATGTGGTGATTGAACGTAGTCTTTCATATAAGAATGGATTGTATGTTTCTCAGGTTTTGAACGCCTGGGGGATTCCAACGGTCAATATGGCACATGTGGCGGCAACTTGCGGCGATAAACTGGCAACTTCAGTGGCGTTGCAACGCGCTGGCGTGCCGCAGCCGGAGGTGTGGGTGGCTTTCACCCCGGAAGCGGCGCTGGAAACCATGGAACGCATTGGTTATCCGGTGGTGCTTAAGCCGGTTATCGGTTCCTGGGGGCGGCTGCTAGCAAAAATTAATGATCGTGAGGCTGCTGAAGCAATTCTTGAACACAAAGACATCTTGGGGTCATTTCAGCATTCAGTGTTTTATATTCAGGAATATATCAAAAAGCCTGGTCGAGATATTCGCTCTTTTGTCATCGGTGACCGCACGGTTTGTGCAATCTATCGTAGTTCGGATCACTGGATTACCAATACTGCTCGCGGTGGCAAAGCAGAAATCTGTCCGGTGACGACGGAGCTGGATCGCATCAGCGTGGCAGCAGCGCAGGCTGTTGGCGGTGGAGTGATTGCTATAGATATTCTGGAAGACCCGGAGCGTGGTTATTTGGTCAATGAGGTTAACCATACAATGGAATATCATTCGACTGTCCCCCTAACCGGTGTAGATATTCCCGGTATGATTGTGGAGTATGCATTATCGTTGATACCGCAGCGAGGATAAGTAAGCTCATTTGCGTCGTAAAAGCTAACCGTCTCCCAGATATGCTGGGAAGGCAACATTTTTCCTGTTCCGTATCAAATATGAGCGTTCGATACCCTCAATTTTCATATGGACAGCAGGGAATGAGAAGGTTGAGCATCTCGGATATGAGTTTTATGATGAATTGCTCATTCGGTAAGTCGGCTGGGGAAATCTGGGATGGAATGCTTCGCTCTGCTCAATGCACAGAGAACCGCCATGTTTTTTCACCGCCCGTTCAAAACAGGTATGAACCACTCGTTGTAGTGTCACTGCATCCATTTCAACACGTGCATTGATTGTCAGGCGGGTTTCGCCGCTTTGCAGTGAAGGTAAACGTTCGATCCAATCAGGTGTTTCTAAGGTCGTGAAGCTGAGTTTTATGCCCGCGTTCGAGCTGTCACTGATCAGGAACTTGATATGTCCGATTGCGGCTTTGCGCTCTCTTAATGTACTCAAAATATTCTCTATTGCCTCAATGATTGCGATTCTGGCATGGCTGGAAGGTACCGATAAAGTCAAAGTTTGATCCAGCCATGCCAGTTGCGCCTCACCTGTGCCGTACCTTTGGTAATCTATGGACAAGGATGCAATAGAATGCAGAGAAAATCTGTTTTCAATTCTATCCAACCATGTATTTACTCCCCCTGGCGCGAGCGAATTTTGACCGATGACTTCCTTGTTAGGGTAACGTTGTTTTGCCAGTTGAATAACTTCCTGCTGTGCTTGGGTGGGCAACAAATCTGTCTTGTTAACAACCAACAGGTCTGCTTCTTCGATTTGCTGATCAAAGATATAGAGCACGTTATCGCTGAATGGTAATGGTTCATCTAGCAAACGCAGCCATAACAAGCGGGCATCGGTAAATACAGAAAAACTAGCAGGGGTGTAGGCTGTTTGACGTAATTGTAGTAACGGCTTGACAACAGTTGCTACCAAGTCGGCACACGACCCCACCGATTCAGCAAAAATGACATCTGGCTTAACCTGTTGTTCGAGCGTGTGGATTTGCTCTTCCAAGTCGCCGTAGTTACAACAAAAACATCCACCGCTCACTTCTACGGTTGGTAAGTCCGATAGCCTGAAGAATGCTGTGTCCACCAGATATTTGCCCTGATCATTGGTGACCACGCCGATCTTCAGACCGCGCTGGATTAAGGTTTTAGAGGCAGCGATGATTGCAGTGGTTTTACCGCTGCCAAGAAAGCCTCCTACCAGATGCAAGCGATAGGTACTATTCATGGGAAACCTTGGCAATTTCCTCCAGTAATTCGCGCGTGCTTGGAATGATGGATGAAAATTTCAACTCGCCATTAATTAGGATACATGGCAAGTGGGCGATGCCCAACTTCTTGACCCGTGCAACATTCTCTGGTCGGGTGATCTTATATTCCACCACGTCAATTGAGTCGTTCAGCTCTTGGGCAGCACGTTTAGCCGCGTTATACATATACGAGCAGGCAGCGCAGGTATCTGAGTCAATGGTGAATACTTCAACCAGCGGACGCTTAAGACTGGCATAATCCGGGAGCGTCACTTCTAAGTCTACTTCAACGCTCTGATAGGTTTTCAGAATCTGGCGTGTATGTTCTGTTTCACGCACAGCACGCATGACACCAATCACATTTTCCATTGGTACGTCATATGGCATATCACAGCCTGGAGCAATGACCAGATTGTGATGGTCAAGTTTGTCCAGTAAATCAATCACGTATGCCATGTTATCCTGTTGAGTTCCAAGCAACATTCGCGTGGTCAGGGGAATATTGCCACCCAGTGTGATATTGTAACGGTCGGTTATTTGTTTTGCCGCAACCATGTCAATATTTTCGTCAATGAAGATCGAATCCGGATTGGTCTGGCACATGACTTCAATGTTCTTAGTTGCGTCACCACAGACAAAGAACGAAGAAAAGACTTCTTTCTTCCGTAGATAATCAAAAACAGTGCTAAATGGTTCGCTCATAAAACGTTTGAAATGGCGCGGCGAGATTTGTGACACCAGCGGGTCAACAATTGCAATAACATCCATGCCAGCTTCGATATAGTAGTCTGCTATACGCAGAGCGACTTGTTGAGTATAGGCAAGCAAATCGGTAAGGAAATCTGGATGGTCAACACTGTCCAAGAAAATATCTGTACCGCGCAGGTGCGAAGCAAGTGTAAATGGTCCGGTAACCAACCCAAAGAGGGCGGTTTTTTCGCCAACAGCTTTCTTCATGCGCCGCATCACATCCAGAATCATTGGCAAGCGTCCTTCGTCTGGCTGTGGCAGGTGGTCGGGAATGGTTAAATTTTGTGCCAATGGATGTGAGGCAACCGAGGGTGGTGCAGCCTCTGCCCAGAGCAACTGACATCCCAGAATCTCAGCTTCAACCTGCAAGTCAAACACGACCGGCTGACCATCCGGTTGATATACCTCATTGACCATCAGCAGGGATTCAAAAAGTTTGTCTCCATTGGTGAGGATTTCCCGCCCGCTATATCCTTTCAATTTCCCGGCATGAACGCCCGCAAAAGGTACCCAGGGGACTTGCTCGGTTTTTTCATGCCGCAGGACAGTTTGCAGCAGGTGCCTGCCGTTAGGTGATAATGGCTCGACCACAGTGCTACTCCTCTAATTCTAGATGCCTATCAGTGACTTTGCCAGTGTGACCGCTTGACTGGCATCCGGGGCAGTGCCGTCTGCACCAATTTCGCGAGCAAATTCAGGGGTCACAGGGGCGCCGCCGACCATTACCTTAACCTTGTCGCGTATTCCAGCCGCTTTCAATGCGTCAATGGTGACTTTCATGTTGGGCATCGTGGTAGTGAGTAAAGCAGACATTGCCACAATGTCTGCCTTGTGAGCCTGGACTGCTTCAACAAATTGCTCTGGGCTTACATCTGACCCAAGGTCAATGATTTCAAAAGATGCACCTTCCAGCATCATGCAGACCAGATTTTTGCCAATATCATGCAAGTCGCCTTTTACAGTGCCAGCCACTACCTTGCCTGCTGCTTTGACATCTGCTTGTACCAATTTGGGCTTAAGTAATGCTAGTCCTGCCTGCATGGCACGCGCAGCAACCAGCATTTCTGGAACAAAGTACTCACCTTCCTCGAACAACCTTCCCACCTCAGTCATGGCAGCTACCATGCCCTGATTCAAGATTATCTCTGGTGGCAAGCCACTGTCCAGAGCCTCTTGAACTTTAGCAGTTACCTGATCTTTGTTTCCATCAATAATGCCGTCATAAATTGCTTGTAATATCGCCTCCATGTTTATGTCCTCCGTATGTATATATTTTTAGTTCCACAGCCCATATTCGGCTGGTATAAACAGTGAAATATATTCTGCTTTCAAATGGTTGCGCAGTTCGCCCGGTTCGGTGGGCAGAGATTGTACGGCTTCATTCAACTGCTTAAGCCAGCGGGTTTCACTGCGGGAAAATTCTACCACGTTATCCTGATAAGCTTTCATTAAGACTTCTAGCGCCAGTCGGGTCATGGCAAGTGTGCGCGCATACGAGTCTGCGCCAGATTCTTTAATGCGGCGTGCAGCCTCAAAACAGACCTCTAAATCCATGACCAGCGATTGAATGTCCATCTTGTGGTCGGATTGCACCAGCAGATCCCGCATGATCCCACCTGCATTCTGCCGTAAAGCTGTATTCATAAGCCGGCAGTCATAGATTAGCATCTCGGTAAAGATTTCAGGAGTATAACCGCTCAATAGCTTGACATCTTGCACCGATTCGTTGCTCCATAAGTCACATACAGCGGCTGCCAGGTTGCCATAGGGTGAAGAATGGGCACAGGCGCTGGTTTTACCTTCCATACTGATAGGCACGCCGCTGATAGCTTTGAGAATGGGGTTTTCGTAAGCGCAATCCTTGAGCGGGCCGGTTGCACCGCGTTCAATTGCTACCAGCGAGCGCGGTGCTGCCATCAGCCGGACAACCGCTGCCAGTACTTTGGGCAACATACGCTGATGCGCCAATTGCATGGCAGTATTGGCAAAACCGCAGGCAGTATCGCCTCCAGCGATGACACGGTGTCTGTGAGCAATTTCCACAATATGATCCCATAGATAAGCCATGTCGTTAGCAGCAAGAACACCCAGCCCATAGACCAAGCCCCCAAGGTCACCGTCCAAAAGAGCACGGTCAGTAAGTTCTTTGCCGCCAGTGCTTTCGATGGATAGAATATCTGCGCCGGCAGCGGCACACTGATCAAATGCTTTCAACATAGCTTGCATCGGTTCGCCGCTACGCATGCGTGGCGGGCGTTCCTTGTCGCGGATATCAGCTATGGTTACTCGTAAAGCTGATTTCACACCATGAGTGCGGTTAAACTCTTCCATTACTTCTTTGATGTCACTGGTCACGTAAGCGCCCCAATGAGGGTATTGAGTTAGCTCGTAGAGTTGTTCAAATTCCAATACCAGAGTTTCTTGTTTCAGCTCTACAGCGCGTTGGAGAATGCGTCTGGTCATCTCGCGATAACGCAGGCGGACTTCCGGTAGGTGTTCTCATTAATAACCATTGGGGGCAAAGTGTAATTCACCTCCGGGATTACCGATCCGCCACCGATCACAATTCCGCTTGGTGTGGTAACCGGGTAGACTGCTTTGCCAAATACCATCTCTTGTACAGTTTGATATGCTATCTCAGCCATTTTATTCTCCTGATAAAGGTAAAAAGAAAAAACTTATACAATCCGTATGTACGTTTGTACGTACCTAATGAGGCGATAAAATTCGCTTGCCAATGCAAGCTTTTTGTGATGGTATTCACTAACAGTATAAGAAAGAGAAAAGACTTTGTCAAGCGCTGCAGGCAGGATTTTTGTAACATATATAGTAGCAAAAAAGGCTGTAGTTACCATTTTTAACAGGATCATCGGTTTGTTGTCACCTTGTTTCAGGCGAGTGCTTGAGCCACAAGCGGTCTGCCAGTTCAGTGATTTCTTCTCGCATAGTTAGTTTCTCTAACCAGCCTGCCGGTATTGCTGACATCCCATAATATGCTCCAGCGACCTGTCCGCATACGGCGGCAATGGTATCGGCATCGTCTCCCAGATTGGCAGCTAATAAAACGGCATCCTCAAACCGCTCCGTCTGAGCGAAACACCACATTGCCGCTTCCAAGCTTTCAACCACATAGCCGGAACCTCGAATGTCCTCTTTTCTTTTGCTTTGATAAGCCGCGCGGGCGATAGCTGTAATCTTCTCGCTGCCGGCAAAGCTCTCCTTGTCGCCAAGAATCACCTCATTTTTTGAGCGGCCCAGCAATGCCCGACAGATGATCCGTGCAAATAAACGGCTTGCATCCAGGCATTCCTGCGCCCCATGTGTGGTTCGACAGCTTTCCATTGCATATTGCTCTACTGCGTTGAGGTCTGGATAATAAAACATGGGTACAGGTGCAAGACGCATAATACAGCCATTACCCGCAGAATAAGGATGGGTTGAACCTGCAAATGGATTCCCGCTGCGGCGAAATTCCCTCAGCGCATTTGCCACTGTCCTACCCAGATCAAAACAATACCCCGTGCTGCTCAGGTACCCCGTTTCCATCCAGCGGCAATATCGCTCCATTTGATCAAGCGCGTCAAACCCGTTGCATTCCAGCAAACTGGTTGCCAGACAAAGCGCCATAGAGGTATCATCTGTCCACTGCCCGGGGAGAAGGTTGAAATGTCCACCCCCAATCATATCGGTCAATGGTTCAAAACTGCCGCGCGGATAAAACTCAACGCTTGCCCCAAGTGCATCACCTACAGCCAGACCAAGAAGACAACCCCGAAAACGATCCCTTAACTGCATATTCTTTGCCTCCGACTTAATCAAGCTAAAAATGAGTATAATGCAAATGGCAGGTGTAGATGATCAGTATTTTAAATTTTCGTTTTCCTCTTGCACATACATTTTCAATTATAGCGCGTGACCCGCAGACCGGACGGTTAGGTGTTGCCGCACAATCGCACTGGTTTTCCGTTGGCTCGTTGGTCACCTGGGCGCAGGCTGGCATTGGTGCAGTCGCTACACAAGCAGTTGTTGAAGTCAGCTATGGTCCTTTAGGACTTGACCTGATGAGAGCTGGTTTTTCTGCTCCAGAAGCGCTCACCGAGCTTCTAAAAGCGGATAGCGGGCGCAGCGTGCGTCAGGTTGCCATGGTGGATGTGAAGGGTAGGGTGGCAGTGCACACTGGTGAGCGTTGTATTGAAGCCGCCGGGCATTATATCGGTGAAGGTTTCTCTGTTCAGGCAAACATGATGACAAATGCCACAGTTTGGGAAGCTATGGCGGAAGCTTACCAGAAAGCCAAAGGCGATTTGGCAGAACGGTTGCTTGCTGCGCTCGAAGCCGGACAGTCTGCTGGTGGTGACATACGCGGTCAGCAAAGCGCCGCTCTGCTTGTTGTTGCTGATAAGCCCAGCGGGCAGCCCTGGAAGGATACCCTGATCAACCTGCGCGTGGAAGATCATCCACAACCCATTGCCGAACTGCGCCGTTTGGCCACTCTGCATCAGGCTTATGAGTTGATGAATGCAGGTGATCAGCAACTTGGTCAGGGTAATATTGATGAGGCGCTTGAACGGTATCGCACCGCTGCACAAATGGCACCTTCAATTGTGGAAATGCCGTTCTGGCACGCAGTTACTCTTGCAGAATTGGGGAGGCTGGAAGAGGCATTACCCATTTTCAAGCAGGTATTCCAAAAAGAACCTGCATGGGCAACGCTTCTTCAGCGTCTACCTAGAGCGGGTTTGTTGAGGAATGACTTGCAAATGATGAGACGCATTTTGTCACTGATGGAGACAACATAAGAAGTTGTTGTGCAATTTCTTTGAGTTAAACTCAGCATTAGAATGGTTAAGCATGTTTCAGGTGCACGGATGAATCATAAACATAACACTTCCGAAGGGCATTCACAAACGAATATTCAGAAAGTTCGAGAAGTCAAACAAGCCTACGAAGCCGAGCTTTTATCGAAAGCGAATGTCATTGGAGTAGGCATTGGTTTAGCACGTAAAGGCTCAGCCTTGACGCAAGAGACGGCTCTCATTGTCCTAGTGCGTCGAAAAGTGCCTGTCTCGCAACTGAATCCCAAAGACATTATTCCCCGAATGATAGACGGTGTCCTTGTAGATGTCCAGGAAGCGGGAGAGATCAAAGCGCAGGATTGAATAAACAGTCGTTTACTTATACTTAAGCTTCACTATTCGTAGTGAATTGCATCCAGGATTGGTGTCATAGCAGCGCGCCGAGCAGGCAGAATTGCCGCAATTTGTGAAACAGCCAATGCAATCACCAATCCTACTACAACACCCTGTATAGGAAAAACATAGGTTAAGTTATAACCTGACATAGCAGCCATTGAAAGCATGAAAATACGCGAAAGAATCACCCCTAAAATGAGACCAAGAATGCCACCAATCAATCCCATGAGTCCAGCCTCCGCCAGCACCATCCATACAACCTGCCAGCGGGTCATGCCTATACTGCGCAGCATGCCAATTTCCTGTGTCCTTTCCATTACATTCATTGTCAGGGTGTTGATCACACCCAACGAAGCTACCAGCATGGCGATTAGTGCCAATACATCAAACATGATAAATGCCTGATCCATCAACTGTGAAATGCGCTGCTTGATTTCCCGATTGGACTCAATGATGAGTCGGTCACGCGTTCCATATAGAGCATCAATACGGTTTTGAACTTCTTTTACATCAAACCCATTCTGAACTTTGAGCATATATGCAGTAGCGTCGTTCACGCGAAAATAACGGCGCAAATCACCCCAACTACCTTGGATCACTTGCCCCTGATTATAAAAATCAACCACCACTGCTGCCACCTCAAAGTTTTTAGGGCCGATGTGCGTTCGCACTCGAATTGTATCGCCTTCTTTTAGTCCGTATTTCTCTGAAATTACACTTGAAATGAAAACGGCATCGCCATCTGCTAGGCGTTGGATTGCCATTCTAGGATTGGTTGTCTCCTCACTGAAGATAAATGATGTAACCTGGCTATGCAGCATTGGCTCAATTGCCATCAGGCTCAAATCTTGCTCATCTCCATCTGGTTTTATCCACTTGATCTCCAGATAACGAATTGGCGCCACCACAGCCACACCTTCAACCGACTCTAGGCGGCGTGCAATATCGCGGCGCAAACCGACCGAGGAGCTGACGTAAAGGTCACCCCCAATATAAGCATTGATCCATTCTTTTAGATCACCGCTAAAAGATTCTGTCATGCCGCGCACAATCAAAATCATTGCTATTCCGATCATCAGTGCTGCCACTGTCAGGGTGGTTCGTAATTTTGCTCTCTGGATGTTACTGCTTCCCAGGAGACCACTATTTCCATAAATGTGACGCATTAGTGGTCGAGTGATCCGTTCCCAGAGGCTGACCGAAGTGGGCAGAATTAACGTTGCTCCCCCAAACAACGCAAAAACTACAAAACTGCCCAGACGGAACTGAACGTCATAGGGGAAGGGATTTAGTATCAATAAAACTATTGATGCCAGCAATAAACCTGATCCAATCTTCCAACCATGAACAATCAGCCAGCTATCTTTTCCAGCTCCTCGCACCCGCAAAGCTTCAAGAGGGGAGATACGACCAGCCTGCCATGCAGGTATCAAAGCTGCTAAAACTGTAACAATCAACCCAACCAACAGACTGGTAATTAGTACTTCTGGAGCAATTAGAATGGTAACCATCTCTTGATTCATCATGATGCCCATCAATCGGGTCAAGCCGCGTGCCAGGAGAATCCCAAGCCCTGCGCCCAATGATGAACCTAAAGCCCCCAACACTAATGCTTCAATGACAACTTGGCGCGTGACCTGAAAACGAGTCATACCTACAGTTCGTAGCATGCCGAACTCGCGCGTCCGCTCAACAACGGTCATGGCAAAAGCATTGTAAATGAGAAAAGCACCTACAAAAAGCGCAATACCGCTTAGAAAATTTAAGCCGATCTGGTAACTACCTAGCATTTGCACCATGCGGCGGCCTTGAGATGCTGGATAAATAACAGAGTAATCTTTTCCTAATCGTACCTGTATATCTGATCGTAATGCTTCGAGCGCATCCGCACTACTATATGCTGAAGAAGTGACGATGTCAATTTGATCTAGATATCCCTGACGGTCATAGAGATTTTGAGCAATTTTGAGTGGGATCACGCCAAAAGCTCCATTGTTGATTTGACCTGGGCCATCTTTTGTCATAAAGCCTACAACTTTGAACTTTTGAACACCCTTTGGGGATAGAAGGCTGACCCAATCACCCAGCTTAATCCCCTCTTGATCGGCGTAAGTCTTGACCAGCACAACCTCATTTGTCGTGTGATTATTGGAAAGAAAGCGCCCTTCTGAAATTCGATAAGCACGGGCACGAATATCCAGTTCAGGATCGATACCATAGAGGGGTAAACCGCCCATACTTGCACCGAAAAAACTCAAATCAATTTGGTCAGCCGAAATTTGCTCGGCAAGTAATGTTTTTACCTGCACGGTTGGAATAGCCACTGCAACCCCTGGTATATTATTGATTCTTCGCAGTACACGTTCTGGAAAACCGCGCTGGGTTGAGTTGGTGCTGACAATTATTAACTCACCTTACGCAGATTTGAGTAAACTTGGTGTATGAAAAACGGCAAACTCCTGGACTTGTACAGCGACTATCTGATAAGCGCCTTTGGGCAAACCACCGCGACCGGGCTGTCCTCCCTGTTGGATGGT
>DAOTYY010000070.1:0-28512 GCA_034434695.1 Anaerolineaceae bacterium
AACTTGAACTGCTCAAAGGCAACACCAAACTCAATCACTTTGCTCTCAAATCAAAATTGTACGTACGCGCTATCCAATCGGCTTACGCTGCTCTTCGGGAACTCAATCCCGTTCAATTGGCTGCGTAAGGTGAGTATGTAATTTTCCAGAAAATTCTTTACCGCCGCCAATTCATCACGCATCAGCCTTAAGATGGTTATTGCCACAGTTTGATTCTGCTGTTTTGCGGCGTCCTCCAACTGACTGCAATACTGTGCCAGCGCAGATGCCCCAATTTGATTGGCATTCCCTTTCAGGGTATGCGCGGCTCTTTTCAGGTCATCAAATTCTTTCTTTTGCGTATATTCGATAATCTGTTTCCACAAATTGAGCGAATCTTTGAGAAACAGCGTAATCAGGGTTTTTACCGCCTGCTCGCCTTCCTCTCCCATCATGGTACGAAATTCCTCCAACACGCGCAGGTCAATTGCCTGTCGCTCTGTTGCGGCTGCTTGTGTTGCAGGAATTTGCCTGCCGGCTGCGGGCTGTAAAGGTTGGAGGGCAATTTCCGCTTGATTTTCCACTTTCTTCAAAAGCTTGATCAGCTCTTCGATCGAGAAAGGTTTTGTCAGGTATGCATTCATCCCGGCGGAAAGATACTTTTTTTGTTCATCCATCGAAGCTTCTGCGGTAACCGCAATGATATAGGGCTGCTTTGCGTCTTGCTTCTGCTGGCGAATCAGCCTGGTAGCGGTGATACCGTCCATCTCCGGCATGTGAACATCCATCAGCACCACGTCGAAATCTTCTTGTTTGATTTTTTCGACCGCTTCGGCGCCGTTTTTTGCCAGTGCCGCCGAATAACCAAACTGCCCCAGCAGCCGCATCATCAGCACCTGGTTACTTTCATTGTCTTCAACCAAAAGAATTTTGAGGCTTGTGCTCATGTGAAAGTCAGTCTTGACGCTTGCCGTATGTTTTGCGATTATACTGATTATATAACCCGTCGGCATGATATGGATAGACAGTTTTGTAAAGTTTTCCCTGCGCAGACCGATGACGGTTTGGGAAAATACCGCAAACCAGCTTGTGTCGCTGAGTACACAAAAAAGCAGGAGGCTTTTGAGGAAAAAAGATGAAAGGGATAACTGGAAATGGACGCTGATGATTTTACAGCCGCCGCTGGTCACCCAGCCCATCTTTCAGGAGGCGTTGGCGCAACTGCGTAAAAAGCGCGGCGACCTGCCCGTCTTTTCCCGTTTGCGCTTAGAGACCTTTGAAGAGGGGCTGTGCGTGCAGGTGATGCACATCGGTCCATATGCCAGCGAGCCGGAGACGCTCGAGCGGATGCACGCTTACGCCAGCCGGCAGGGATACCGTTCACGGCTGGGCAAGGGCGGCAGGCACCACGAAATCTATCTGGGTTACCCGCGCAAGAGTGCTCCGTAAAAACTCAAAACCACCCTGCGCCTTCCGATTGAGCGCGCCGCAGACCGAGCGAGCGGGGAGGCGCGGCAGTTATCCGCTGAGCTGCCGCGCCACCTCTTCGGCGATGACGCGTTCCTCATCGGTCGGGATGAGCAGGATGCGCGTGCGCGATTGCGGATGTTGTATCTCGCTGATGCGCTCCGGCGGAGCGAGGCGGTTGGCTTGCCTGTCCAGCAGGACGCCGAGCTGTTCCGCGCCGCTCAGCACCTGCTCGCGCAGCTTCCATGAGCGCAGTCCAACGTCATCGGTGAAGACGATGGCGTCTGCGCCGTTCAACAGCCAGTGATACGCGCCCAGATACAAGCGCAGGCGGTGAACATAGACCTCAAAAGCGCTTTGACAGGCAGCGTTGCCCTGTTCGGCGGCGTTGATGATCTCTTCCAGATTGGAAGAAAATCCATCCGAAAGCCCCAGCAAGCCGGATTCATCATTGAGCAGACGGCTGACCTGATCCGCCGTGTAGCCTTTGCGCACCAGCTCCAGCACGACCTCGGCGTCAATATCGCCGCAGCGGGTGGACATCACCAGCCCGGGCAAAGGCGAGTAGCCCATGGAGGTATCTGCCGAATGCCCGCTGCGCAGCGCCGCCAGGCTTGCACCGCCTGTGCCGAGATGGCAGAGAATCAGCTTGAGCTGTTCCAGCGGCTTGCCCAGCCATTCCGCCGCCCGAGCCGAAACATACTGGTAAGACAAGCCGTGAAACCCGTATTTGCGGAAGCCGTATTGCTCAGCCAGCCTTTGCGGGATGGCGTAGCGGCGGGCGGCTTCGGGCAGATGAGCGTGGAAGGCTGTGTCAAAGACGGCGTATTGCGGCGTTGCGCGCAGCTTCTCCAGACAGACCTCAATCACGCTGTACGAATTGGGGTTGTGAATGGGCGCCAGCGGGAAGCACTGTTTCAGCCCTGCCAGCGCCTCGGCGTTCAGCCGGGTGGTCTGATGGAACAGGCTGCCGCCATGCACAAAGCGGTGACCGATGGCGTCCAGGCTCACCTGTTGTTGTGCCAGCAAATCCAGAATTGTCCTGGCGACGTCGCGGTGCGCAGGGCGCTGCAGGGGAATGCTGCCCTGTTTGCCGTTCATCTCCCAGGATAAGCTGGATTCTGCCTGTGTCTGGGTAGCGACGTTTTTTGCCTTTCCGCGCGCGATCACCTGCGGCGGGGCGGCTGTGGAAAAGCGATAGACTTTGAAACTCTGTGAAGAACTGCCGCAATTGAAAACCAGGATGTTCGTATGTGCCTCCATAAAGAAGCCGGCAAAGTTGCGCCGCGCCGTATGCGCGGCGGTCGGCTCTGCCGGCGGATTTTCGCCGTTATCTTAATCCAAACACTTCAAACTGGCAAGCGGTGGAAATCAAACCATCTGAACTTCAACGGACTGAAGGAAGCCATCATTGCTTCATCACGCGCTTTGAGCGCTTGCGGGACTTTACGAACTGCTTTTGGGGAAGGCGTGTATCTCTCCAAAAGCTCCTCCAGGAGAGGGTTGAAAAACAAAACGCACTCCCAATATGTGGCGGTAAAACAGCCTGTTTTTCGTATAGATATGCGCTGTATAGGGCTTTTTCAACGCCCTCTCTCAATTCATTGCGGCAATCGTTGAGCCGCAAAAGTCGCAGACGGCGCTGTGATCATCCACCCATTCTGCCATGTCGCTGCGCACGGGTGCGCCGCACTGCGGGCAGGTGGGGGGCAGTTTGCCGCGTCTTGGCTGTGTTCCGGCGGCGGGTTGCGGCGCAGGCGCAATCTTCGTTTCCTCTTCAAAGCGCTGTGCCGCTTCCTGCAGTGTTCGTTCCCGCAGGTGGTTGGCAAAGCTGTTCTTGAACTCATGCGCCCGTATGCCCATGCCCAAGCGGGCGAAAAGCTCCAGCGCCAGGTGTGCCTGTTGCAGGGCGTGCGCCTCGTTCTCAGCATCCAGCCAGGCGTGCGCCGCCTGGGCGTGCAGGTTGGCTGCTTGGCGCGGTCTGCCCAGCGACTGCATCTGGTGGGCTAGCCGGGTGAGGATGACCGCCGCCTGTTCAGACTGCCCAGATGCCAGAAGCTGACCGGCTTGAGCGATTTCATCTCCAAGCGCGGAGCGGAACATCGGGCGGGTGAATATTCTGCGTAAAGGGCGACGAAACATGGGACACCTTCCTGAAAGTTTTTAATGGAGTACATTCATTATAGACCGATGCTCATCTTTTTGGTGCTTTCATGAGGGCTTTTCGAGGTTGGGGGACCGGCACACTCGCCTATTGCCAGACGACCCAGCCATTCGGCGGGAGAAGGTAGGTAGTTGTCTCTCCTGCGCCAACCCCATCCTGCCGCTGTCCCTCTACTAGAGCGCTGTAGTTTACCCATTCAGGCGTTCGTGCCAATGTCACCAGCCAGTTTTGGGTAGGATGCAAATTGACCCAGATCTCTAATCCGTTGTCGTATGCGATCATCACCTGCCAGGGCTGGTTTTCTATTAAAGCGCGTTCGACGCCGACCATCTCGCCGTTGACATGATAGCGAATGGACAGGGGATTTGCCAAAGCACAGCGCTGGTGCACAGAAGCGACCAGCTTGACTTCCTGCTCGATAAACGCCAGCGCTTGCGCTTTCTCGCCGAGCGAGTCGGGGGTGGGAATGTAACCGCCATGACAGAAGGCAATTTCACTTGCCATATAGCGGTAGTGTTCCTCATCGGTGTAACCGAACCATTGGGGTTGGTCTCCTTGAGCAAAGAACCAGGGATACAATCCGACGCCAAAGCTTTGCATCAGCGGATGGATGCGCAGCAAATCAAAATGGACGATGGGCGGTATCAATGTGCCTGCTTGGGGACGGTTTTCATCCTCAGCAATGACGGCGTCCGCTGTGCCTGCATAGAGGAAGTGATGTCCGCCCTCGCCGATCACGGGAGCTTGATGGGTCTGCCGCTGATGCTGCAATAGTTGGCGGTAAGCCTCTAGGGTGGTGCGCAGGCGGGCGCTGCCTTGCAATGCGGCATTGTAATCCACTTTTTCGGATGGGTTGACCGCTGTTGAAACGTCGAGGTAGGTTGCGCTGGTGTGGTAACGGCGGTGAATCTCGGGAGCAAAGCGGGCGGCGGTTTTAACGCTGTGCAGCGGGCTGAGCAAGAAAGATTGCGTATGGGTTGTCTGATTGAACCAAGCCGGGATGGGTTTGCCGCTCGAGTCGAGGGCGAGCAGGTCGGCTGAGAAATCAACGGCGTTGGGGTAGTAATCCACATAATTCTCGTGTAAGGCGAAAAGATAGCCCGCCTGTTGAGCGGCTTGACTCAGTTCTTGCAGCGGGGCGTCGCCGCCCCACAAAGGGTTGGCGGGCAGGACGGAGGGATAACAGTCGTCATAGCCGCAGCGCTGCCAGTTATGGCGCACCACGATCAGATTAGGAATGCCCTGTTCAGCGAGTTCCTGCAAAAATTGGGCGTCTTCGGCAAAAGGGCGTTCTGCCCAAAGGTCGAGCAGCACTTTCCCCGCCAGCAGGCGGCGGTATGGCGAGGGGGCGTTGGGCAGGCGCGGCAGGACTTCCGCCAGTGTATCGGATACGGTCATGTAAATCACTTCGTGAAGCGGCTGGCGCGCGGCGAGGGTATTGGGCAGATAATAGGCGGTTTGACTGAACGCCTGTGACGTTTCTGAAATGAGCTGGTTCATGGGTTCCAATCTTGAGGCGTTACTCACTTGCCAATCGAAATAAGCGGAAAGAAAATGCTCTCGGTAAAGCAGCAGGTTAAAGAGAGGCAGGTAAGGGATGGCGAGGATGCGCCCGCCCTGTGTCTCTGCGGAGCGGTCGAGGGTGAAGGCGGAAAGCGCTGTAGATGGGGATTCCACCTCCAAATGCAGGGTCTTGCCTTGAATGGAAAAGCGGTACGTGTAAGGGATGGTGGTTTGTCCGAATTGCGCCTGCCAGAGAACTTCCAACAGGGTGTTGTTGTTCATGAGGCGGACAGTATGGCGCAACTGTTCGGGTTCGGTTTCCCAAATGGGGATGTCTTGTCCCTGCACCCAAAAGCGAGGACCGCCGTAATGGCTGGGCAGAAAAGGCGGCTCTTCGCCGATGATGACTTCCAAGTCGTTGAGCGAGCCGCTGCGCGGCGTATAACGGTATTGGATTTGGGTCAGCGCGTCGCGGTATTGCAGGATGTAAGTTCCGCCTTGTTGGAAGAGACGGTTTTCAAAAGGCATTTCCGGCAAAGGCGGGGCAGTTGTGCTGGAAGAGGAGCTGAACGGCGTTGGGAGGGGTGTCTGTGTGGACAAGGCAATATTTTCGGATGGCTGAAAGCTGGCAATCTTGGTTGGAGTGGCAGCAGGGCGAAACGCAGGGGAATGGGTGCAGGGTGTGGCGAAAATTGTTCCATCGTGATAGAAGTTTGCCCAAGCGTAGACCGGCCAATTGGTCACCGTGAAATACAAGCCCAAAACCCCGCCAAAGACTTCAGGTTCGACAAATTCCCCCTGCGCTTTGCGCACCGCTCGGCAAGCATCCAATTCGCTTTTCCACTTGAAGTGAAAAGCCAGTCCGGCTGCAATATAAAGAGCAGCTAGGACAATAAGAAACCGAAAAACCTTCTGAACCATCCTAATCTCGTACCAACAAGATGGCAGGGCGTTCTCCTATCCTTACCCTTTTGGAAGTCCAATGCTGTCCATGGATGTCAAGGGCGGAAACGTTTTCTCTGTTTAATTCTACAATGCCGTTTTCCCAAACGTTGAGCGTCACCGCTTCAGAAAACCTCAATCCGGCAACTGCTGTGGTTGCAACCGCTGGATCAATGCTCACGGAGACGTTCGTCGAACCCGGCGCTCCCGGCAGAAAGCCAGCCGGTGCATTGATGCTCAAGGGAATGCCCCGCCCCGGCAGGAAACCAAAGATGGTCACAGGGTCAAAACGAGGGGAATTGGGCAGCCAAGCGAGAATGGAACTTTATTATACCTACCGAATAGCAAATGAGACCGAGCGCGCCTGCTCACCCAAATCGGCTGCCCGCCCCAGTGCACTGCCAGTGAGGATACCCACGATGCTCCGGACGCTCCAATTGCCAGAGGGAAGCGAGCCGGTTTTTCTCAATCTTTGAAGGAAAAGCTGTCCACAATCTGGTCGTTGATGGGCTGGTGTTCGGCGAAGCTGAAGGGTGAGGTGTGAAAAGAAAGCACATAAATCACCCCGTCCTTTTCCAGCCAGATGTCGCGAAACTGCCACCAGGGTTCACCCCAGGGACGCTTGTAGATGATTTCATAGCCGGAAAGCCCGCCCCGCGCAAAGGGCTGCCTTGAAATTTCGACGATCTTCGGTTCGGTCGTTTGATATGCCCGGGTGAAGCGTTCTTCCAGGCCTGCCCCGCCTGCCAGCGGAGAGGTTGCCACCGCAAAAAAGATGCTGGAATCGGCCAGGCGGGCGTGGTCATGAATCATCACCACCTCGGTCAAGCCAAGATTGTAAAACGCTCTGCCGTTTTGGGTGATGCCCCAGCCGGCTGGCACTGTGAAACGAAAGCGCTCGGTTTCAAAAACGGTTTCTCTGGATGGCGAAAGAACACACTCTATCATGACGATCAGCAAAACTCCAGTCAGCAAAAGCGTTTGTTTTTTCATGGGTTTACCCCTCCATGACGCCATCACGAGTCTGACTTAGGAAGATGAGGATGATTGGATTATCGCGCCGTTTTCCGCAGCATACGCTGAAAACCGGACAAAATCCTCCTGAGCCGGCGGCACTGTTCGCTCAATTTTGGACAGGCGGTGATTGCTCTGCCGGCGGGCGGGGCGACTTGAATATCCTGCACAGTAGCCATATCCCGTTTATGCTCAAAGCAATCAGTGCCAGCCAGAAGAGAACCAGAAACGAAAGCACCAGCGTAAACCGCCAGCCCTATGCCTCATGTTCGCCCGATGCCAGCCCTGTAATCACTGCCAGCTCCTGCATGATGACCAGCGCGGCTGTTGTCACCCCAAGACTCCAACCGATGCGCTTACCCTGCGAATGCACCCGCAAAGACGCCCAGAGCAATAGACCGCCGCCCAGAAGGACAAGCGGAAACAACTCTGCCGGCATGAGATAATCGAACAGGAATCTTCCTCTCGTGATAAGGGCAAGGATGGAAAATACCAGCGGAGCAAGAACCGGAAGCCCTGCCAGCGTTGTGCCGGCAACTGCCAGCATTTTTGTGAAAACGTCCCTGCGCTTGATGTTCATTGGTGCACCCTTTAACCCTTGACATAAGACAGCTTTTGATAAATGAGACCGTCCCTCACCTGAAAGATATCCACCCCTCGAACATGCCCTTTGTTTCCCGTCTCATCTATCCAGTGGTACCGCCAGCGCATGATGCTGCGGTTTCCCATGCCAAAGATCTCTTCGATTTCAATATGGGCATGGGGCGATTGGCGGAAAAAATCTTCCCAGAAGCGGGTGACGGCTTCTTTTCCTGAATATACCGTGCCGTCAGGCGCCGGAGCAGTGTTTTCAAAGATGCAATCCTCGCTCATCAGCCGCATCATCCCGGCAACATCATGGCGGTTGAAAGCCTCGTTAAATTCCAGGACAACGCGTGTAGCGGATTCTAATCGTGACATGCGGATGGGACTCATTCAATCATCCTCCTCAATAACAAACCATCGGGCGGGGGGAAAGTCAGCTTCCGCCGCAGGCGGAGCGATCCGTCCACGGGGTTCACGTCTTACTTTATCGCTCCTATCCTGACACGGACGATGTCTGACTGTGCTACCGGATGAATATCTTTTGGGTCGCCGGTCTGTACACGGCTTCCAACCTGGGCAGGGTCGGCGACAACAGCCAGAATGTCAATCTGGTTTCCTGCTTGCGGTGGAAATTCTTTCGCTCCATACCAGGCTACCGTTGTCCACTGACCGTTCCGGTCAACGGTAGCCGGTTGCTGAATCCACCAACCGGTTGCAAACGGATCAGCGGGATGGATAAGCACATACAGTCGTAGATCAGGATTGGTAAACACTTCTGACGAGGTGCCGCTGACCGTAAATGAACCTGACCCTGTTTCTGCGAATATGCGGATTTCGATTTGTTGACCGGATGCGGGGCTGGTTATCGCTACCCTGGGTGGTGGGGGAAGCAGTCCTCGTGCTGTGAAAATGCCCACAGAAATCAACGCCAGCAGGACGCCAACAACGAAGACCGTCATCTTGAGAAGAATCGCAAGAGCTGATGATCGGGATGGTTTCTGTTCAGGGGATGAGGGCAGGGTTTGCTCCCGAAGTTTGCTGATCGCCTTGATAAGGCTGGCAATGGCTGCCACCAGCGTTCCTAAAGCGGCGATGAGGCTGACTGGATCACGCAGAAAATTTTCAACACTCATAGCATCCCTCCCTAAGGGAAGCGAGCTAACGATGAACAATAGCAGACCCCCGATACGCTGCAGTGATGCCCTATCGTCATTTGTTTAAGGTGCGATGCGCCGAAAAATATCGGATTGCCCTGCCTGGGCAACCGTACTCTTACATTAGATTATACAATCACACCTTTCTGTGTCAACAACACGAGATATTTTGCATGGGGCGGATGTTTTCGTTGTTCTCATCGCACACATGTTCTTGATCCCCTTAACCCCTCTCGAAATGAGCGGGAGCATTTTCCTATAAGCCAGAGATTCCTTATTCATGCCGATCGTCTGCCGTCCAACGGTACGGCGCTTTGAGCCGCAGGCGGAGCGCAGGTCGGGCGGCTTTCAGCGCACGTGATCATTTTTCAATAGCCAATCTAAAAACCAGGAAAGCAGCCACAATACTGATAGGGATGAATACCAGTTTTTCAGTAGAGGACCCTGATGCGAGGTTTCCTGCTATGTTGAGAAGGGAATAGACAAAGATGATCCACAAAAGGATATTGATGACTTTTTTGAAGTTTCCAGCTTGGATGTAGTCAACTTTTGCGGCAACGATCACCATAAAAAACGCGGTGACAACCAAAGCAATCGTTTCTAGTCTGACCAGATTGGCTTGCGAATTTCTGATTTGGCCACCCCACACGATCTCGGATGGAACAACCTGAACCAGGACAAGGAGATGGAAAATGACCAATAGTCCATAGATGCCCAATAAGAGATGAGCAGCCAGTTTTACACGGATAAGTTTTTTCATTTCTGCGCTCCTGAGGGTGAATTTCGTCTTGTCTCTACTTTGGCAATCAGCCGTCCGACGCCGCGGCGCTTTGAGCCGCAGGCGCGAGGGCGGGTGTGGCACAGGTTGGGCAGCATATTGAATAATATACCCCACCTTGCTGAAATTGCAAACGAAGCTCTTAATACCAGCTTTCCATCGTCATTGCTCTTGCCGCAATAGCCGGGCTGAATTGGCAAGGATTCCCAAATCCGGAAGTGATTGTGCGGCGGCGGCGAGCACAGGCGGCAAAATGCCTGCAGCAGCCAGCGTTAATCCAATAAGGTTGTAAACCGCAGTAAAAGCAAGGTTCATCTTAACCACACCCATTGTACGCCGAGCAATCCGCAACAGATCCGGCACAAGTGTCCAATCCTCACGCATGAG
This sequence comes from Anaerolineaceae bacterium, assembly GCA_034434695.1. Taxonomy (GTDB): domain Bacteria; phylum Chloroflexota; class Anaerolineae; order Anaerolineales; family Anaerolineaceae; genus DYEC01. Next base: position 9,974 of record DAOTYY010000070.1, read on the forward strand.
AACAATGTGAGCAGCCTCAATGGCGATGTCTGTGCCTGCCGCGCCCATGCCGATACCGGCATCCGCTTGCGCTAAGGCGGGTGCGTCGTTCACTCCATCGCCGATCATCACCACTGTGTGCCCTTTCGCCTGATAGTCCTTCACTACTTCAATCTTGCGTTCGGGCAGCAGGTTGGCGCGATACGGAACACCCAGTTTTTCGGCGAGCGCAGCAGCCGTGCGCTCATTGTCGCCAGTGAGCAATTCAACCCGCTTCACACCAATGGCGCGCAGCTCGGCGAGGGCAGCGGGGACTTCGGGACGAAGCGTATCAGCAGCGCTCAAGACGGCTGCAGGTTCACCATTGATAGCAACGAATAGGAGCGTTTTGCCCTGCGCTTCCAATTGTTGAGCAATGGGCAAGGATTCTGCCGCTGGGACAAGGCGGCGGTTGCCAACGGCAACAGTGTAACCGTTTATCTTGGCTCGAACGCCCAGTCCGGGGATGGCTTCAAAATACTGCGGTTCGAGGAGCGACAGATTTTGAGAACGTGCGGCAGCGCGCACGGCTTCAGCCAGAGGATGTTCTGAGTAACGTTCGGCAGAAGCGGCAAGGGCGAGAACTTCAGAAGCAGACAAATCGTTGAGCAGGATGACGTCGGTGATTTGAGGTTGACCCAGCGTGAGCGTGCCAGTTTTGTCAATCAGCACCACATCAGCACGTGCTAATGCCTCAAGGTACTTGCCACCCTTGATCAATAGCCCGCGCTTCGCACTGGCGCCGATAGAAGCCAGCATTGCAATGGGTGTCGCCAGCGCAAATGAGCAGGAGCAGGCTACAACCAGAACAGCGGCGGTGGATAGCGGATTACGGCTGATGAGAAAGGTCAGCGCGGCGATCCCTGTGACAACAGGCAGGTAGTAAGCGCTGAACCTGTCGGCGAGCCGCTGCACGTTGGTGCGATGGGCTTCGGCTTCTTCCACCATTTTCACTACGCGTCCGAACGTGGTATCCGCACCCACCCGCAACGCTTTTACGCGCAGGCTTCCCAACTTTGCTATGGTTGCGGCAAAAACATACGAACCGCTGGCTGCTTCTACGGGCATTGATTCTCCCGTGATCGCTGCCTGATCAACCGTAGCGTATCCGGCAATCACTTCGCCATCCACCGGTATCTTCTCGCCAGGGCGAACGATCACGATGTTACCGACCTTCACGTCGGTGACTGGCACTTCTACTTCTGCGCCGTCGCGTTCCACGCGGGCGGTCTGCGGCACGAGGGCGGTCAGTTCTTTTACGGCACGGCGGGCGCTTTCTGTGGTGAAACGTTCGACCTGATCACCGACGCGCATAAACACGACCACGATGGCGGCGGTCACCCACTCACCTACGATCAATGCTGCAATGGCTCCAAGGGTCATCAACGTATGGGAGATGATTTGCCGGCGGAGCGAGGCTCGCACAACATTGCGAAAGACCGGAAAGCCGCCCGCAAGTACCAGCACCATCCCAACGGGCAGTGGGACAAGTTCATTCAGTTTCTTGAACAAACCAAGCCATTCACCTGCGACCACAATGCCTAAGACAACACAGAATACAAGAACAAGCAGCACTCTCAGCCGGCGATTGAAACTGCCTATACGGGCGATAGGGGATGTGCTCGTCTCAGGCACAGAGTACCCTGCGCTCTCCACAGCTTTACGGATAGCGGGTAAATCTACCCGCGCTGGGTCGAGATGGATGATGGCTTTTTCGGAGGACAGGAGGACGTTAACCGACTGAATGCCGGGTAAGCTGACAATGGCATCTCGAACGTGCAGCGTGCATTCAGCACAGTCCATGCCTTTGATGGGTATTTCAACGATTTGTGTTTCAGCCATGTTAGCCCTCCCTTGCGTTATACCGTGTGCATTCGTAAATGCCCTTCGCCACATGGACGAGCAGCTCATCCGCAAGGCGAAGCAACTGCTCCACGCGGGGGTCACTCAATTCGTAGTAAGCGAATCGTCCCTGCTGTTTTGCCTTCACAAGCCCGCAATCGCGCAGACAACCGAGGTGATTCGACACGTTTGACTGCGTTAAGCCAGTGACTTGTACGATTTCGTTCACGGTAAGGGAGCCGCCTCGTAAGGCTTCCAAGATGGAAAGGCGAGACGGGTCAGAAAAGCCGCGAAAGAGTTTGGCTTTCAGCTCACCGATTTTGGGGTTGGCTGCGATATACATCGTACTCTCCATATATCATCATATCATCATTTGGTGATATGATGATAGGCGAAAAAATAATACTTGTCAAGCCAAGATGGGATATTTTGAATTCGGAGGAGACCGTCCAACGCCGCGGCGCTTTGAGCCGCAGGCGCGAGGGCGGATTGGACGGAATCGGTTATCCTGAACAACGTTAAGCCACGAACTTACCTTTGCTGGATAGGGTTTTGGGCTTGTAAAGGAATACTACGACCACTGCCCAAAGCATGACCATGGTGCTGATGACTGCTGCAAGCAGGCCATTGCCCGCGCTGGAGGCGGAGATATAGTTGAAACCGCCATGAAAAATGGCTGCTATCAGGATGCTTCCTTCTGCACTATTCAGCAGCCATGTGAATACAATGGCGCCAGCCAACAGTCCAAAGAGCCATCCAATGGCGATCGAAGGGTCAAATAGGTAGAAAAACTGCGGCAAGTGCCATAATGCCCAGAAGAAAGCTAACAGGAGCGTGGCAGAAAGTGCGCTTCGGTTTTTTTGTAAGCGGGGCAGAGCATATCCCCGCCAGCCGGTTTCTTCTCCTATGCCAAACGTGAATAGCCAAAGGAATAGTGCGCCAATTCCTAATGGGGGAAGAAAATGAATTTCTCCTAAATCGGAGAGGGAAAGGTTGTTGTTCGTGAATAAGTTGATGAACAAAGCGACCAGAAACCCTAGGATGAGCGGCGATAGGGCTGCAAGCCACCAAGCGCCGCCCACTCGCCATTGGATCATCCGTCGCCAAAGTTCTTTCACCCCTTGCCGCCCCTCAGTTGCCAAAGTGACTATCAAGGCAGAAAGCATGGGTCCATAAGCCACAAGGTAATGAGACCATTCGGGCAATACAGGTTGAATCATCCCTTGTTTAGCCAGCGCTAGGGGGATTCCAATCGTCCACGAAATTGCATAAGCGAGAATGAAATAGGCAGCAAGTTTTCTTGCTTCCTGATGGGTAGAGGTTTGGTGTTGCATGTTGGGCTCCTTTCATACCATGCAGGCAAGACTCACTTGAGTAGAGGCAAATCAAGGGGCATGATGTTATTGAAAATCAAATAAAAAGCAAGGGTGCCGCCACTCAATAACATGAGCAAACTTATAAAAATCATGGCGTTGTTGCTGCTTTGGGTTTTGGACAAAACGGAATCTTGGGGACGTTCAGGGTTGTAATAAACGAGGACTTTTTTGCCTATGGGAAAGTTGGCTAGATAATCTTCGGCATCTTGTTTTCTGCGGAATCTTATCGGGCTGCCAAAGCGAATTCTGGAATGAACAAAAGATCGCCCATTTACTTCATAGGAATAAGTAACACTCGGATAAAACCAGTGATTATAATAATCCGTGTCTATTTTCCTAGAAGAAATGATTCCCGTAGTGTTTGACCAGGCTTGGCTTTGAATGATTTTCTTTCTTTGAGAAAGTCCGTAAAACAAAAAAAGCAATCCCGGTGAAATAAAGACGAGAAATACAAGAACTGAAAGAACTACAGGATCGAAATTTGAAAGCATCTCTTATCCTTCGTATGGCTCTTTCAAAAAGCTCTCATGGAAAGTGAAAAATGCATTCAACGATTTACCCCAGCCCGGCTATATTCCGATTATAGAGGATTTACTGCCGTGGCTGCTTAAGAAGTGGTCATCGTGCCATTAAGAGGAGGTTAAGAACAAAATTTTTCCCCTAGATATGGCGTTAAGAGGCATGTCTTGGGGAGAGATACGCCAACGATGACTTTTCGACACTTTCGTTCGGATGCTCCTGCGGCGGAGCTTGTTTGCTCGCGCGCCTCAGCCCTTTGGATGATTATATCCCCAAACGTTTTTCGTGAATATCAGCCTGAGCAGAATGACGACGCTCCGCCCCTTGCCCGGCTTGCGGTTGAACAAATGCCTGCGCCGGCGTTGGCGCACTTGCCGCAGTGATTTGGAACGTTGGGCGGCGGTACTCTGGCGAATGTTTGGGTGGTAAAATAGATAGAGAAGCATTGGTCTATAGGAGCCTTTCTTATGGCAGGAAAAGGAACTGCGCCTAAAAGTGGAGATGAATTAAAGCAGCGGGTTGCCGATCTGGCGCAAAGTCTTGGATTGAAAGCACAGAAAGAAGTCAAAGCGGCAAGAAGGCTTTGGGGGCAGCGGCGGTACATTGACGTCGTGCTTACAGACGAGAAAACTGCTAAACGATTGGGTATAGAATGCAAGTTCCAGGCGACGGCTGGCACAGCCGAAGAAAAGATACCCGCCACTATTCAGGATATGGAGCATTGGCCCATTCCAGGTATTGTGGTGATTGATGGCGAAGGTTTTTCAGAGAACATGCAAGGTTATCTCATGTCTACAGGAAAAGTGGTTTGGTTCGCCGATCTGGAAGACTGGCTGCGATTGTACTTTGGGTTGTAGTCATGGCAAGTGAGACCGCACTTCCCCGTCCGTTCTTGAAATGGGCTGGCGGCAAGACCCAACTGGCAGACGAGCTTTTGGCGCGCATGCCGCTTAACTTTAACGCTTACCATGAGCCGTTTGTAGGAAGCGGTGCGCTTTTCTTCCGCTTATATCGAGAACGAAGAATCAAACTCGCCGTCCTTTCTGACATCAATGCCGAATTAATAGATACGTATGTAGCAGTTCGTGATGCTGTTGAAGAGGTGATCCAACTTCTTTCTGAATTTCCCCATAGTGAAAAGTTTTACTATGAAATACGCGAAAAAGACCCCTGGTCAATGAACATTCCTGAACGAGCAGCTCGCATGATTTACTTGAACAAAACCGGCTACAATGGCTTATATCGAGTCAACCGGCAGGGCAGGTTCAATGTTCCATTTGGACGATATAAATCGCCAAGATATTTGGACAAGGACAATCTGCTGGCTGTTTCCCGTGCGCTGGAAAACGTTGATATTTTGTGTACGTCATTTGAGACGGTCATTGAGAGAGTTAAACCAGGTGACTGGGTATATTTTGATCCCCCTTATGTCCCCCTTTCACAAACATCTAATTTTACCTCCTATTACGCCGACGGCTTTGGGCTGCAAGATCAGAAACGATTGCGGGATGTTTGTGTTGAGCTGAGCCGAAGAAATGTCTATGTTACCCTTTCTAATTCCGATACCGCCTTTATCCGTTCGTTATACCATCTGCCGCACTTTGCGATTGACGAAGTTCTCGCAAATCGAGCCATCAACTGTAACGGGGCTAGACGAGGAAAAATCACTGAACTCGTGATTACCAATTACCCTATCGAGCGAGCAGTACAATTGCGTATGCTTGAGCAGCGGCAGTCCTATCTTGTGTTTCCAGAAAACCGCCCAACACACCAATCTGTTTAAGCAATCGGCTTACCGCCCATGGTTGGCGGCGAAGGATAAACAGGCGGTATCGAGCAAAGCAGCGATGTCAAGCTGCCGGGGCAAAGCTACTGCTCTCGGGCAAGCACCGGTCGGAACTTGTATCCGTAAATGATCATCCCGCGTTTGCTGCCGTCTTCGCGGATTTTGCGCGTCACCATCTCTACCGCCATGCCGATTTCCGGCGGCTGCTCGCCCAGATCGGTGAGCTGAGCGGTGACCATCGGTCCTTCTTCCAGTTTGACCAGCGCGATGGTGTACGGCGTGGCTTCCTCATAGCCGACCGGTCCGTCCATCATCGTCGTGAACGAGTAAACCTCGCCGCGCCCGCTGAAGACATACGGTTCTTTAGCTTCCCCGCCGCACTCCGGGCAGACATCGCGCGGCGGGAAGATTTTAACGTTACAGTGCGGGCAGACCTCGCCCACCAGTCCATAACGCTGTTTTTTCAACCGCCAATGACGTGGAATTTCCATGATGGCATACTCCTTTCCATTTCAAGCATCTTGCTCCATTGGTTTCAAAGCGCTTCCAGCACATGCGTAATCGCCGTCGAAGCCGGACCGCCCAGCGTCTGCACCAGCGCCCGCCGCGCCTGAGCTGCCTGATTGGCGCCCGCTTCGCCGCGCAGCTGCAAGGCTGCCTCAACGATCTGATACACGCCGCTTGCCGCCAGCGGGTTGCCGCGTCCCTTGAAGCCGCCCATCGTCAGGATGGGCAGTTTACCGTTCAAGCTGAGCGCGCCCTCTTGGGCCAGCTTCCAGCCTTCGCCGCGTTTGGCAAACCCCGCTGCCTCCAGCGAAAGCGCCGCATATACCGAAAACGCATCGGCCAGCTCAAACAAATCCACATCCTGCGGCAGGATGCCCGCTTTACGACAGGCGCGCTCGACCGAATAGGCTGCCGCTTGAAAAGCCAGCGGGTCGCTGCGGTCGTGCAGCGCCAGCGTATCAATCACCGAGCTGGAGCCGCTGACGCGCACCAGTTTGTGACGGACTGTTTTCTCCGCCAGCTCCGCACGGGTCAGCACAACCGCCGCTGCACCGTCGGCATAGGGGGCGACGTCGTAGAGATTCAGCGGACTGGCGACCATAGCGGCTTTTTCATACGCTCCGGCGGAAATCGCCCGCCGGTACATGGCGTTGGGATTGTGAACGGCGTTGGCATGTGCCAGCACAGCAAACTCACCAAACGCCTGCCGCGGCGGACGATATTCGTATAGATACCGCTGCATCAGCAGTCCGGCGGCGGCTTTGGAGTTCATCCCCGGTACACACTCAAAATCGTAATCTGCGCCCAGCGATATGGCGCTTTCTAAATCTGCGCCGATGACATCGGTCACCTTTTCCACGCCGACCACCAGCGCCACATCCACAAAACCGGAAGCCACCGCCAGATAACCCAGCCGGAAAGCCGCCGCCCCGGATGCGCCTGCTGCCTCCGCCGTAATGCCCTCGATGCCGGTCAGCCCGACATGATCCGCCAGTTGAGCGGGCAGGTTCGCCTGATGCGAGACCACCGAAGCCAGAAAATTGCCCACATACATCGCCTGCGGTTTCAAGCCGCCGGCGTCGCCCAATGCTGCCAGAATGGCGCGCGAGGAAAGCGTATGCAAAGGCATTTCCCAATGTTCGCCGACCGGTATCTGCCCGATGCCTGCAATGACCACTTCACTCATACGCCCCTCGCCTAATCTGCCAGCTTGCCGCGCAGACGCACGTACATGCCGTAATCAATCGGGGTGCGGCGGGCGATGTAATCCGCCGTTCGGGGTGCTTTGCCGCGCCGCGCTTCAATGGCTTCGCTGACGCGGATCGAGAACGCATCCGAGCCCGCGCCGGAGCCGAAAGATGCCACCAGAATCCGCTCGCCGGGTTTGGCGACGTCCAGCACTGCCGATAAGCCGATCAGCGCCGCGCCGGCATAGGTGTTGCCGATCAGCGGCGAAAGCAAACCGGGCGTCACCTGCTCGGCGGTGAAGCCGAGGTTTTCCCCCACCTTTTGCGGGAACTTTGCGTTTGGCTGATGAAATACCGCATATTGATAGTCCGCTGCGCTGACGCCCAGCTCTTTCATCAATTGACTGGCGGCAGATTCGATATGGTGGAAGTAAGCCGGTTCGCCGGTGAAACGCTGTCCATGTTCGGGGTATTTCTGCATCGGGCGGCGCCAGAAGTCCGGCGTATCGGTCACGTAAGAGAAAGCCGCCTCGATGACCGCCAGCGCCTCTTCTGCCGGTCCGAGGAGAAAAGCCGCGCCGCCGCAGCTAGCCGTGTATTCGAGCTGATCGCCCGGACGCCCCTGCGCCGTATCCATGCCGATTGCCAGCGCATAGCGCCCCATGCCCGAACCGACCAGCCCCATCGCCGCCACCAGCGCCTCCGTGCCGGCTTTGCAGGCGAATTGCCAATCGCCCGTCGAGACCGCCGGGGTTGCCCCAAGCGCTTCGGCAACCACCGTGCCGCTCGGCTTGACCGCGTAGGGATGCGATTCTGAGCCGATCCATACGGCGCACAGTAGCGATGCCTCAATGCCCGCCCGCGCCAGCGCGTTGCGCGCCGCCTCGATGGACATGGTAATCACGTCTTCGTCCAGCCCGGCAACCGCCTTTTCTTTGACCGGCGTGCCGCCCTCCCCGCCGTGCCAGATGCGCGCCACTTCGCTGGCGGGCAATCGGTAGCGCGGCACATACGCCCCGTAACCGATGATGCCCACCGGACGGTCGGGTTTCAGTAACAACGATTGTTCCGTAGGATTTGCCTGCATACGTTCAAGTCTCCTGAGCAGATTTCCATTCTTTCAAGATTTCTTCGGCTCGTTCCAGCCGGATGTTGCTTTCGTCAATCAATTGCTGCGCCAGCCGTTCGATTTGCTCCCCCTGCGCGCCGACTGCAATGGCAACCTGCCGGGCGTGCAGCGCCATGTGTCCGCGCTGGATGCCTTCGGTTGCCAGCGCCCGCAGCGCGGCCAGGTTCTGCGCCAGCCCGACCGAGACGATGATCTCCGCCAGCTCGCGCGCGCTCTGCACGCCAAGCAGTTTAAGCGCCACGCGCGCCGCCGGGTGGACACGCGTCGCCCCGCCGATGATGCCCACTGCCAGCGGCATCTCCAGCGTTCCAACCAGATTGCCCTGCCGGTCTTTGCCCCAGCGGCTCAGGCTGGTGTAGCGCCCGCTGCGGGCGGCGTAAGCGTGCGCACCCGCCTCGACGGCCCGCCAATCGTTGCCGGTGGCAATCACCACCGCATCCACGCCGTTCATGATGCCCTTGTTGTGTGTGGCGGCGCGGTACGGGTCGGCGGCGGCAAATGCCCAAGCGGCAATGATGCCATCGCGCACCGTTTCAGCGCGGAAGTTTTCAAACGTCAGCTCACCCAGCGGGATGGTACAGCGCGCCCGCGCCAGCCGCCGGTCGGCGAGGTTGGAAAGGATGCGCAGCAATACCCGCCCGCCGCTGATTTTCTCCACCATCGGAGCGATGCGTTCCATGGCAGTATTCACCGCGTTGGCGCCCATCGCATCGCGCACATCATAGACCACGTTCAGGACGAGAAACTGCCCGATGGGCGGCTGTTCCAGCACCTGCACTTCCAGGCTGCGCGCCCCGCCGCCCAGTTGTTCCAGCGTACAGTCGCATTTGGTCGCGGCATCCAGAATTTCATCGCGGTATTCCAGCAGTTTCAGCCGCGCAGTCGCTGGGTCGTCCACATCCAGAATTTGAATTTGTCCGATCATCTCCGGCGGGTCGGCGTGAGCGGTGAATCCGCCGCCAGCGCGCGCCAGCCGCGCCATAAAGGACGCTCCGGCAATCACCGACGGCTCTTCAATCACCATCGGCACCGCCACCTCGCGCCCATTGATGAGAAAATGCTGCGCAATGCCCAGCGGCAGACCGTAGATGCCGACCGCGTTTTCGATCATGTGATCTGCCTGCGCCGGCGAAAGTCCCATGGCGCCGCTGAGCATATCGGCTTCTTGGCGCGTCAGGTTCGCCTGACGCATCAACACCTCCAGCCGTTCCGCCATGCTTAACTCGTAAAACTTCGTGGGTTTCTCTTCTCGCCTTTGCATACCGTCAACATGCTCCCATCAGGCAAAATCACCTGCCTAATGATAAACACAACGCACTTGCAAAAGCTATCAGAAATGGAAAAGTGTATAAGGTTTGTATAAATATCTGCGGCTTGGTCTGGGTTATCCCTTATTCCCCCAGCCGGCTTCGTTGATTTCCAGCCGCGCCAGCAGCGGCTGCCACCACCAGACATTCTGGCGATACCATGCCAGCGTGTCACGCAAGCCTGCGTGAAATTCGATTTGCGGCTGCCAGCCCAGCTCGTTGCGGATTTTGCCGGCATCCAGCAGATAGCGGCGGTCGTGACCGGGACGGTCTTCCACATAGGTTTTATACGAGGCATCCAGCCCAAAGAACTCCAGCAGCAGATCGGCGATGGTCTCGATATCGGCTTCAAAATCGCTGCCGATGTTGTAGGTTTCGCCGGGCTTGCCGTGATGCAGGATGAGGTCAATTGCCCGGCAATGGTCGAGCACATGCAGCCACTCGCGGCGGTTGCGGCTGCTGCGGTAGAGCGGGATAGGCTGGCGCTGGAGCAGGCGGGTGGCGAAATGGGGGATCAGCTTTTCGGGAAATTGATAGGGTCCGTAATTGTTGGCGCAATTGGAAATGGTGACCGCCAAGCCAAACGTGTGGTAGTAGGCGCGCGCCGCCATATCCGCCGCCGCTTTGGAGGCGTTATAAGGCGTGCGCGGGCGGTAGGGCGAGTCTTCCCTAAAGTGCTCATCCGAATCCAGCGGCAGGTCGCCATAGACCTCGCAGGTGGAGATATGATGAAAGCGCGGCACGCCGGCATCCAGCGCAGCTTGCAGCAGCTGCTGGGTGCCCAGCACGTTGGTCTGAAAAAAGATTTCCGGATGCAGCAGCGCCCGGCTGTTATGCGACTCGGCGGCAAAATTGACCACCCACTGCGGGCGGTGTTGCTCAAAGAGGTGGCGGGTCAGGTGATAATTGGCGATGTCGCCGCGCACGAACAGGTAACGCTCGCCATACTGTTCGGGGACGCCCTTCAGATTCTCCAGATTGCCGGCGTAGGTGAGCAGGTCGTAATTGATCACGCGGTCGTCTGGATGCGTCTCCAGCCAGTAGCGGATGAAGTTAGAGCCGATGAAGCCAGCCCCGCCGGTGACAAAGATGGTCGCCATCATCCTCTCCCAATGTCAAAAGTTCCATTTCATTCATTTTACCGCAGCGGCGGCGTTCTTTCGAAGCAAGGTGCGGCGGCACCTTCAGCCGGTCACCCACGCGGATCATTTGCCTCCTGCCAGCGGGAGAGCAGTGCCCGCGCCACAGCGCGCTGATAAAAATCGCCTTCGGGGGTCATTTTCTCCAGCCCATGCCGCAGGATGCTGGCGAAAATCGGCCCCAACTGCATCCCATAGACCTCCATACATTCTTTGGGATGGATGCCGGGCCAGGAATAGCACGAAACCGCATGGCGGCGGTTGTGCGTATCTACCCATTTGGGCAGCGCCTCAAAAGCCGGATCATCCGGCGCAAACACATACTGGTCGAGATTGCCGTGCGGCACTCCCTCAATGCCTTTGGTCGAGCGGATGCCGTTCTCATCGGCATCGTAGGGGTCCACCGAAAGGTCGAGCAGCACCGCGTGCGGGCGCATCAGTCCGATCCATTCATTCGGAATAATCGGACGGGTGACATCCGGGCGCTGGGTGGCATCCACCAGAATATCGGTGTACTTCAAAATCTGAGTGATGATTTCGGTGTGATTGGTCAGGTCGTATTCCACCACCGTCACCTGAACGCCGGTTACGCCTTTGGATGCCAGATACTTCCAGTAGGCCACATTGCCGTAGCGTACCGCCGCCTGGATGGCATACCCGCCTACCGCGCCGGCGCCCAGCACGGTCACTTTGATCGGATAGCGGTGCGGGTCTTCGATGCCGGGCTGGGGGTAAATCTGCCGCAGGACATTGAACGCCGCCTCAACACCGTTCCAGCCCACCGCACGCAGGTTTTCCACCAGCCGCTTGCCGAAATCATCCTTGATCGAATCCAGCGAAATCGCCTCGATGCCCAGCGAGCGCAGGAAGGCAACCCGTTTTGGACGGGTAGGATAATGCAGCATAGAGATCAGACAACTGCCCGGGCGCATCTTCTGCACCTTCTCGTCTCCCGGGTAGCGCAGCACCAGCACCATCTGCTGTTGATAAGCCTCTTCCAGGCTGGCAAAGCGTGCCGTCGGCGCCGCCCGCAGGTAATCTGCTTCGCTCAGCCCCATGCCGGAGCCGTAGCCGTGTTCCAGCACCACCTCCGCGCCCAGGTTGACCAGCTCGGCGACGAAATCGGGCAAAAAGTCGCGCCGTTCGCCCGCTTCGGCGTGAATACGCGGCAAACCAATGCTTATCTTCATTTGTACCCGCTCCCTGTGCAGCCAGGTTGAAACGGCAGTTCCACGCGTAGATTTGCCGCTTTCAACGCTTCCACGGCATAGCGGCGCAGCGCGGCGGCGACCTGCCATTGTTTTCCCGCTCGGGTTTTCGCCATCAGACACAGGCGCACTGCCCAATCGCTCAAGCCAAACCAGCCGTTGACTTGCGGCGCTTCCAGCAGATGCTCTGCCACCTCGCCATCCGCCTGCAGGCGCTGCATGGCTTCTTCCAGCACCGAAACCGCCCGCTGGATGTCACTGTCGAACGGCAGGTTGAGATACACCACCGCCCGCGCCCAGTTATTGGTCAGGTTGGCAAAGGTGCGGATGTCGCCGTTGGGGATGACGTTCAGCCGCCCCTCAAAATCGCGCACATAGGTTGCGCGCAGGGTCAGGCGCTCCACCACGCCGGTCATATTCCCTACGGTGATGGTGTCGCCAATGTTGAATTGCCCCTCGATCAGCAAAATCAGCCCGCCGAAGAAATCTTTGAGCAGGATTTGCGCCCCCAGCGTGAGCGCCAACCCTGCCAGCCCGGCGCCGGTCAACAGCGGCAGGATGTTGACCCCCAGCGTGTGCAGGATCATCAGCACCGCTGCCGCCAAGAGCAGAACGAACAGGACGCTGCGGCTGGCATAGACCAGCGTCTTCAGCCGCCCCAGCCGCGCCGGGTCGGCGATGTCCCGCTCCAGCCGCCGCATTGCCCGCCGCGCTGCCTGCCGCAGCAGCCAGAATGCCCCCATCAACAAGAGGACAATCAGCGCCAGTTGAACGAGCGCATCCACCAGCAGATGACCAGCGATCATCAATCCAAATGCCGTCCCCTTTCTTGGCTTTTGGCGTCAGGTTCGCCGTCCGCCGCAGCCAGCTCCAGGTCCGCCGCGGTGATGGAAAGCCCCTGCAAATCCGCAAAGCGCAGATGCGTCAGGGTTAGATTGCGCCGCCGCTTCAGGCGTTCAAACAGCGCCATGTAGCTTGCCGTACAGCGCGCTTCCCAGCGCAGTTCCAGTGCGAGCGCTGCGGCGCGGATTTCCTCTGCCTGATGCCCCTCAATCTCAGCAAACCAGCCGAAAGGCATCTCGTCCAGCATCACCTCCACCTGCGGCAGGGCGTAGGTGGTGCGGTACTTTTCATACATGACGCTCACCTGATAGCCCAGCGCCTCCAGAAAGGCGCGCGCCGCGTCAAAGTCGCTCACCTCAAACTCGATTTCCTCACGCGCCGCCACCTCGTTGCCGGGCTGTGCCGGACCCTTGTAGGTCAGACGCGCCCGCCGGTCCTGTCGCAAGCGCAGAACGCGTTGGGCGGCGGTCAGTTCGCCCTGCGGCGTATCAAAACGCAAATTGACCTCATGGACGCGCCCTTCCAGCAAGCGCGCTCCTGCCGCCAGCAGGCGCTGTTCCAGCGCGGCAGGGTGATTGAGGTAGAATTTGACCTCGCGCTCTTCGCTCATTGGTTTTCCTGCCTCAACTCCCCCTGAAAGAATTGCACCTGACGCGGCAGTGCCAGCGTGCCGAAGATATAGCCCAGCAGTACCGCCGTCATCACTGCTACAAACGGACGGTTGGCGGCGTCCAGCGGCGAATGGGGGAAGACCAGCGACTCCACCCAATACCACGCAGCGCACACGACCGCCGTCAGACGGGTGACGAGAGGCGCCCAGCGCAAGCGCAGCCACAACCCCAGCGCCGACCCAAACCCGCCCGCTGCCCAGACCGCCCCGCTGAGGATGAAATACAGCGGATGGACGGGCAAATCAAACAGGATCAGCCAGTTCCAATCATGCCAGGCGCGGGCAATGCGCAGCGCACCGAACCAGCCTGCCAGCAGCAGGATGACCATCAGAAGCTTCAGTTCAAAGGAACGCTTTGGCTTCATGCAGCGTGTATTGTACCCGCTTTGCGGGGTTTGGGGGAGACCATTGAATCGCCTGCACCCATCCCGCCCTACTGCTGCCGGAATTCCTTGCGGCTGACTTTCCAGTAACTGCCTTCTTCATCTTCCCGTACAAGGCGCATACGGCACTTTTCCAGCACGCGCAGTGAAGCGATGTTGGACTTATCGCTCACCTGAGCAGTGACAGCGGTGCAGCGGGGGTCACGAAACGCCCAGCCGATCAGAGCGCGCGCCGCTTCGGTGGCATAGCCGCGCCCTTCTGCGGCAGGTTCAATCCCATAACTGATTTCGGCTTCGCCATACCGGTTGAGCCCGCCCTTGAAGCCAACCAGCCCAACGCCGCGGTTCTCCGCTTTGAGGATCACCAGCCACCAGGTGTACCAGGCGTGGTCGGCTTCGTCTGCCTGTTTCATGCGGGCGATTTTGATACCGATGGCGCTGCTCATTGCCGGGCGGATCATCCCGCCCGAGACGGCGCACCCCAGCTCGGCTTCAAGCTGCTGCGGCGCATTGACCAGCCGGCGCAACTGGGGCAGGGATAAAGCAATCAAACGCAGGCGTTCGGTTTGCAATTCTGGCATGGGAATCATTGACTCAGTCCATGCCGATTGTACCGTTGATTGCCCCCTGCATACATTACAGTTGCATTTCAATCTTGGGATGGGCGGTTGTTTTCCCTCCAGAGGTACGCTTGTTCGATGATCCGCTGGATGAAGGGCTGCTTGCCGGCAATGTAGCCGTCAATATCGTGGGGGAAGCGCTGTGCCAGCCCGCGCTTCAGGGCGCTGTATGCCTCTGCCTGCTGGGGGTGCGCCCGCAGATAATCGCGGAACACCAGATGGCGTTCAATTTCCGGATGACCGGCGGCGTAAATATGCACATGATGGGTGCGATGGTCTTCACTGCCTTTGATGAAAAAGCGCCGCCCTGGAATGCCGCCTTCCCCCTGCGGCAGATAGCCCAGTTGCCGCATCTTCTCGTTATAGGCGTCCACTCGTTCAATCTGGCGCACTTCCATCAGAATGTCAATAATCGGCTTGGCATCCATGTTTGGGATGGAGGTACTGCCGATATGATGAATGGCAACTGCTTCCTGCGCAAAGACACTCTTCAGCAGCCGCGCCTCTTCCTCAAACAGACTGCGCCAATGCGGATCGTGGGGGACGACCAGAATGCTTCTCACTGCAAAAATGAATCATCAGCGGTTTATTTTCGCCTCGGACGCCAGAGCAAAGCAAGCAGCAAACCAAAAGTGGTCACAGGCCAGAGCCAGACCAGATCGCCCGGACCGCCGGCGCCGGTGCAGGCAGCAGCGCGGCGGATATGCACCAGCCGATAATCGGCGGTCAGCGCTTGCAGCGCTTCATCGCTCATCTGCGGATGGAAGCCCGCCAGCCGTCCGGCAAAGCCCGAATCCCGCAGCACCCGCCGCAGAATGACCAGCCGCCGGCTGTCATCCGAAGCGTCCTGCGCCACGCCCACCCAGCGCCCATCCGGCAGCCAGACCTCCACCTGCGGGTTTGCCATCAGGTTGCGATACCAATCCGCAATGCCGCCAAAGCCCGCCACACAATAGACCTCGCCCTCTATCTCGGTGTAATTGAGCGGCGTCAGCCGGCGTTTGCCCGATTTCCGTCCCCTGTGGGCGATGACCATGTAGCGCCCGCCCCATTGCGGAAACAGGCTCAGCCATGGTCCCAGCCCCAGCCGCCAGTTCAGCAGCACCAGAGGGTTCAGATAGCGAAACCAGCGGCGCAGTTTCTGCACCGATTGCGGGTTGCGTATACTCATGTGCCCTCCCTCCGCCATGCGTTTCATCAGCCGATTTGTTCACCTTGGAGGCGTCAACTGCGGTAGCGTTCCCAGTGGACGCGCTCCGGGTCATACTGGGTGCGCGGCTCTTTGGGAGCTTCTGGATAACCGACGTAAACCAGCGCCAGCGGCGTGACGTGCTCGGGCAGGTTGAGAATCTGACGCAGACGGCGGACGCGCGCCGCGCGCGGGTAAATGCCGATCCACACCGTCCCCAGCCCCAGCCCCACCGCGGCGATGAGGATGTTTTCTACCGCCGCGCTGCAATCTTGCACCCAGTACGCTTTGGAATTGCGGTAGCTGGCTTTTTCCAGATTAGCGCAGACGGCAATGGCAGCCGGCGCATTGTGGTTGCCGTATTTCAGCGACTGTCGGAACTGCGTCATGGTTGCCGGGTCGGTAACCACGGCGAACTCCCAGGGTCTGCCGTTGCCGGCGCTGGGCGCCGCCATTGCCGCCCGCAGCAGTTGCTCCAGCTTCTCGCGTTCTACTGCCCGCTCCTGATACCGGCGGATGCTGCGGCGCTGGAAAATTGCCTGTAAGATGTCGCTCATAGATACCTCACGCTCTTTGAATGGACCGGGTTGTCTTTCTCTCTGCAAGGTGTCAGCTCATTCTTTGAGTTTGATGTAGATCACGGATGTACCGTCCTGATTTTTGACCTCCCGCACGTCAAAGACTTCGGGGTGTGCCATGATGAGCAGGGAAAGCTGTTTATAACCGTAGGTGCGGGCGTCAAAGCCAGGGTCAAGCTGACGCAGATGGTGTCCCAGCGTGCCCAGAAAAGCCCAGCCGTCATCCTGAACGGCAAGATCAAACGCCTGCTTGAGCAGGGGGATCGGATCAGCCGGGGCAGGTTCGGCAGGCTGGACTTCGGGCTGAGGATGCTCCACTGCCGTTGGTTCTTTTTCTTTTTCTTTCTCTTTCTCTTTTCTGCGTCTGACGGGTTGGGCGGCAGGTTTGGCGGGCTGGGTTTCCATCGGCATCAGATTTTGGGTATAGACAAACAGGTCGCAGGCGTTGACAAAGGCGCGCGGCGTGGTCTTCTTGCCGATGCCCATAACGAAAAACCCTTTTTCGCGGATGCGGGTTGCCAGACGGGTGTAGTCGCTGTCGCTGGAAACCAGACAAAAACCGTCCACGCCGCCGGTGTAGAGGATGTCCATTGCGTCAATGATCATGGCGCTGTCGGTGGCGTTTTTGCCGGTGGTGTAGCGGAACTGCTGGATGGGCTGGATGGCGTAGGTTTGCAGGACGTCTTTCCAGCCGCTCATATTGGCGGCTGTCCAGTCGCCGTAAATGCGGCGGATGGTCACCAGCCCATATTTGCCCGCCTCCGCCAGCATTTGCTGGATCAGGGAGGGCTGGGCGTTGTCGCCGTCAATCAGCATGGCGATGCGCCGCTCGCCGTTTTTGTTGTTTACAGGTGAATTGGTCATAGAAATGGAGAAAACCCCTTTATTTTCGGTTGGTGAATCCTTAAGAAACGCGCTTTTCAGGTGATTTGCTTATCTTGATTATACATGATTTGAATAAGCTGGAAAACCTGCTTCTTTTCCCCTCTTGAATTTTTGCAAAGGGCGGCTATAATCGAATCAAGATGTATTGACATCTATATATCTATATGCCTGCGGAAAACGAGAAAAACTTGTTCAAGATTGATCATGCCAGCAAACTGCCGCTCTATGACCAGATCGAGCGCAACTTGCGGGATTTAATCGCCCGCGGCGAGCTGGCAGTCGGTCAGGTCATCCCTTCGGAGTGGGAGCTGGCAGAGCGCTACGGGGTCAGCCGCCTGACCGTGCGGCGCGCCCTGGATGAACTGGTGCGCCAGAACTGGCTGACGCGGCGGCACGGCGTGGGCACCTTCGTTCAACAGCCGTTTCGCGCCACCATCACCGCCAGCAAGCTGAGCTTTACCGAGCAGATGAAAGCTATCGGGCGCCGTCCGAGCAGCCGCGCCCTGGGCAGCCGCATCCTCCCTGCCCCGCTGCACATCGCCCCCAGACTCAAGCTCGCCGCCGGCGACCCTTTGATCGAAATTCAGCGCCTGCGGCTGGCGGACGAAACCCCCATCCTCTACGAAGTGGTGTACCTCTCGCAGCAGCGCTTCCCCCAGCTTGCCGAACACGACTGGCAGCCCTACGATTCGCTTTATCAAATCCTGCGCGAAACGTTTGGCGTGGTGGTCAGCGGGCTGGAACACACCATCAAGCCCGCCCTGCTCACCGAGCGCGAAGCAGCGTATTTTCAAAGCGGGCCGGGCTTGCCGGCGCTGATCAGCGAGATTGTCGCCTTCAGCGAGGATGGCGAGCCGGTGGAGTATTCCTGGTCTATCTCCAACGGCGACAAAGGCGAGTTTTACTTCCGTTTCCGTCAGGTGGAAGGTGGAAGCTGAAAAAGAAAGGAGTGAAAGAAGATCAATTGTTATCCCCCAAAAATCATTTCCTGTATAAACTTTCCAAGGAGAGGAGAAAATGAAAACACTGAAATTCATTGTCTTTCTGGCGCTTGCGCTGATCCTGCTGGTCAGCGCGCTGGGTTGTCAGCCGCAACAGGCTGGACCGGTAACGGTGCGGGTGTTGACGATGGAGCAGGCAGGTCCAACGGTGGACGAGATGAACGCCATTGTGGCGGAATTCAACAAAGCCAATCCGAACGTCAAGGTAGAGATTGAATATCTCACCTTACGCAGCCAATTGAACGGGATTGAGTTCCCGAAGAGCAGCGTAAGCCGATTGGATAGCGCGTACGTACAATTTTGATTTGAGAGCAAAGTGATTGAGTTTGGTGTTGCCTTTGAGCAGTTCAAG
>DAOTYY010000071.1:0-3682 GCA_034434695.1 Anaerolineaceae bacterium
TGCCGGGCGCTTTGCCGCTAGGCAAAAAGCCGTTCATCCAGCGCCCCCGAACAACACTTGGGAATGTCCACCAGCCAGCCGTTGACGCGCACTTCGCGCGGCCAGGGCGGATTGCTCAACTGTTTGAGCACGCCGACCGCCTGGGTACGCAGAACGTCGGTCACGTGGAAGCTCAATTCGTTTGCCACCACGTACCCCTGAGAAGGGGTACTGTACAGCCAGCCGATGACCGACACGGGCAGCGGAAGCCGGTACGCCGCCGCAGTCAGGCTGAACGCCAGCGCTTCGACCGCCAGGTGGTCGGAAGCGACGACCGGATGTTCGCCGCCTAACTGCGGCAGGTCTGCCGCAACCAGCAGGTACGACCACAACCTGCGGCTGCTGTCCAGCATCAGCCGCTTGATTTCCAGCCTGCCAAACAACGTAACCGTACTGTTTCGTTTGCCCATAACACTCACTCAATGCTCGATTGCCAGCCCATCGTCTGTATCCAGCTCGTCATCGTCCAGAACACCGTACTTGATCAGGTCTGCGCGCCTGCGACGGTTGTCCGCTTCGCTGCCCGGTTCGAGTTCGGGCGGATATTCGCCGGGACTGCGCAGGACGGTGCGCAGCAGTGCACAGCTCCAGCCCTGACGTTTTGCATACCACAGCCATTGACGTACCCGCTCCGGGTCTTCCCGCCAGGCTTGCTCGACATCTGCCAGCGGACCGCGCCAGCCAAGCCGGGACAGCATTTTTTGAATTTCAGCGGGTATTGCTTTGTTTTGAGATTTTGCTCCTGTGTATTCTTCGAGATTTTGCTGCCGCTCTTGTAAATCGAGCAAGACATCATCCGGGTTTCGCTCCATGTCTTTGATGGCAGAAACCAGCCAGCCTGGCCCTACACCGTACACTCGTACCGCCAGCGGGTATATACGCAGCCAGGCTTCAATCCGTTCCGCAGGATATTCCCTCACCAACTGGTGAGCGGTAGTCAAATAAACACCGCAGCCACGTAAGCGGTTCAAAATTTTTATTTCGCCGCCATTTAAGTTAAGAGGTGTTGCTGTTAATAATAAAGACTCAGTATTAGAGTTAACAGCATTACTTAACTTAATATGCCCACCGAGTTCAAAATTTGAACCACTTAATTCGTTTAGCGGTTCAAAATTTGAACCACTTAATTCGCTGTTTTCGGGGTTAAGCGGTTCATTTTTTGAACCGCTTATTTGCTCTAGCGGTTCAAAATTTGAACCACTTAATTCGTTTAGCGGTTCATTTTTTGAACCGCTTATTTCGGGGTAAGCATTGATCTCGTAGAGATACTCTGTGCTTCCGCGATAGACGGGCACCGGGTAGCGAACCATCAAGCCGCGCCGCATGGCTGCTTTTAGCCCGGCAACGACGGAAGGTCGTGCCAAACCGGTCAATCGCTCAAAGTCGGACAGGGTCAGCGATTCGCCGCCGCCAAATTGCAGAGTATGATATACGGTTGCCATGACAACCCGCATTTCCGCCAGCGACATGTACGGCAGCGCCTGGATGATCTCGATTGGGAGGTACGCTCCAGCGGGCAGCCGGACGCCGGGAAAAACCGGGCCAAATGTATCCTGTCCGCTTTGTTTGGCTGTTCTATCGGTTTTGGCAGTCATTTTTTTATTTCCTTTCCGTTTTTTGAAACCTGGGGAGAACATCAAATACGACGATTTCTCTGCCCTGCACATCCGTACCCAGCGAATATTCTCCAAGCAGTCCACGCTTTTTTGCTCTTTCGAGCCCGTCCAGAACGGCAGGGCGCGATAATCCGGTCATCTGCTGGAATTCGCTCAGGGTGATCGGCTCCGCACCGCCGACCTGCATCAGGCGGGCGACCGCGGCAATCACGACCTTCAACTCCGACAGGCTCATCCACGGCAGGAACGGCACAATCTCCGGCGGCAGGATAACTGTGTCCGGCAGGGTGATGCCGTTCAGGTTCGGACCGAAATTGTCGTCGTTTTTTGCCATCAAACACCTCTCGAACAATTTTTATGACAATCTTCTAAAAAATCGCCAGGAAGCCCCAGGACGGGCTTTTGTTCGCAAAGGTCTATCATAGCCATGCCCCCAAAATAGACGCCTTGTAGGGCTTTGTAGAAGGTCAAGGGCTGTCCCCGAATATTTTTAGGGCTGTCCCTTAAGACCGCCCCTTGAATTTTCAAGGGACGGCGTAAAGGGACGCCCCTTAAAAAGGTTAGGGCTGTCCCTTGCGCTCCTTTGATTTCACAATTTTTGGCTTTTCCGCGACTCAACTTTCTGCATCCTTTCTGTATCCTTCGGATGTACCAAAATCCAGTCATATCGCGGCGAACCAGAGCGATGTTTACATCCCCAAAAACTGATCTCACCTTGCTCGTATTTCTCCACCGCTTCAAAGAGAAAGAAAGTGGCGACCTGGGATATAGTCACACGTTCCTTGTTGGCAATGACTTCCAGATTCTTCCGCAAGGCTTCAGGCAAGTCAACAGTCATTTTGTTCTGGCTGCGTGCTTTTGCTTTTTCCTTCTCTTTGCGTTTTTTCTCTTCCTGCTTGCGCCGCATTTCGATCAGCCTGGTGCGCTCCGCACGGCTGAGACGTTGTTCCTCAAAACGCTGATGTCCGTCGGAGAGAATCTCAACCACTTGTTCGTCGGCAGGCGGAATCAGCCGTATAGCTGGGCGATATTCACCTTTCTCTTGCGCCACTTCTACACTCCTTCCAAAAACCCAATCAGTGCATCCAAAATTGCCGCGTATCCGCCAACGGTTTTTCCGTTCCCGTTGACGTATCCCTGCACGGCTGTGCACTGCGGAGCGTATTCCCAGATTGTCATTCCCCGACCCGGCGCTTCTGCCAGTTTTACGTCTTGCGGTATTGGCGGCAGCACCTGTTTGCCAAAGGCATTGACCAGCTCGATCAGCCGCTGGTGAGTTTCTTTTGTTACCCGGTCAAAGAAGGTCGGGAGCAGGTAGTACCGTCCCGGCATTCGGGACCGGCGGGCGGTTTCGGTAATCGAATGAGTGATTTCGCTCACACCGTCCAAATCGGTATAGCGCAGACGGGTAGGAATAATCACGTAATCACTCGCCAGCATCGCTGCAATTTGCAGGTGGTTCAAGCTGGGAGCCAAATCGAGAAGAACGACATCTGCCCTTGTCTCTGCACTTTCTTGCCGCAGCCGTTCGGCAAATTCTGCCGCACCCCACTGTTCCTCACGCATCCGCCCCAGTACCCGGTCGGTGGTCTTGTCGCCGGGAATCACAAATAAGTTTTCCCGCGCCTGCACCATTACCTGCGTCAACGGCTCTTCGTCGTAGTACCAGCGGCGCAAGCCTGGGGACTTGTTCAGTCCCAACTGCGTGGCAACGTGCCCTTGCGGATCACAGTCCACCAGCAGGGTCATGTACCCCCGCAGGGCAAACCCGCTTCCCAGAGTCACCACCGAGGTTGTCTTGCCTACTCCGCCCTTTTGGTTGATAAACGAAAAGATTATCATAACTCCTCCTCACAACAAACCGACCTGCGCTGCGCTTTCGTGCGTCAACCAGACATCTTTGGGCAGGATCGCCTTTGCCCGCTGGACGTTCAGCCCGTGCTGCTTCAGCTTTTCCAGCAGCCTGTCGTCCGCTTTCTCGGACACCAGCGCCAGCTTCGGCTGCCTGCCCGTCACCTGACGGTAAC
>DAOTYY010000072.1:0-37163 GCA_034434695.1 Anaerolineaceae bacterium
AAATCCTGGCAGGGCATGTGGGCTGCACTGCTCCTGGCTGGGTCCGGTGCTGCTTTCTAAGCTGTTATTGGGCAGGGGGACTTCCTGCCTTTTGCCTTTTCCCGAAATTCACCCACCGCTGATGTTACAAACACGTCGAAGCTCAGGATTTCAGCTTTGGCACATCCAGCCGTTCCTCTAAACTGGTGCATGGCGGTTTCCGCTATCTGCGCAACCGCCAGTTTGCCGTTACCCGCCAAGCTGTGCGTGAACGCGAATGGCTGTTGCGTGAAGCAAAGCATCTTGTCACCCCACTCAGCTTTTTTGCACCTGGCTATGATGATTGTGCACCGCTCTGGCAACTACATCTCGGTGTAATTATCTACGATCTGCTCGCTCCGAAATGGAATCATCGCCGCTATGAAAAAGATGCTCTGTTGCAGCGTTATCCTTTCCTGCGCCAGAACGGACTGCAGGGCGCCTGTCAGTACTGGGATGCACATGTGGACGATTCACGGCTGGTGCTGCGGCTGTTGCGCGAGGGAACACATCACGGGGGACTTGCGCTCAGTTACGCCCGCGTCGAACGCCTGCTACGTGATGCAAACAGACAGGTTTGCGGCGCGCTGGTGCGTGACACCTCCCAACCCAACGGGGACGCGCTGGAAGTGCGGGCACGTCTAGTCGTTAATGCCAGCGGTCCTTGGTCGGATGCCTTGCGCGCCCAACTCGGTGCATCACCACGCCTGCGCAAGCTACGCGGTTCGCATCTGGTATTCCCGTTTGAGCGTTTTCCCATCCATGAGGCAGTTACCCTGTTTCATCCGCGCGACCATCGCGCCATGTTCGTCATCCCCTGGGAAAGCGTCACCATTGTTGGCACCACCGATCTTGATCACTCCCAAGAACTGGAAGAGCAACAGTGCGAACCCTGCGCCTCGCCAGCTGAGATTGACTATTTAATGGACGCAGTGCGTGCTTGTTTTCCCGGACTGGAACTTTCGCAAGACGATGTCATCGCCACATTTGCCGGTTTACGCCCAGTTATTCGAAGCGGTCGTATTGCCGAGCCATCAAAAGAATCACGCGCTCATGTGGTGTGGTTAGAAGATGGACTACTGACCGTCACCGGCGGAAAGCTGACCACCTTCCGTGTTATGGCGGTCGAAGCACTACAAGCTGTCGCCAACCAGATGGGAATACAGTTACACTTGATCAAATCCGAATCCCTTTTTGATCCTTTGCCAGAGCCGCTTCCTACTGCTCCCCTGCCGCAGGAAACACTGCTCTACCTGCTTGGACGATATGGCAACGAGACTGCCGATTTGCTTCAAGCTGCTAAAGCAGATGAACTGCGACCCATTCCGAACACGCCTAACCTGTGGGCAGAAATGCGCTGGGCAACGCGCCAGGAAGGCGTTCAGCATTTGGACGACTTATTACTGCGCCGCGTGCGCATTGGGTTGTTACTGGCAAACGGCGCACAAGAACATCTGGAACGTCTAAAAACTATTGTACAACCAGAACTGGGCTGGAGCGATACCCGCTGGGCGCAAGAGGTTGCCATGTACCAGCAAATCTGGCACAATAGCTACAGCCCCTCTCCTCTTGGCTATACGCAAAATAAAATGGATAAAACATGAGGCAGTCTTCCGCATCTTTTTTACCTTCCTGGATCGAAACGCCGCCGCCCGCCACTTCTTACCGCTCATTGTTCAAATGGGGCGACCCTGCGCACTTCAAACATCCCAATCGTGGATTGTATGAATATCTCAAAAAAGCTCTCCAGATGAGCGATGAGGATTTTAAGCAGCCATGCCATCATGGGTTAGAACCACTCGAGCAGGAACTGCCGCCGCGCCTAACAGCAAACCACCTGGCTGCCCTGCAATCCATTGTCGGCGTTAAAAACACCCATCTGGATACTTACTCCCGCCTGCGTGCCTCATACGGCAAAGCCATGTTTGACCTCATCCGCCTACGTTGCCATCAAGTGGAGAACCTGCCGGATATTGTCCTTGACCCGCGTCACACGACGGACATCGAACAAATCGTCCGATACTGCAACGAACAACGCATACCGCTTTACGTGCGCGGTGGTGGATCATCGGTTACGCGCGGTACAGAATCAGTTTACGGCGGCGTCATGCTGGACATGAGCGTCCACATGAACCGGGTAGTTGATTTCAGCGAGACGGATCAGACTATCACCGTTCAGGCTGGTATGTCTGGGCCGGAACTCGAACGTATCCTCAACCATGCTTCTGAGACACTGAATGCACAGCGCGCTTATACTTGTGGTCACTTTCCCCTATCGTTTGAGTATTCCAGTGTGGGTGGTTGGGTGGTCACGCGTGGTGCTGGGCAAAATTCCACCTATTATGGCAAAATCGAAGATATGGTGTTGGCGCAAGAATACGTCACCCCGCGCGGTATCCTGCATACACCCGCCTATCCGCGCCAGGCTACCGGACCCGATTTCAATCAGATCATGCTTGGATCAGAAGGATGTTTTGGCATTTTGACTACGGTAACGCTTAAAGTGTTCCGTTATCTGCCGCAAAATTGCCGCCGCTTCAGTTATCTTTTCAAAACCTGGCAAGAGGCTCTTACCGCAACACGTCAGATCATGCAAAGCGAGGATGGCCGTCCCTCGATCTTTCGCCTTTCCGATCCTGAAGAAACCGACGTTGCCCTGCACATGTACCACATTGCCAATACATCCGTCGATCGTATCCTGCAAGCACTTGGTTATCACCCTATGCAACGCTGTTTGTTGCTTGGTTCATGCGATGGAGGCGCTGGATACACGCGCAACCTTTATCACCAGATACATACTATCTGTCGCCAGCAGAGTGCCCTGCCGCTCACTCCTTTCCGCGTCACCGAACGTTGGAAGCGTGACCGCTTTCGCGATCCCTATCTACGCGAGGACTTGCAGGATTTCGGGATTATCATTGACACCCTCGAATGCGCTGTCCGATGGTCACAAATGGAAAGCGTGCATGAGGCTGTGCGTAAGTTCATTAAGAGCCATCCAAACACCATATGCATGGCACATCTCTCTCACGCCTATCCTCAGGGAGGCAATTTGTATTTCATTTTTATCGCCCGTATGGATGACCCTAATAAATATTTACGACTGCAATACGGCATTCTGGATGTGTTTCAACGCAGCGGTGCCGCACTTAGCCATCATCATGGCATTGGTAAAATTGTCGCCCCTTGGCTGGAAGAACACCTTGGCAGTGTGCAAATGGATGCCCTGCGCGCTCTGAAAGGCTATTTCGACCCGGAGCGCATCCTCAACCCCGGCGGCACGTTAGGTTTTGACCTGTCAGATGAACAACGCCGCAAACGCTGGGGGATGCGCTCATGATGACAGAGTTTCCCACGTTTTCCTTAACCTGATTCTGAACCCGCTACGATTCAGCTCTGCAAGCGGCGTATAAACCAATTGGCGGCAGATCTCGGCAATCCGCTTGGCAGACTGTCCGCCGTTTTGGATGGGTAATAATTTCCTTAAAGTTTCCAGGTGAAGATACGAATGGACCTCTTTCCCAAGCGCCAAAGCGGTATAGATAACCGAAGAATTCTGTGCAATCAGAACATCACAATTGGCAATCATGTGATGAACATTGCCATCTGTATAGATGGGAGCATCCGGAAAATACTTGCGAATTTCGTTTACAGCTCTGATACTATCCTCGTTGGGATGCAGCTTAAAAATAACCTGCCGCCCAGCAGCAATTCGCCTCACATTTTGCAGAAAATGCTCACGATCGTCAAACTTTAGCGTTTCACGAATACTGGATGTAGCAACCAAAACGTATCCTCGCAAGGGAAAATCATTGTTCAGGTATTCAACCGCGTTATCAAAATTGGGAATACCGGTAACAACGATTTTCTCCGGCTTGACACCCTTACGAATAAATAGATCACGATACCCTGGTGAAGCAACACAAAAGACATGATAGGCATCGGAAAGTCCGGTCGCTGCCGTATTCGCCAGAAATCTTGGTAATTTTAGGTGTTTCACCAGATGGTAACGAAAATCTTCCCCTTCCGTCATTCCTTCCTGTACTAAAACCAATCTTTTTCCCCGCACGTTTCTTTGTACAATTAAATCTGTACAGGTAACTACCCCATCATAAGATCGTGACTTACCGCCAAAATCAACTGGCAAATTTTCCCTAGCAAGGTAGGCTTCCGTAGCTTTTCGATGTCGCCCTCCCAATATCGAAAACTCTGCCAACCTGGCTTTTGCTGCTAGACCAATCAAACCATCTGCATAAAATGGTGTAAAGAAAACGTTAAATTCAGACAACTCCTTGGCAATTTTGTGCATGATGGTTGTCTGATTGAGCGAACCACAAATGAACAGGATATTGGCAGTCATACTGCGTGACTTTTTTGTTAGCTTCAAGCTGCCAGTGATTGTTGACACCCACGTACTCGAGACAAACGCGCATAAGTAAAGGCTGCTTGCGGATGCGGGTTATAAACTACCCAGCCCAGCTTACGCATTAGATAGTACGGAATATAGCGGCGCAAAACAGCCCATCCATCCAACCCGCGTCCTTTACGCACTTTTGTTGCGCCTGTTTCTAGCGCCGAACGTAACTCTGCAGCAGTGCGACCGATAAACTCCGTTGCGCCTTGCCCAATCGCTTGAATCACATGTGCATCACTGTTACCTACCTGCGCCAGAGGCAAGAGTCGCGCTTTCCATTCAACCAATGGATTACTACGCGTGTAAACCAATCCACCATTAAAAGCCTCAACACCAACGAGAATTTTTCTGGTTTCGGGCTTTTGCAGCACCTCATAAATTTTTTCAAAACTCAGGCTGCTGGTGCCACGTGCAGTTGGATGTGCAGCAATACAAATGCCACCCAGTTCGCCGACACGCATGACCGTATCATAGAGCGAAAGCCCTGATGGCACCGCCTGTTCAACAAATAACGCCAATAAATGCCCATCCGCTGTGGATACTTCACTACCCGGTATGACCTCAATTCCATAAGATGGCGCCAATTCTAGCGCTTCACAAACACCTTCTATCGAGTCATGATCTGTAATTGCAATGACATCTAGCTTGGCATAATCGGCAGCATACTTGAGCACTGCCGAAATTGAAGCTGTTCCATCATAGCTATAAACAGTATGAATGTGTAAATCGGCTAATCCCATAAACCTTTCCAATCTTCTAGAAATTCCTCATTCCTAATTTACCAGGGCACTCTTAAGTTATATTGAATGTGATATTAAATCTGGGTTTTCATCTTGTTAATATCTTGAATCCCGGACGAAACCCTGCTGCCAACAAAAAAGCCCTTTCGAGGGCTTTTTTGGGAGATGCTCTAGTGAGCAATTACCTTTTCAGGCTTTATCTTTAACAATACGCGCACTTCGCCGGGAGAACGCCAGAGGAATCTTTTTTGTCCGGTGTATTTTTGCGCCATGCGATCAATGTGCGCGTCCGCCCCTTCGGCAGTAATTTCAATCACCCGACCACGCACTTCAATATAGCGATAAGGGTTGTCTGGGTCTAAAATAGATAATGCCACCCGTCGGTCGCGTTGCACATTGCGCTCTTTGCATCGCCCGCGCGCTGTATTAATCAGAATGTGTTCGCCGTCAAAATCAACCCATACTGGCGTCACCTGAGGGCTATGATCTGGCATCAAAGTAACCAAATGGGCAAAAGCACGCTTCTGGAACAAATCAAGGTGACTATCTGGTATCTTCGTACTGACAGGCATTCTTAGCCTCCAAAGAAATCTTTCAGCCTTCAGCTCACTCTCTTAAAGACAGGTCCTAATCCTTTAAGCCGCACCCCCTCGCGCAGGCGGGTATAAGGAATCTTGCTAGGATCCTCGATAATTGCGCTTGGGGCTTCAACGTTGATAATCTCCCCCGCGATGGGACCAAAATCAGCGCGATAATGATTAGCACTTTTCAATGCTAGGATACTCATCTCTTCTGGTTCTACTCCCACCACACGGAAGAAAGAACGATCCAGCGCCTGCATCCGCACTGAACTGACTACCACACGCACGTCATCAATTTTCAGTTGCGCCATCTTCCCAAAATTCAGCAAACGGCCCTTTACCATTGGGCCTGTGCCATAGAAATCGCCGTCCCATAATTTGACCACCCTGAATAGACCATGAAACGGATAATGCCCTTCGAGCGACTTTCCACCCAGGTCGACCTCAATCCATGATCCCTCGCCAGCCTGATGCGCAATAGAGGCTACTTCAGGATCATAGATCAACCCGACAACAGCTTTCTCCGCTCGATACCGGACTAAAGCTTCCAGCAACCATATTGTGTCAGATGGACTGCCTCCACCTGGATTGTCCTGAACATCCACCAGAATCACCGGTCCTTGACCCTGCTTTGCCAATCGGATTGCTCTCTGCACTGCCTCATCCCATTCAACCAGATCACAGGTGAATAGATGCTCCTTTGAAAGGATAAATTCATATAATTGTTCCAAAGCCTGCTCCGCTGCCCGTTGCTCGCTGGCATATGTGAACACAGAAGGTCCGGTATCCGGCATATCTGAAGGCGGAAAACCCTCCATAATCGTTGCCGAGAGTAAATTAAAACGTTTCTCAACCTGTTCCAAATACGCGTATAGCAACGAAGCTGGCTCTTTTGTTGTCGGTTGAGTCGTGCTCGGCATTAAGAAAGGCAATTGCCGAAAGGCACCATAAATGGGAACTCCATCCAGAATCTTATACATTAATACTGCACACCGTTCCCCATTCTCAAATCCATCCACATGGGGATAAGTACGGTAGCCGATCATCGCTGTCGCCAGACGAAAACTTTCTGGCGCAATATTGCCATGCAAATCTAGCGAGACAACAATGGGACAATCTCCAACGATCTGACGCACACGTTTGAGAATTTCTGTCTCCCCATCCTGAAAATCACCGTACACCATTGCACCGTGTAAGTCCAGAAACAACCCGTCCAGTGGAAGACTCCGCTTGAGCATATCCAGGATTAAGCCAATGAGATATTCAAATCCTTCTTGAGAGACAGGTTTTGACGGTTCAGCGCCGCACCATACCAGCGGCACAATCTCAAATCCCAAACGGTCAGCAGCTTCCAGAAATCCACTGGAAGCTATGTTATACCGATCCTGTTTGAAGCGGAAAATTTCCTCCCCTGAGCGCATTTCCGGATAAAATCCATCCGCCTGAATGAATCTCTCCAACGGTGTAGGCGTCAGCGAAAAAGTGTTTGTTTCGTGAATCAGCCCTGCCGCTCCAACGCGATACATTCCAGCCTCTAATCCAGTACCAGATCAGTTAGCTTAACATCATCACCACCGTCCACTGTGATACAGACCCCTGTAATAAAGCTGGCTTCATCACTGGCGAGAAACAAGCCTGCGTATGCAAGGTCTGCCGGGTCACCCTGACGTGCTGTCTTGGGCAGACGGCGAATCAGGGGCGTCACAATCGGACTGACCACAGGGTTTTTGACGGGTTCATACACAAAAAGCCCAGGAGCAAGACAATTGACTCGAATACCGTCATCCAAATAATCATTTGCCATATTTTTTGACATTTCAATAATGCCGGCTTTTGTATAGGCATAAATTGGATTTGCCATACGCCGCACATGTTCAGAAGCAACCACATTGATGATGCAGCCACCTTTGCCCTGTTTCAAAAACTGGACAATTGCCGCTCGGCAAGCGTTATAAACAGCAGTCAAATTGCTGGAAATAATTTGCTCATAAGCCTGTTCGGAAATCTCGTGCAGTTTCTTATCAAGCTCAACCCAGCCGCCACCAATGTTGTTATAAAGAACATCCAACCGACCAAATTGGCTGACTGCAGTCTGCACCATGTGTTCTGCATCATCCCGCTGAGCCGCACTGCCAACGCAGACCGCCACTTCTCCACCCTTACTTCGAATCATATCTGCGGTTTCATTTAACACATGCTGACGCCGTGCGGCAATAACTACTTTTGCACCTTCCTGAGCAAATAAAAGCGGTGCGCTGCGCCCCAGATGTTCACCAGCACCCACTACAAGCACGACCTTATCTTTAAGCCTCATTTTTTTCCTCCTTCCTTTTCTGTCTGTAAAGCAGCTAGCAATTTTTCTCTTGTAACTGGCAGGCTATTGACCCACACCCCAACAGCATCGTGAATCGCGTTCACCACTGCCGGTGCAGTTGGTGAGATGGCTAATTCGCCCATCCCTTTGGCACCAAAAGGACCCTTAGGATGATAATCCTCCACTACAATCGGGATGATTTGTGGCACATCCCGCAACCGCAATAATCCTAAATCCTTCATACGAATCGTCTGCGGGATGCCATCTTTGACAATAAATTGTTCAGTCAAGGCGTATCCCAATCCTTGAATAACTGCACCTTCAATCTGACCAACCACATTTCGATATATCAATGGCGCGCCAACATCATGAGCAGCAATAAGCTTAATGACACGTATATCACCAGTTTGCGGATTCACGCCCACCATTGCCACCTGAACGCCAAAATCATAAGCAAAATGGAGCGGTGCGGCTGGTTTTTGGGGATAAGCCTCACTATGCGCAGGAGGTGGCTGTGTTTTGGGTGCGTCATAGAAATATTCAAACGAATAGTCCACATCACCTTGTGCCAGTTCCACTAATGAGATCAGTTTTTCTCCCGTGCTGCGTCGGACAAAAGCACCTTCGCGAATCTCAAGCTCATTTCCTGGAACGTTGAACTCACTGGACACGGTCTCCCAAATCAAAGAACGCAACCCTTCACTGGCTTTCAGCGTGGCATTCCCGGAAAGAAAAGTTGCCCGCGAAGCAGTGGTCATGCCGCCTTCCGGGTCTTCACGCGTATCGCCTGTGTGTACACGGATCATGCGCAAAGGCACCCCCAGCACGCGAGCAGCAACAGTGGCGACCATCTGATTGGAACCCTGTCCCATATCTGTTGCACCATGCCGCACCAGGAACGTGCCGTCTTTTTCAAGAGAAACCCGCGCCCCAGAACGGTCTGGTATATTCGAACCCAATCCAACGTTTTTATAAGCAGCCGCAATCCCAATTCCCAGTTTCTCGCCAGGCAACAGCTCAGGGAGCGGCATCTGCTCCAACTTTTGCTTTGCGGCTTGCAAACAAGCAATCAACCCAGCCCCAACCTCTTCCGTTAGCACATCGCCGGTAATAGTTGCCTTGCCCAAATCCAATCCATTTTTCAGACGCACCTCAAAAGAATCCAACCCTAAAGCATCAATGATCTTCTGCAAATGCAATTCAGCCGCAAAAGCAACCTGAGGGCTGCCATATCCCCGAAAGGCGCCACAGGGTGGATTGTTCGTGTGCACTGCGTAAGTATGTACATTGGCATGTGGAACAACATAAGGTCCACAAGCAAAAGCAGACATGCGGAACAAAACTGCCTCTCCAGCAGAAGCATATGCACCTGTATCGCCGTAAATCCGAATGTCTGCCGCAACCAGTGTACCGTCTTTTTTAGCGCCCATTTTGTAATGTAATTTAGCAGCGTGCCGCTTGTAGCTAACCCATAATGACTCGCTACGACTCCACTTCACTTTGACTGGACGTCCGGTTAAGTAAGCCGCCAGCGCCGCATGAATTTGTGTTGAAACATCCTCTTTTCCCCCAAAACCACCACCCATATACATATGAGCAATGCGCACTTTTTCTTCAGACAAACCTAACACAACAGCAATCTGGCGGCGATCATCGGTCGGGCCCTGGCTCCCTGCATACACAACTATTCCATCGTCTTCTGGCATAGCAATACTGACTTCTGGCTCCATATAAGCGTGTTCTACAAAGGGCACTTCATAGTCATCTTCGAGAACAATATCTGCCTCAGCAAAACCCCTTTCGATATCACCCTTGCTGGTATGAAAATGCACCAGCACATTCGGCATGCCAGGATACTGTTCCGCCAAACGCTTATGAAGCACAGGTGCGCTAGGAGACAAAGCCTCTTCGACTGAAGAAACTACAGGTAATGGTTCAAGTTCAACCTTGATTTTGGATAAAGCTTCCCGAACCTGCTCTGGCGTTTCGCCAACTACCAGAGCAAGGGCGTCCCCTACATACAAAACATCATGAGTTTCATCACAAAAGACAGGCTGGTCTGCCACAATCACGCCATAGACGTTTTCGCCGGGAATATCTTTGCTGGTTAGAACACGCACGATACCGGGCATTGCCTCTGCTTCACTGACATCAATCCCTCTGACTCTGGCATGAGGAACATTAGCACGCAAAGCACTTCCATACAGCATCCCCGGAAACGAAAGATCGTCCGTATACTTTAACCGTCCGGTCAATTTATCCAGCATCATATATTCATCGGCAGTATCTTCTTCTTTCCAGGAACTTTCTGCCTCGCCCCGCAAAATAGCCGCAGCGCGCAAAACAGACTGATCCATGCGATTCAACCCGGCACAGCGGCAGAGTACACCGCTTAAGACCTGCCGGACTTCTTTTTCGTCAGGATTTGGTTTCTGATCAATCAAAGCTTTGGCGGTCATGATCGCCCCCGGCGCGCAGAAACCACATTGAAAAATACCGTCCTGAACAAGAGTCTGCAAAAGAGGATGTGGTTTCTCTTTATACTCCGAGAGGCTCTCTATCGTCTCAACCACTGCATTATTCAGTGCAGACACCTTTACCGTACAACTGTTACGCGCTTTTCCGTTCACGACTACGCGGCAGAGACCACAGGTGCCCTCGTTATCACAACCCTGTTTCGTCCCAGTCAGTCTAAGAACTTCGCGCAAATACCGCAACAACGTCCAATCGGCATGTATAGGGTCAACCTTGTGCTTGACACCATTTACCGTTAAGAACAATCCAGTCTCGCTCATGCCACCTCCTTACCGCACAATTGAACGCCAGGCTGGGCCAGATTTGGGCCAAGGCATTGCCAGCAGGTCACGCGTTTCCTGCCCAGCACGCCTGACCAAACCTTCGCGGCTCGCCAGCGCCTGTGCCATTACCACTTCCTCATCCAGAGTGAGAACTTTTCGGTCCTCCATCAATAGCCTGCCCTCAACAATGGTATGAACAACATCACTACCGCGCGCACTGTAAACAAGTTTGGGCAACCAACGCCCAACCGGCAACAGATGCGGCACACGAAAGTCCAGGACGATCAAATCCGCTTTTTTACCCACTTCAATCGAACCAATTTCTTTATCCAGCCCAAGCACCTTTGCGCCGTTAATGGTCAACATTTCCATTACCTCTTCTGCTGTGACTGCTTCTGCGTCTAACTTGCTGGCTTTTTGCAGCATGGCTGCTGTGCGCCCCACCTCGAGCATGTCATAGGTGTAACTTGCGGCGCCATCGGTGCCTAAGCCGACGGCGATTCCGCGACTGAGCATGTGGCTGATCGGCGCAATGCCATATCCCAAGTAGGCATTCGCTATCGGACAATGCACCACTTTGGTCCCTGTGTTTGCCATAATCTCAATTTCACGGTCGGAAAGCCATACGGCATGGAACATGACTCCCTTGGGACCCGTCAGCCCTAACGAATGAAAATGCTCCAAATCCCGCTCACCAAAGCGTTTGATCGTATAGGAATTGATCTCAATCCAGCCAGCTACATGAGTGCTGACATTCACATCCAGCTCTCGAGCCAGCTCAACCGTCTTTCGCATCAGGTTCTCGCTGATGTCTTCCGTAGAACCCGGACCAAGTGCAATGGTCGTGCGATTGCGGTTGTGCCAGGTCCGGTAATACTTTCGCGCCTCATTAACCAACGCCTCTTCTTTTTGGATCATCGTCATATATTCCGAATCAATTCGTTCGCCTGCAAAGGTCTGATCCAGTAACCCAAATACCATCTGCGCACGCAGTCCAGCCTGATCAAACACTTCAGTAACACGGTAAATATTTTCCATGTGAGTATGCAGATACCAGTGATCCGAGATCGTTGTAACGCCATTCTTGATGAGTTCGAGTGCAGCAAGCATAGCGCTTGCCTGTGAATCTTCCGGGCTAATTTTCGAAACGACAGGAAACAAAAAGCGCCAGTTCCACGGATCAAAATGCATGTCATATCCTATTCCCTCAATCAGGGATTGATAAACGTGTGAATGTCCATTGATAAAACCGGGTACAACCACTTTGTCACTTGCTTCTATGGTTTTTAGAGCCTCATAAGCAAGGTTCTTTCCGACGGCAATAATTTTGCCCTCATGAATAGCAACATCGCCGCTTTCTATAACTTCGCGCTTCGGGTTCATGGTGATAATTACGCCATTTTTAATTAAGAGATCAATTGTCATGATGTTTTCACCTCCAATAGAATTCTTCATAATGAAAAGCCTGAACAGACAACCCATTCACCAAAGCCCTTGTCAACACAAATTTTCTTTCCATCCCAAACCACATTCCCCCGCACCAGTGTTGACAAAACCTTCCCTTTCAACTTCCACCCCTGATAGGGAGTTGTGGCGATTCGGGAATCCTTGTGAAAGGGCTGTACTTCCCATTCTTGGTCAGGATCGAAAATCACCAAGTCGGCATCTTTACCCGGCGATATACTGCCTTTTCTGCCGCAGATGCCTGCAATACAAGCGGGTGCTATGGAAAGCACCTGAACGAAGCGTTCTAACGACAAACGTCCCTCGTAAATACCAGCCTGATATAGCAGGGCAAGCGTCAATTCAATACCAGCAATCCCACCTTCCTTCTGTTCTAAATCAGGCGTCAAAGATGCTGAAGGATCTTCCGATAAGTAGTGATCGCTGGCGACTGCATCAATCACACCGTCATTTAGCGCCTGCCAGAGCAATTGACAATCTTGAGCTTTGCGCAATGGAGGGGTAGTTTTCACACGCGATCCATAAGTCAAGAACGCGCTTTCGTCTAAAATTAAAAAATGTGGGCAAGTCTCGGCAGTTACATCAACTCCGTGTGACTTATACCAGTCAATCAATTCCGCAGTTATACCACTCGAGACATGACAAATATGAACCGGCGCGCCGGCTGCCCTTGCCATTGCCAACACCTGAGCAGCAGCGCTGGTCTCAGCTACAACGGGTCTGGAATTAACAAAACCAAGCGGGTCATTCCAGTTGACTGGTTCTTCAAAACAACCTGCCTCTTCAACATGAATTGCCATCCGCAAACCATATTTAGCCGCAAACTGAACAGCTCTCCATAACAAAGCCGCATCTACTGGCGGATCGGCAGGCATAAACACCTTGAAATACGGCAATCCCATTTTCTTTAAGGATGCCATATCTGCAAGGTCGTGGACTGAGACGACTATGCCCCCCCCTTGACAAAAATCAATCACAGACTCGGCATCCGCCAGATTAACGCGCCCTCTGGCGCCTTGAGCAGTAGTACAAACGTGAAACGGCGGCATATCTACAAAAGTTGTAACCCCACCAGAAGCCGCGGCACAGGAACCAGGAAAAAAGTTTTCTGTACCGTCTTGTAAATGTGCATGGAGGTCAATCGCACCTGGCAAGATCCATTTACCCTGCGCATCAACTTGTTGGGTACCCATATAGGCTCTAATTTGTCCGGGCTGGCTTATGGCGCCAATCAAACCCTCACTAGTGACCAAGATATCGGCCGGTCTTAACTGATTCTCATACCAGGTCAAACCGTTGACAATCACCTTTTCCGTCGTTTGGCTCATCTTTACAACTCCAATTTTCATTCAAAACCACAAAGCTTCTGCAGTTTTGCCAAGCAACCATTCCAATCCCTCACTGTCCTTAAAAAGTTCTCCCAACATATCGAGCATTGCCTGATAACGCCAGTGGATGTTAATGAAAGGAAAATCTGAACCCCAAAGGCAACGCTGATGTGAAAATCTGTTGACAGTTTCTCTTAACAACTCCCAGACATCTCTATAAGGCGCCGATTCTCGTGAAAAGTAATAAAGTCCCGACAGCTTGACGTAAACTTGGGGAATACTGTCAAGGCTTAAGAAGGAAACAAATTCAGGGTCTTCGGGTTTGCTGCCCGGCTTGGGTCTGCCCAAGTGATCAAGCACGATTCTAACTCCTGGAAAGCGTTCAGAAAAAAAGCGAACAAGCGGTATATAAAGCGGGGTAAGTTGAATGCATATTGGAATGCCAAACTCTTGAACACCTGACCATAATGCCAGATGGGAAGGATCGTTTTTCCACCTTTCAGGTGTATCTAAATGCCAATTGAGTCTGAGACCTGCAATGTTCCATTCCGTCATCAATCTCTTAAGTTCCGCAACATTTGAGATCGAAAAAGGATCCACCAAACAAACAGCCCTGAACTGATCAGGAAACATTCTTGTGGCATCCAGGAGATACTGATTATTCCACCCATACGGGGTCGGCTGCACCAAAACGGCAGCCTCAACACCACAAGAAGACATCTCCGCCAGAAGAATGTCATAATCTGCTGGGGAATCAGGGATATATCCGCCAATTGGCTGCCAGGGATATCTATGGGAATCGAGCGTCCAAACGTGAGTGTGCGAATCGATTATCATACCAACCTGTCATCAAAGGCTTTAACAACCCGATAGCCAAAATCCAGATAAGGCACGTTGAGGTGCTTCTGCATTGCCAGCCGCCAGATGTATCCTGCAGTATCTTCGATCTCCGTTCTGCGACCCCGTTCCACATCCAGAAGCATCGCTTGTTTATAGCCCTTTCCACCACGAGCTTCCCACTCCCGCCCATGCTGTATCACATTAAGAACACCCTCTTCAATAGTACCGCGTACGCGGTCCATCACTTCAATTGTCTGATAATCCTGAATCAAAACCCCATAAGCCGTTGCAACTTTAACCATGTCTCTGGTCATCATGACCATTAAGTAAGCAAATTCAGGGGATTGCATTATTTCTACTTGTGGTAACCAGGCAAGCACTGCGCTGATGGATGATGGTGCCCACCAGATGATTTTACACCACTCAACACCCTCAATATCTTCCACCGCTCTGCAGGGCAAACCACCTTTGGTAAATAAATCCGCCACTTCCTGAACAAAGGGGGTGATCCCATTGAAAGGATCACCTATCCAGGTTGGAAAATCCACGTCGCCGCGCTGAACTCGTCCATAATCTAAAAGTGAGCCGGCAACACGGCTCACAATTCGCAAGATTTCCTGTTCTGGAAACCACTCACGAAACCTTTGGGCATGCCCTAAGCCATTTTGCACCGAGGCGATTGCCTTGATTTTCATATGCCGAACCTGCCCCAAAGCAGATTGGGTATCATGATTTTTTACGGCTACGATTAAAAGATCTGCCTCATCCACATCCTTTGCATTGACTGTTGCGTTAACTGGTACAGTGATATCCCCATCCACACGCTGTATGATCAACCCGCCATTTCTTTTGATTTCATCTACATGTTGTTGCCGCCGAAAAAGGAGAGTGACATCCGCTCCCGCAACTGAAAGATGTGCCCCAACCAAAGCCCCCCAACCACCAGCACCAAGAATGACAATTTTCATCTCAGCTCACCTTTGAAAAACAAATTTTTACTCCGCAGTATAACCACCATCAACTGGTATGGCGGCTCCAGTAATATACGAAGAGTCATCTGAAGCAAGGAATAAAGCTACACGGGCTATTTCCTCAGGACTGGCAATTGATCCTCTTGGAATGACACGATCAAATCGAGCCCGAGCAGCAACGGGATCGGGATCGCTATGGATAACTTTTTCTGTCATCTCAGTAGCAGTTACACCTGGACAAAGCGCAATACAACGGATTCCGTCTCGGGCATAATCTAAAGCGATATTACGGGTTAACGCCAGAACTGCCCCTTTGGACGCTGTATATACCGCCAGATTTCTTAATCCCACCAAAGCAGCTGCTGATGCCGTATTGATAATAACCCCACCGCCAGAAGACTTAATGAGAGGAATGGCGAACTTTGACATCAAGAACACGCTTTTCACATTCGTGTTCATAACCCAGTCCCAATCCACTTCATCCGTAGCTGTAACACTCCCAAAGTAATTAACGCCCGCATTATTGTATAAAATGTGCAAATAACCAAAGTTTTTCCGTGTTAATTCAACTAAACGCTGAACATCCTTTGCCCGCGTAATATCTGTTTCAACAAACAAAGCCTTTCCCCCAGAAGACACGATCTGTTCTGTAACCTTTTCACCAGATTCGCGATTAATATCAGCAATTACAACTTTGGCGCCCTCGCTTGCAAATAACAAAGCGGCCGCTTTACCAATACCCGTTCCCGCTCCAGTGATGATTACCACTTTATTCGCTAACCGTCCGCTCATGACCCCTCAAAACAAATCTAAACATTGACCCTGCATTGTACGGGCTGAAGGGGTAAGTAAAAATAAAACCGCATTTGCCACTTCCTGAGGGGTAATCCAGTTAGAATGATCAAACTTTGGATTTTGAGCAATCATTCTTTGGGTGGCAACTGGACCCGGGCAAACTGCATTTACACGAATGCCAAACTTATTTTCAGAATCTGCCAGGGCTTTTGTTAGACCAACCAATCCATGCTTTACCGCACAATAAGCCGCGAACATACCCTCGCCAATGCGTCCCGCTCGTGAGGCGATGTTAACAATCAAACCCGACCTTTGCCGCCGCATAATGGGTAATACCGCTCGGCAGGTATAAAAAGCGCTGGTGAGATTAAGCGTAACCAACCGTTGCCATTCTACATCATCAGTATCAATTAACTCACGACGCAACCCGCCACCCACATTATTTACCAGAACATCAATTCTCCCAAATTTCTCAACAGTTACATGGACAAGCTCTTTCACCTGATGGTTATTTGTAACATCAGCAGGAACAAGACAAGCCCTTTGTCCATACTGCCCAAATTCTCCTAGAGCACGCTGTAGTTTGTCCGCGCTGCGCGAAGCCATCACCACAGAATTTCCAATAACCAATAATGAATATGAAATGGCTTTGCCAATGCCTTCACTGGCACCCGTAACCACACAAACCCGAAAATTCAAATTCTCTTCAGCCATTTTGTGGATCAAAACAACTCATGAAGTCAAGCGCCGACCTTTAACTTCAGGTCCTTCTTCTCTGGGCTAATCTTTAGAACAACCTTCTTGCGCCTTTCACGATGGATAGCAGAAGCGCCCAGAACTATAAGCGTGACAACATATGGCAACATAAGAACAATTTGCGATGGCAAACCAAACTGCTGGAGCCGTAATGCCAGTGCATCCGCAAAACCAAAAATCAAGCAAGCAATCAGCGCACGCACAGGTCGCATTTCACCAAAATTAATAGCAGCCAACGCCAGCCAGCCACGCCCCGCCGTAATCCCCTCCGAAAACAAATTCAAATACGAAAGCGAAAGAAATGTACCCCCAAAACCGCAAAATACTCCACTGATCAGCAACCCAAGATATTTCATAGTCTTAGGATTAATGCCTGCCGCCTCAGCAGCTTCAATCTTCTCGCCCACTGCTCGAATATGAAACCCCAACGGTGTACGATAAAGAACAAGGTGAACGACAAGAACAAGCAAAAACGCAATATAAACTAAAGGAAAATGTCCACTGACAATTTCACCAAGAAGCGGGATATCCTTGATAACAGGAATTTCCAGTGGAGTAAATCCTTTTATTAATGGGGACTGAAAATAACCGGTCGCCCCCAGAACAGCCACAAGCATAAAATTGGTCATACCAGTAGCAAAAATGTTTAATGCCAGCCCAACAATAATCTCATTGGCTTTCATTTCCAAGTGAACAATAGCAAACACTAGACTGGCAACCGTACATGCAACCATGGCATATAACAATCCTCCCCAAGGGCTGCCTGTTTGAACACTACCTACTACTGCAAAAAAGGCACCTATATCGAGCAGACCCTCAAGTCCTACATGGAATATACCTGTTTGGGACGAAAATATCCCCCCAATGTAGCCAGCAATATTGGGGTTGTCATCCGAAATGTTGCAGCGAAAAGTGTAATCGTGATTATCCGGTTGAAGTCAAAATCCATTTTCGCATTCTCCCTCGAAAGAACGCCACAAATAACTGAATGGTCACAAAAAACATAATTGCACCCTTAACCATGCCCACGACAGTTTGAGGCACCCCAGTTTGAGATTGCATGGTTAAAGCACCATTGGCAAGCGCAGCATAAAATAGAGAGGCGGGGAAAACTCCCAGGGGATGATTCTGAGCCAGAAGCGAAATCATCATGCCATCCCAACCATAACCTACTGAAAACGACGACATAAACCTCCCAAAAAACCCCATAACGACACAAGCACCTCCCAGCCCAACCAGTCCACCGCTGATCAGCATGGCTAAAAACGCGCTTCTTTTTACCGGCATCCCAACCGCAGCAGCAAAACTTGGATTATATCCAACCATACGCATTTCATAACCCGTCTTGGTTTTAAACATAAACCAGTAGACAACAAAAAGCATCACCAGTGCAAAAATAAATCCAATATTGAGTACCGAGCCTTTCATCAACTTTGGTAATCTGGCAGAGGCTTCCAATACAGGCGTGCCCGCCATTGTCGCTGTCGGATCTCGAAATGGAAAAGCCACCAGATACTGGGTAAAGAGAATGCCAATATAATTGAGCATTAATGTCGGAACCATGACCGGTACATTCCATTGAAGTCTCAGGTAACTCACCGGTAATGTCCAGATGCCGCCAGCAATAACTCCTGCAAGCATACACAAGGGAATATGCACAACTCTGGGTAAGTCATGAAATGTGAAGCCGACCCAGGCAGCTGCAAATGTTCCAATATAAAGCTGACCTTCTAACCCAAGATTAAAGACGCTGGTGCGAAATGCCACTGCAGCAGCCAGACCGCTGAAAATCAGAACCGTGGAACGATCAAGTGTGTCCGCAAACTTTGCCCAGTTTCCAAATGCCCCTTTCCATAAAGCACCATATGCAGCCAATGGATCCTTCCCACTAAACCAGATCACCATCGCCCCAACCAACAAACCAAATAACAAAATAATTGAGTAGTTTATCAGTTGAGTTAGCGCTTCAGCGAAAAAGCGCTTCAAGTTTGCACCAATTAATCTGGAGACTAAATGATTATTCAACTTGAACACCCCTCCTCAATCCCAGCCATCAAGTTTCCGATACGGATACGAATCCCCTCATCCACAATACCCGCATCGAAAATTCTTCCTTCAAACATCACCACAACTTGGTCGCTCAAATCAAGTATTTCATCCAAGTCTGCCGAAATGAGCAAAACGCCAGCACCTCTGTTGGCATATTCCACAAGATTCTTGCGAATTGCCTCCGTTCCTGCGATATCAATGCCACGTGTGGGTTGTGACGCAATAACTACCGAAGCCCGGTCAAAACCAAGTTCTCGACCAACAATCAATCGTTGAATGTTTCCCCCGGAAAGGTGTCCTGTTTTGGTTTTTGTTCCCGGCGTTATCACCTGAAAAGAGTCGATTAAGCCCTTAACCGCATTATTGATATCCTTTGTGCGCAACCCTAACCAGTTTGAAAAAGAACGCCGATAATAATCGCTGGCGATCATGTTTTCCCAAACATAGGCATCTGTAGCAACTCCAGCCTTATATCGGTCAGATGGAATATACGATACACCGGTTTCTCGAATATTCCTTGTAGAAGTACGGGCAACATTTTTGCCCTTTACGAGAATATCCCCCTCTACAACTGGACGCAATCCCATGACCGCCTCGATTAATTCCTCCTGTCCATTGCCATCCACTCCCGCAATGCCCAGTATTTGCCCGCTACGCAAGGAAATACTGGCATTTTTTACAGCCATCAAGTTACGGTCATCCAACACAGAAACACCCTTAAGTTCCAGGATCACCTCACCAAATACGGTATTACTGTTGCGGAGGCGTCCACCAACAGTCTCTCTACCCACCATCATCTCGGCCAGTTCACATGTGGTTGCCTCCGACGTCTTCACCGTGCCAACCACCTTTCCTTGACGCATGACGGTGATATTATCTGAGACTGCTAGAACCTCGCGCAACTTATGACTGATAAACAAAATAGTTTTTCCCTGTTGTGCCAGATTTCTCAAAATAACAAAAAGTTCCTCTGCTTCCTGATCCGTCAGGACAGCAGTCGGCTCATCTAGAATTAAGATCTCTGCACCACGATAAAGTGCCTTGATAATTTCCGCCCGTTGTTGTTCGCCCACCGAAGCACTCAATGCAAGTTTTTCCACATCCAGCGGCAACTTATATTGCTCTGAGACCTGACGCACTGAACGATTGACCTGCTTTTCATCAATCAAAAAGGCTTTATGCGGCTCAATACCGAGAACCACATTTTGAGCAA
Organism: Anaerolineaceae bacterium; assembly: GCA_034434695.1. Taxonomy (GTDB): domain Bacteria; phylum Chloroflexota; class Anaerolineae; order Anaerolineales; family Anaerolineaceae; genus DYEC01. Next base: position 20,282 of record DAOTYY010000072.1, read on the forward strand.
GGGTGAAGGATGGCACCAGCTTGAAATGCTGGTGAACCATTCCAATCCCAAGGTTTATCGCAGTCCTGGGGCTGTGAATGTGGACTTCTTTATCTCGAACGAATATTTTGCCCGAATCCGGCTGATATAAGCCATAAAAGATGTTCATCAATGTGGTCTTGCCAGCGCCATTTTCACCAATAATGGCTCTGATCTCCCCTTGCTCAACGGAAAGGCTGACATCCTGATTGGCTTGCACGCCCGGAAAGGACTTATAGATATTTTTTGCAGCAATTGCAATTGCCATTTCAAACACCCTGATATGTGTTTTGCGGCAAAGCGGGAGCCAGTACACCAAGAACCTTTATTCCAGTAATTACTAGCTCCCGCCCGCCTATTTGATTACACTAAATTGTTATCCTCCGACCACATCACCGGTAAAGCTGACAGCCTTGATAAATACTACTTCAGTGGACGCTCAACAACGATCTTGCCATCAATAATATCCTGCTTGGCTTTGAAAACGCTATCCTTGACCTCTTTCGGGATTTTATCGCCCATAACGGACATGTCCGTAATATCCATCACTCCGCTGGCAAGACCATACTTGAGCTCACCAGAAGTGAAATTACCTTCAACAAAGCGCTTGATCACATCGTATACAGCCATGTCAGTATGTTTCAATACAGAGGTCAAAATACGACCTGGATACTTCTCGTCATAACTGACATCCGTACCAATGGCATACACGCCTTTTTCTACAACAGCTTCAAACACACCGGAGTCCCCAAAAGCCCCAGCTACAGAGTATATGATGTCCACTTTCTGGTTTTCTATCATCGCCAGAGCAAGCTCCTTTGCCTTGGCGGGATCGCGGAAGCTGCCCACATAAGCCACCTCAATCTTGACGGATGGATCAACATAAGCCACACCTTGCTGCAACCCTCCCAGAAAGCGATGAATCACGGGAATATCCATGCCGCCAATAAAGCCGATGACCTTATCCTCATTCATATTCTCCAATTCAGTGTGTGTGGTCATCTGAGCAGCTATAACACCCGCCAGGAAGGTGCCTTCCTGCTCCTGCGAGATCAGCCCTACTACATTATCGCCACCTGTATAGGTATCCACCAGAGCAAACTTGGTGTCAGGAAATTCAGGAGCAACGTTTTTCACCGCGTCTTGCATGGTGGAACCGACTCCAACAACAAGCTCTGCACCATCCTGAGCAGCTGTACGTACGTTACGTTCCCATTCTTCCGGGACTTCACTTTCCAAAATGACTTCCTTGAAACCAAAATCTGCTGCGGCTTTTTTGTACCCCTGTCCAGCCAGGAACATAAAACCTTCTGTTCCGATCCGTCCAGCAGGCACAAGAGCAATGTTAGGCACTTTCTTGGGTGTTTCCGTTGGAACAGCAGTGGGCTGCGGTGCAGTGGTTGGCGCTTCCATAGGCTTTTCAGTGGGAGCTTGTGTAGGCAAAGCGGTAGCAGCGGGTTGACAGGCTGTAACAAGAAAAGCCAGTATCATCAACCCCGCGAATATTACAAAAAAGCGTTTCATGGTATCCTCCTCTAGTAGTTTCCTAATCTCCGAATAAATCTATTGACAAACAATCCACCTATTCAAGTATGAACCTTTGAACAATACCACCTCCTTTCTACAATATCGCCAGGTTTTCATGGAAGCGGCCATTCGTTCCTTTTCCACAATCTGACTGCTTCTTCCTTCGACTTTGCCTGGATCTCCTTCTCATCAAACTTGATAAACCGACCCTCTAAGAGGATGATCTCTCCATCAATAATCACCGTATCCACATCCGTCCTCTCACATGTTCCCACAATGTAATTCTTCACATTGACTTCAAACAACGGCACAGTTGAGCGGTCCGTCAGAAAGACAATATCAGCCTTCTTACCCACCTCAAGCGAACCAATCTGATCCTCCATTTGCAAAACACGCGCCGCGTCAATGGTTGCCATACGCAATACTTGATCATCTTTCATCAATTCCGGGTTCTCATACTTGATTCGATGGATCATCTGCGCCGTGCGCATGACTTCAAAATAGTTAAATGTTTGTCCATCCGTGCCTAAACCCACAATCACACCTTCACGTATCAAGTGAAGCATGTCAGGCCAAAAACTAAAGATAGCATTCGACTCCGCATTGTGAGCAACCTTGACATCATATTGTTTGAATATTGGAGGATCTTGCCATTGATCAATGTAACTGCAGTGAAAGAGGATCAGGTTGGGACTGAGAAATCCAATATCTGCCAGATAGCGAGTAGGACGTTTGCCAAACCGTCGACAGGTATCAAAATGATGCCAGCGGTCGTCCAGATGATGCATCATATAGCCAACGCCCAGTTCATCTGCCGTTTTCTTGACTTCCTGCAACAATTCGGTTGGGCAGGTATAGGTTGTATGAACCCCAATGCGGGCAGTAATTCGATCATAACTGCGTGAACGACAACGTTTGACTTGATTGATATTCTCCTGCAACCCAAGAGCGGCGTTTTCCTCGCTGATTCGCCCAGTGGTTTCAAACGACAACACAGCTCGAATACCCGTTTCCATACAGGCGCGATCCACCGCCTCTAGTGCGCCGGGTAAAGCATACGAGCCTTCAGCTGTGTCCGCTGTGGTGGTGATTCCACTGCGAATATGATCAACAACGTTGGCTCGCGTCCCAGCATACATAATATTTTGATCCACCCGATCTTCCAAAAGAGGCAACCAGAAGCGATCCATCCAGGAAACAAATGAAAAATCAGGTGATTCAAAACCGGAATACGGTATACTGCGCACAACAGCACTGTAAAGATGATTGTGGCAACTAATCATACCCGGCATAACAATCTTACCCGTTGCATCAATAACCTTTGCCCCTGGCTTATCTGTAACGCTTGACCCAGGACCAATTTCCACAATGCGGCCATCTTCAACATAAATCGTTCCATCCCGGAAAATACGATCCTGTGCATCCATGGTGACCACTAAACCATGTTTGATCAGTAGTTTTTCCATCTTTTCTCTCCTTCCTTTACGAAACCAAAAAATCTTCTCCGTTTTCTAAAGAGTTAGTTTGAACGAGCGGCTTCTTTCAACTTGTTGATGGCGGTTTGAATACCCGTTCGCAGAAACACAATATCATTCGAATAGGCAATAATTTGCATTCCACGACGTTGCCATTCAATTAACCAGTCCAGATTACCAATATGGATACCACAGGGAACTCGATGTCTTTTTGCGGAATCCAAAACCTGTTGAATCGCTGGCTCTAACGCCCCTAAAGGATCCTTATCATGAATTCCCATGCTCATAGCAAGATCATTAGGACCTAACACAGCTGCTCCAACTCCCTCGACAGAAAGAAGATCGTCAATATGCTCCACCGCCTCAGCCAACTCAATCTGCAAAATAATCAGATTTTCCTGATTCGCCTGTTCAGCAAACGACCACATTTCCTGTGCTTGGAAATCATTATGACCTTTATCAGCAGGCAATCCCCGTATCCCTTTAGGCGGGTACATCGTGCGTTCGATAATCCTTTCCACTTGTTGGCGACTTTCCACTCTGGGCACCATAATTCCCATTGCCCCTGCATCCATTGGGCGCACCAGCCATTCATACGCATCACCGGGTACCCGCACCAATGGCGTCAGCCCTTCAAGGCGAGTTACCTTCACCATATCAGCAATAATGCCAAGATCAAACGGGCCATGTTCCATGTCAAAAAACACAAAATCACAGCCTGCGCGCACCATAATCTGCCCGATAGAAGGCGAACGAGAGTCCTGGATCATGGTTCCATAAACCACCTCGCCTGCCTGCAATTTAGCACGAAGAGGATTGGGTTTCATTGTTTTGCTCCTTTTTCAATTCGTTGTTCAAAGACTTCTGGATTCGCTGGATAAAGCGGACGCTCACCCTTCAAGACTCGTAACACATCCTCTGCAACCATCATCCCCATCCTTTGCCTGCCTTCTTCTGTAAAACTTGCCAGGTGAGGCGTTAACACGACATTTTCCATCGTAAAGAGAGGGTGATCAGGAACAGGGGGTTCGTTTTCATACACATCCAGTCCGGCGCCTGCAATGCGATTATCCTGAAGCGCCGCAACAAGCGCCTCTTCATCCACAATTTGCCCCCTCGCGCAATTAATCAGGAAACCTTTGGCTCCCAAAGCATTTAAGACATCTTCATTGACAAGATGATATGTTGCTGGAGTTGCCGGGCAGTGCAATGAAATAAAGTGTACGGTTCGCGCCATTTCCACCAGGTCCTGGTGATATATTGCCCCCCATTCTTGCACAATTCCGGCTTCTACAAACGGGTCAAAAACGTGTATTTCCATTTGAAAAGCGGATCTACACATTTCGGCAAAACGTTTACCAATGTGTCCAAATCCGACTACACCCACCTTTTTATTCATCAACTCACAGCCAACCACATGGTCACGAACATTGAACATACCGTTTCTGGTTGCTCGATCCAGATATGAGAGCTTGCGAGCCGCAGCTGCCATCAACAACAACGCGTGTTCGGCTGTTGATTCTGTCGGTCCTTCTGGTGTGAATACTACCGGAATGCCTTTTTGAGTTGCTGCTTCCACATCCACAATCTCTAATCCAGCACCATGCCGTCCAATCACTTCCAATAATGGCAGGCTCTCAATGACCTCTCTGGTCATTCTCAAGCCAACACATAAAACAACACCCTGAACATCTGCCAACATCTGGTATATTTCTTCTTGGGATGAGTTGAAGGGGATCAGAACTTCAACTTCCTGCGCCAATCTATCTAAAGCGCTTTGGTGAATGGGTTTATTAACCAATACTTTTTTCACTCATCGCTCCTTGCCATCGTTGTCTTCTAAAATTCAGTGCTGTTGGCTTTCACCAAAATCATTGTCCCAATCCAAAGACCGGATGTGTCTGGTCGTTTTTGCCATATAAGGCAAATAGCGTGCCGCCGTCACCTCAATGAGCGTACGCATTGCTTCAAGTGCCTGAAAAGGCTTGCGGTCACGTATCCCCTCAGCGACTTTACAATGCAACTTCCAGCCTTCCATAGTTAACGGAAGTTTACGCAACAAAACTGCCAGCGCATTACGTAGTGTGTTATCCACTTGCTCTAAAAACCTGTTGCGAGCCATTTCTGCAATCAAACGATGAAAATCAAAATCTAACTCAAACAAATGCTCGCCTTGTCCACTTTCAATCTGCCTGCGTTCGATTTCCAAGATTTCAAACAACCTCTGGACCTGCTCTTCAGTAGCGCGCCGGGCGGCATGATAGGCAATCCCAGTCTCCAGGATTTCCCTGGCTTCAAAGAGAGATTGCATGTCCATCTCTCCAGAAGCAAGTGAAATATCAATGAGTCTCTCATAAATACCATTTGGGTTGTCTGATACAAAAGTACCTTCCCCATGGCGCATTTCAAGAACACCCATTGTTTGCAAAGACTGAAGCGCTTCACGCAATGTGGACATTCCTACTCCCAATGATTTTGCCAACTCCCGTTGGGCAGGCAACGCCTCTCCGGGCTGCCAATAGCCCTCAGCAATCATTGAGAGAATTCGATCAATAACTGCGGTTGTAATTTGTCGGCGGTGGATGGGCTGAATTTTATTTGTGGTCATCTGGAACAATCCATTTTTAGCACGTACGAGCACAATTGTTCAGAAGTTCAGGTGTTCTGAACAGTTTTATTGTACAAAAAATCACAATAGAAAGTCAAGTACTTTTTGTCACAAACCTTCAAATTGCCCTAAAATGAACCCCAACCACCTCAAAAGTACATCTACACAATCATTCGGATAGAGCAGATTCCTACAATGTCACTCCTGCTCTTCTAATTAAGTCTTCGGTTGCCTCGTGCACTAGCATTTCAGTTTCGACAACATCCAGCGTATGGATAATTCGGTCGCTCATCAGCACCTTGCCATCTACAATTGTCGTCAGCACATCACCGGCATTGGCGGAGTAAACGATCTGTTCAAGCACGTTACTTTTTGGCTCAGGTAGCACCGGCCACATGTGAGGTGCGTGTAAATCCACAATGATTAAATCTGCCTGCTTGCCCACCTCCAACGAGCCGATACAATCCGCAAGCCCTAAACACGCTGCCGCGTCGCTGGTCACCATGCGCAATACTGTCTCCACTGGCATTGCACTGGCATCCTTCAGAATAAGTTTTTGAAGCATAGCCGCCAGACGCATCTCTTCAAACATATCCAGATTGTTATTGCTCAAATTTGAGTCTGTACCCAAACCAACCCGTACACCAGCCGCAATCAGCGGTGGAACAGGCGCCACTCCCGAAGCCAGTTTCATATTGCTAGAAGGATTATGCACGACCGCAACATTTCGTCTGGCAAGCAGTTCAATATCCCGATCTGTCAGCCAAACCGCGTGAGCGACCAACCAGTTTTCACCAAGTACGCCCAAGTCCTCCAGAAATTGCACGGGCGTTTTTCCGTATTTCTGCAAAAATTGCTCTACCTCGTTTTCCGTCTCTGCCAAATGGGTATGAATACCGACTCCATATTGCTTTGCCAGCTCATTAATTTTCTGATATGTTTTCGGATAAACTGAATAGGGGGCGTGCGGACCGAACCACGTAAAAATACGTCCCGGCGCACGATTACGCCATTGCTCAATGAACATCATGTTACTTTCTAGCGTCTCACCCGCCCCTTGAGGCTCATCAATAATTTGCGGGCAGACAATAGCCCGCAACCCGGACTGCTCGGCAACCAGCGCTGCCTCACCCGGATAGCGGTAAATGTCAACAAATGTGGTAATTCCCCCCCGAATCATTTCAAGCTGGGACATCAAAGCTGCGGCTCGCTGATGATGAGGTTGAAAAGCACGGTCAATTGGAAAACACACTTCTTCTAACCAACGCATCAGCGGCAAATCTTCAACCAACCCACGCTCCAATGTCTCATGCATGTGACAGTTGATGAAACCTGGCAATACCGCATTGCCCCTTGCATTAATCACTTGGCGAGCCGCAAAAGTGATATTCGGCTCGATAGCCAGTATTTTGCCGTCCTTTATTGCCAGATCGGCGCACTGGTAACGCGTTCCAGCCCGGTCCATTGTGATCACATGAGCATCTTTGATCAAAAGATCCACAAACTGTCCTTCATCCATCTGGTACCTTCGTTGCAGGTTGAGATAAGGGAGGTCTAGCATACAGACCTCCCCTGCTCTGATACAGTTCACAAGACTTATTTGTTTTCCAGACGATCGCGCCAGTACAGTCCGCGCTTCTGGACGCGGCTAAACAACCAGGCACAAATGATCGGCGCAATAATCAGGTTCGGTGGCACATCGGCTATAAGAACGGTTGAGAATAGCGTCCAGAAGGGCGCGAACCCCATTAACGCAATCCAACCACCCACAAAAAAGGCGACAACCAGCGTGCCGACAATCCCACCCCACAGGGCTACGGCTTTCCAGTTCTTGGGATGTGCAACCAGCAAACCCGGAATGAATGCCATCATGAAATTGCCAATCGCTCCGCCAACTCCGCCAATACCGAACCAACCGGCTAAAATATCAGAGATAAATGTATTGCCGATTAGCGCAGCCAGCCCCCCTACCCAGGGACCAAAGAATACTCCCCACACTACCGCAATGAAGGCAAATGGGCGCAGAGTAATAAAGCCAATCGCCCAGTTCATGGTAGAAAAAGCGCCTAAGCCATACAAGACAGCACCAATGATGGTTAGCGCAATTTCCAGGGTGCCAAATTTTTGTTTCCAAATAATCTTTTCAGGTAACCAGCGGTCCATCTCACATCACTCCTTTCTCTTGTTTCAAAAATATCTCTCGGACTAGACAATTGATTCCTGATGGATACCTTTGTTTCTATAAGCTCACCTCCTCTCTAACGCAATTTTCAGATCACCCTACAAGTACATGTCTACTTTAGCGACTCCAAGCACAATCGCTAAAACGCTTACCAGAATTGCCAGGACACCTGTCAAGACAAAGAGAATATCCTTCCAGGTAAACACATACCTTTCATAAAACGTTCGATAAATATCTACATCAAAAGCCTTTAACTCCAATGCAATCGAAATACGCATAGCACGGCGCAACATGCTATCAATAAGAGGGATGGCAACCGGGATTGTTTTCCTGAAGCGCTGGACAATCGAACCGGTATCTATATCACAGGCTCGCGAACGAAATGAGTCAGTAATTGTGACGTAATCGCCGCTTAATTCCGGTAAAAACTTGAAACTGCTAATTACCATGAGGGGATACATATAAGAAATGTGGAGCTTATTCTGCATGAACTCCCCAACCGCGCTCGCCAATCCCATCAAATCGGTCGTCATCACAAAAAACGTGCAGGCCGTCAATGCAAGAATAATACGCATACCCATTGCCAGGGCATAAATCGTCCCTTCCAGGCTCCAGTGAAGTACACCAAACCTGAAAAAGTAAAATTGATCCTCTGTGGCGGGGTAGAAAAAGGGCCAAGTGAGAACAATAAAGCCCACCATGATAGGATAGGTAATGATCAGAAAACGATACATTTTATATGAAATCCTTGCCAATACCGCCATAATCCAGATCCAAACAGTGAATACCAGCAAAATAAAAGGATTCGTAACTAAGATAGGAACAATGATCAGGCAAATCCACCAGAGCAACTTGGCGCGTGGGTCCAAAGAATGAATCGGCGATCTTAACTTTCCCAACTCCAACATCTGCAAAACGAAAGCCATCCTGCCTCCTTGTGCTAACGGTGAAACTTATCTTTTACTTTCATCAGAAGGTCTCCCAAGTCCTCTGGGGTAATAGGGCGTTCTAACTGAACATCAGGCAACAGCCGACGCGCAAGATTGTAAACTTCTGGCGGTTTAATACCAGCCTTCAGAATCCGGTCTACTTGGGCGAACACCTTTTGTGTTGTATCATCCATATAAACTTGAGCATTCCACATCACAATCACGCGTCTGGCAAAGAGAGAGACCAGATTCATGTTGTGTGTAGTGACAACACATGTGTGTCCTTTTTTATTCAACTGAAAGATTAACTCCATCAATGAAATCGACTCACGCCAGTCTTGACCCGTTGTAGGCTCATCCACAATCAGGATGACCGGCTCCATTGCCAGAACAGAGGCAACCGCCAGACGTTGCCGTTGTCCGCGGCTGAGCTGGAAAGGCATCTCTTCCTCAAGACCCTCTAGCCCCATTTCCGCCAAAACCCGTTGACGAGCCTGCTCAATTCGCTCCTGTGAAAAACCAAGATTCTTCGGTCCAAAATCAATCTCGTCCTTGACGGTTTCAGCAAATATTTGATGATCGGGATTTTGAAAAACATAGCCAACAGAACGTGCCAGCTCCGAAGTCGGCAATTGTGTTGTATCTTTTCCATCAACAATGACACGTCCTCTAGTAGGTTTGAGTAAACCGTTAAAATGCTTGATTAAGGTGGTTTTACCAGAGCCATTCTGACCAATAATTGCAACGAATTCTCCTCTGCGAATGCTGAGGTTGACATTGACCAACGCATAATCATTGCGCGTGGGATAGCGATAATATAATTCTTCAGTTTTGAGCACGACATCGTCAACGTTCATTCTGACCTCAACATTCTAGCGAATAATTCTTCCCCTTCCTCAATGTTTAAGGGGAACTTTTCAAAATGAATGTTATACTGTTTAGACAGATAGTAAGCCACCTGAGTCACCTGTGGCGGGTATATCCCAAGTCCACACAGAAAATCCACATCCGAGAGCACTTCCTGCGTGGCTCCATCTCTGAGAATTTCGCCATGATCCATCACCACGATTCGATCGGCATGACGAGCCAACTCATCAATATTATGCTCTACCATGATGATTGTCTTCCCCTGCTTCTTCAAGTCGCCCGCAAGATCGTGAATCTCCTCAGCACCGACCGGATCCAACTCTGAAGTCGCCTCATCCAGTATCAAAACCTCAGGTTCCATTGCCAATACGGCAGCCACCGCCACGCGCTGTTTTTGTCCACCCGACAGATAAAATGGATGTCTCAAACGATTCTCTCGCAATCCCACTAAGTCCAACACATAATTCAGGCGTTTCTCAATTTCTTCGCGCGGTAGCCGCAGATTTTCAAGCGGAAAAGTGATTTCCTTTTCGATGTCCGTCATCAGAAGTTGAGCTTCGGCATCTTGTTGAACAAGACCGACAATTTGGGCAAGTCTTGCGACAGGCGTCTCGTTTGTAGCCAGTCCATTGACAAAAGCTTCGCCACTAAATTCTCCACGCAAGATCTGAGGCACCACACCAACGATTGTCCAGCATAATGTGGATTTACCAGCACCCGTTGGGCCAATCACGCCAACAAATTCACCTTTCTCGACCGAAAAATTAACGTTAGACAAAGCAAATGTGCTTGAGTCTTTATAAGCAAAACTTACATCCCGCAATTCAATAATCGCCATAATTAACTTTCCCTCCTCTGCTTGCGAATGAAGTCAGCAGCTTCCCGAGCTTCGCGTGCGATGCGCGTGGTCTCTCTGGCATGTTCAGCGGTAGCCGTGCCATAAAGAATCGCCTCAACGCCTGCTTCTGCATACAACCACTCAAGGGCACCACGAACATCTTTTTTAAGCTGTCCACTTGCGAGAGGCATAAAGGCAATCACTGGTTTATTCGTTGCACGTACTGCCTCCAGGCATGCATCTCTGGTGAACCACGACCATTCGCGATTGAGGGGTACCGCATATCCATCCACTCTTAAACCCGCTTCCTCTGTGCGTGGCAGAACCAGTGAAGGGTACTGGGTCAATAAAAAGGGAATATAGCCAGCCTCCCGAACAATATCCGCCATTCTAGCGACAATGTCCATCCGCCCAAGCGATACCAGATAATCAGCGTCCGCTCCCCCCATCAAAATATACTGACAATCTTCAAAGATCGAAAGGCGACGCAGAAAAGCTTCCTCGTCTAGGTAAATGCTCTCGATTTCTTTCTCGCTTAAGAGTGAAGCATCTCTATCATAACCAAAAACCAGAACCGCCTCATGTGATAATTTCTCTTCGACGATCTTCGCAATATCACCTGGCCAGAGCCGCTCCACCAGTGTGCGAATGATACGGTCGCGGCTATAGTGCAAAAAACGTCCATTCAGAAACACACCCTGTTCCCAGGTCGGATTACCAAATCCGATCAACTGATTACTCCCTGTTTCTTCCTTCAGCCTGCGAAACAGGCGAACATTTTCAATAAATGACAGATCGTAGCCCATTCCACCCGCCTCATAGCAGGCTTTCATCACACTATAACAGTACTCTTCGTCGAACAATTTCCAGAGGAGATCCAAGCGATACAGAAAACGGAACATGTTGAAAGGGTCCCCTCCCAAGATAGACGGCGGTAATCTTTCAGGTTTTTGATCCACATTCCCTCCAGCCATGTTGTAGCCTTCACGATCGGTCTAGTAAAGCGCGCATGAATCCTGCCGCTTGTTGCAAAGCCGTCTTATCATCCGGCAGCGGCAGAATTTCAGCCGTGATAAAACCCCGATAACCTGTTGTAATCAAGGCTTTCAGCACATTGACATAATTGATATGTCCCTGTCCAGGGGCAAGACGATTATTGTCCGCAAAATGCATATAACCAATTTTGCCCCCAGCTTTCAAGATAGACTGAGTAATATCTCTCTCCTCAATATTGAGATGAAAGGTATCTAATAACAAGCGCAAATGATCCACGCCCATTTCCTCAAGAAACCTCAATGCCTCTTCAGTCGTGTTAATGAAATTAGTTTCATACCGATTGATCGGCTCCAACACAAGAGAGACTCCATGCAACTGCGCGTACTGCGCAAGTTCGGTCAGTGAAGCAACCACCCTCTGGCGCTGCAATTGCCGTTCAGCCTCACTCCCCCGCAATTGCCCTCTCACTCCGCCAATGATGACCAATGAGCCAAACTCGGCTGCTATATCTATAAAAGTTTTCAAGCGTTTCATTAAGTGGCTATACGCATCATCACTCGCAAGAGTTAAACACAAGCCCTCTTGCAGACAGGATTGCCCTGTGGCAATTGCAGCCAGCCTCAAACCGTAACGCTTAATCAGTTGTTGAAAATCAGCGACGCGTAAGTCTTCAGGGGCGCGCAGACTGATTTCTATTCCATCGAACCCAGCCTGCGCCGCTGCTTCAACGCCTCTTTCCAGCTCGCCAGCAAACACCAGTGGAGCAAACACTGTTCGAGTTGGTGAAAGAGCAATTCCAATCTGAAGATTTGCACGATCCAGAGAAGCCAAATCCCCCAACGCGCTTTCCCAGCTCTCCTGAAAAGCGAGATCCAGCTTCGCCAGCCTGGGAATATGACGGTCACCCTCAAATGAGGTCTCCAGCCAAACATCTAGGCACTGTTGTGCCACCTGAGGTGTAACTACATGAGCCCCAAAAGCGATTACATTCGTATCATTATGGAAGCGGCTCTGCCGAGCAATAAACAGGTTATCGCATAAGACCGCACGGACCCCAGGAATTTTATTTGCAGCAATAGATACGCCCACCCCAGTACCGCAAACCACAACGCCACGCCAGCAGACCCCACTGGCAACCAGTAGAGCCACCTTGCGTGCAAAATCCGGATAATCAACAGGACGAGTATCGGTTACAGGTCCTGTATCAATAACCTCATACCCTTTATTCCTCAGGTAAGAAGCCAAAACCTGTTTCAGGGAATATCCAACGTGATCTGATCCAACCGCAATTTTCATTCCTGTGGTGTCCTATTTCCTCGAGCAAGTGGACTCTCGGATAACCAGGTCCACGCCGACCACAACCTTGGGGACAACATCAAACTTTTCACCATTGATTAGACGCTGCAAAAGAGCAACACTCTGTGCTCCCATTTCATATTTTTCCTGCCGTATGGTTGTCAAGGCAGGACACGAGTAAGCTGCTTCTGGAATATCATCAAAACCGACCACCGAAAAATCCTGCGGCACTACAATACCTTTTTCTTTCAGGGCACGCATGGCGCCAATTGCCATGATGTCATTGTATGTGAACACCGCTGTTGGTGAGGGGTGAACATCCAATAGCTCCTGCATTGCCTGATAGCCATTCTCCAGACGATAACCGCCTGACGCAATCAATCGCTCATCTACAGGCAGCTCATGAGCTTTCAAAGCTGCTAGATAGCCCTGAAGTCGATCCTGGCTATGGCTCAATTTAACCGGTCGGACAATACAGCCAATCCGCTCGTGTCCCAACGAAATCAGATATTCTGTAGCCATGTACCCGCCACGGAAGTTATCCGCCATCACAGAAGGAAAGGAAATTTTTTCGATCTCACGATCCACAACAACAGTGGGAATGCCATATTGCATTAATTTCTGGGCAGGTGTCGGGTCGCTGGTCGCCGGTATCCAGACAATCCCCGCAGCGCGCTCAACAAACAGATGGTCAATGTAAGTTAATTCCTGATGCAGGTTGTAATTTGTATGACAAAAAACCACTGTAAAATTGCGCTCAAAAGCAGCAGCCTCAATTCCCTGAGCAACTTGGGCAAAGTAAGGATTGATAATATCCGGAATGATCAAACCAAGAATAGAAGTGCGTTGCCGGCGCAAACTGCGCGCCACCGCATTTGGGCGATATCCCAGTTCCGCAATGGCTTGAAGCACCTTCTCCTGCGTGGCTTGAGAAACAGGTCTTGGCCCCCCATTGATAACATATGAGACCGTCGAAGGTGATACCCCCGCTTTTCTGGCCACATCATCCCGAGTGATCATCGGACTCCTTTTGCCAGTTTTGAAATAAATTATTCGACACGAATTGTCTACACGTGTATTATAGAAAATTTTCACATTCGATGTCAAGAGGTCTATCAAAGATTCAAAAGGCAATTTCTCACCTAAAAACCTGTTACAATCGAATACAGTAACCCATGTCGGGGGGACGCCACAGCCGCGACACCTCAAAGGAGAAATAATGACAAAAACCGTCGTTTGCATGGGCGACAGCATCACCCGTGGACAGGTCAGCGCGAACTACGTCGCCGTATTGGAGAACAGAATGGCATCGGAAGGCTTTCGTTTCGTGAATGCAGGCGTCAATAATGACTTAACCTATAACTTACTGCGCCGTCTGGAGCGCGTGATTCAGCTCCAACCAGACTTTGTCACCATTCTAGCCGGTACTAACGATCTGATCGGCTCTTCCGCCTGGCACCGCTCGCTTTTTTACATGCTGATTAAACGATTGCCACGTCGCCCCTCGCTAGGCTGGGCACGTCAGAATATGCACTCCATTCTTACCGAACTGAAAAACCGTACTCAAGCAATCATTGGAGTTGCTTCCATCCCTCCGCTGGGCGAAGATTTGAACTCATCCAATGTTGCCCGTGTACGTGCCTACAACGGGATGCTCAAGCGTATTGCCAAGCGTCAGAAAGTGGCATATCTTCCTGTATTCGAGCGAATGGAAGCTTATTTGAAAGCTGTTGACCGCCCCGGACACATTCGCCGCTACCGAGGTTCACTGGTTATTGAGGCTGAATTTGTTTACCGCCGGCTGATTGTTGGACAGGATTATGACGAATTTTCTGCCAGTAAAGGATTTGTGATCCTCAACGATGGTGTTCACCTCAATAACCGCGGCGCGGCGCTGGTAGCAGACGAGATTGAGACCTTTCTACGCGCCAATACAACAGCCACATCCAGCCAAAACGAAACAAAAAAGTACACACAACCCGTATTTCAGGAAACAGACCAAACCCCTGTCCGCAAAATTTTCGACGCCTGAAAGCAGAAAGACTCAACCTAAACCCAGCGCCAACGTGGACGCTTGAATCGACGTCCTTTCCACGACAACTTGCCGCTTAAACTCATCCATAAAGAGCGCAAAGCAATCCACTCGTTGAAAAGCAACGTAACAGGATATAGAAAAGCCAGATAAACAGGAAAGCGGAGCTGATGATAGGGAAGCAACCAGATCAACACCGCAATCAAGATACAGAACACCCACAATGCTAGAGAACCTTCAAAAACCCAACCCACTGTACACCCCAGAAGCAACACTGGCGGCAGCCAAAATAACACCGCCAGCCACAAAAAAATAAACAAAAAGGGCAATAAACGAAAGCCAAATGCAGCAAACAGATTCTTCGATAACCCTTCCAAGGCTTCTTTGAAGTTCAAGTACATGCGGCAGGAGAGCAAATTTGTGGCATTGATCACCCGCCAACGCAAACCATGTGCCTTAACATGCTGTGCCAGTAATAAATCCTCTACAATGCTATCAGCGGTCTTACGGTGACCACCCACCGCGAGATACGCTTCGCGGCGAAAGACCATGAACTGTCCCACCGCATTCGACAGCCATGGCAAGCGCAGCCGATACGCTAGAGCTAAAGGCGTAAATGAAAAGAATGACCACAGAAAAAACGGCACTATCAATTTCTCTCCCCACGTATGCATTCGTTGACCTGGAAAGCCAGTCAGCAAATCAGCCTGTCCGTTAATCAGCACTGATACTGCCCTGCGCACTGCTTGAGGCTGGTGGACGGTATCGGCATCTGTAAAGTAGAACACTTCGCCTTGTGCCGCCTCAGCCAGTTGGACACAAGCCCAGCTTTTGCCGACCCAACCCTCTGGTGGTGGACTGCCGTTAAGCACCTTTAACTTGGGGTTTAAAGCCGCTATCTGCTCAAGAATTGCAACGGTCGAATCGCTGGATTGGTCATTCAGGACAAGAACTTCAAAATCAGGATAATCCTGCGCTAACAACGAATGAACACACGCAGCAATGTTTCTTTCTTCATTGCGCGCTGGCACAAGAATGGACACTTTAGGAAAGTTCAACAGCGCAATGTGTCTGCCAGTGCGCTTTAGAGTCCAGATATTACTCAAAATAATCAACAGGATAACAATCTCAAAAATCAGAATATGTCTGGGAAGGTCTGTGGTCAGATATGCGATCATGCAAACCTTCAACGTCCGCTTCTTTGAAAAAATTTCCGTACTGAAGAACGAAAACGCGGTGGCTGGCATAAATCCGCGCGGTGTGTCCGCGCCAGAATAATGATCTCTCCTAATAAAACGGATAAAAAAAGCGGCTCCGGCAGCCAGACCAGCAAAGTAATCAGAATGCTGGCTAAAGCCAGCATCACCGCCCAGCCGGCAATTTCAAAAACACCCAATCCAATCAGAGCAAATATGACCGCCGGTAAAGAGGCTTTCCAGATCGTCAACCCAATCCATACTCCAAAAGCAGACGCAACTGCTTTGCCCCCTTTAAAAGCCAGAAACGGTGAAAATGCATGCCCAAGCACCGGCATCAAGGCAATCAACACCATTGAGAAACCATGTATCCCCAAATTGTGATATGCAAAGCCTACCGGAGCAGCGGCTTTACTGATGTCCAGCATTAGGGTCAATACTCCCAACCATTTACTGCCAGCGCGAAATACATTTGTGGTGCCTGGGTTTCCATCCCCATACTGACGCACATCTTTGCGCAAAAAAATTTTACCCAACCAAACGGACCACGGAATTGAACCACATAAAAAAGAAAAAACAACCCATAGTATGATTTCGGCTACAGTAACGCCATTCACGGACTTAATCCATCCCAAGTGAAATTCCTCTCTGTAACTTTGCAGTCTGATTCTAATTCAGATCAAAGTTTTAATGAAATCAGCTATGAAATCAGCAAAGCATCCTCCCACAAGTCCTGGCTTGCGGGAGGATAACGGACTTACAAAACGTAACAACCGTATCTAAATTAACGTGAATTCGGGTTAGGCGGGCAAGGGCAGGTACTCGTCCAAGCCCAAAGACGGTTTTGATGGACGGCGGCAGTAAGCAATCAAGCCGCACAGCACATTTACAAAGAAGTTGATGATACTGCGATGGCGA
>DAOTYY010000073.1:0-26720 GCA_034434695.1 Anaerolineaceae bacterium
CCCAAAGCGGATTGCTCCCTTTAATTATCAGGTCTCTAACCCTGATAACCACATGCGGTATTAGCAGTCCTTTCGGACTGTTATCCCGCTCTTTGGGGCAGGTCACCAACGCGTTACTCACCCGTTCGCCACTAGGTATCCATTGCTGAATACCCCGTTCGACTTGCATGTATTAGGCACGCCGCCAGCGTTCATCCTGAGCCAGGATCAAACTCTCCGCAAAAACTGATTCACTCTTTCGAGTGTTATCGTTTCGTTTTACGGTGTATTCGAATAGACGGTGCTCTTCTTCCTATCACTCTTCAGTTGTTAAGGTGCTACCAATCGGAGGCTACATTCTACCGGGCTTATCTTCGTCTGTCAAGAGCCTGACAGACGAAAGCGCCGATGTATTTTCGCTTTTCTGTTTGACATCGGCCTCACGCTTGGTCACGTCCTTTGTTACAGGCCCAAAGGTGTGTTTTCAGTTGTCACCGATCCGCTTTGTCAGCAAGATCGTTCACTGTTGACTTGGGATTATATTGTAACCCACTCTGCCACATCTTGTCAAGTGGGTTTTTTCAATCCTTTTGTTTTGGGTTGCTCGTATTTTATTTTTACTGGTTTGCTCTTTTGAGCGAAACCCTCCCGGCCGAAGCCGCGAAGTCGTATTATACGCATTCCACCTTCCCTGTCAAGGGTTTTGGTGATCTTCGGACATAAGTTGAGACAAATCGATGGAATCCTTAAAGCAAAAGGATAAGGCGGACCGTTTTCTGGCACTGAGAGGTACCTGCAACGTTCTATCGTCCTAAAAAGACGCTCCAAATCAGGGATGTCCCAACTCATGTCTAAACTTCAGGAGGATGGATTTTGCCACGCCTTCTTTCCCCTTGAAAATAGTACTTTTGCTATAATCTTAGTAAAACCAGCACTTGTGCAGACCTCGACAAGGCGGTGGAGTGCTGCACAGGATCGGCACGTAGCGGCGGAGGCTATCATAGCAGATGTTTGCCGCCCGCGCGAGCAGACCCGCTTGGGCAGGCTTGCGTAAGATAAATTCAAAGAGGTCTTGTCGTGTCAGGCAAAGGGTTGATTACAAGAGTCAGAGACGTAAGACAGTTGGATAAGGTGCGAACAACGTTTAGATTTTCTTTTCCGAAAGAACTTTCCAATCGCGCGATAGATATTTTAGCAATTGGTAGCTTAGTATTGGAGCAAGTAATCCAGGTAAAAAAATGGCCCCGATATGGCAGACAAGACACAACTCCTGTTGGCCACCTAACCTTCTCGCCAGGGGGGTGTGCTGTAAATGTGTCAGTTGTATGTGCTCGGTTAGGGGGCAAATCTGCAATTGTTAGTGCAATGGGTACTGGCAAGTTTAGCCATGATATTGAAGACGAGCTGGCAATTTCAGGTGTGAACACTGATTTTCTGTGTCGGTTGAACGGAAAAGATGGTAATCTTGTCATTATTCTCTCTGATCTTCGGGGTGATTGGACTGTTATGGATTTTATCGATCCAGAGCTTCGGCTTCGAAAAGAAGATATTCCACCTGATAATGTATTTGGCCAGACTAAAATTGTACATATAGACGGTTATTCCTATGTAAGCGCGGGAGATCAAGAGACAATTGATATTTGTGTAAATAGAGCAAAACAACAAGGTTGTTTGCTTTCAGTTGATGCTTCCGTTCCTGCTGTTCGTACTCGGTTGGATTTTACAAGAGAGCTTTTTGAGCGGGCGGATTTTTGTTTTGCTAACCAAGAAGAGTTTTTAGCAATCACTGGAGTGAAATCTTTCCCGGAGGCGGTCCATTCGCTTCAACCTCCAGGTCAAAAATTATGGGTAATCAAACAAGGATCGCATGGTGCAACTATTGTAACAAATCAAGGCTCATTCCATGTTCCTGCGTTTCGTGTTGATGTTATAGATACGATTGCGGCTGGCGACTCGTTTATCGCAGCTTTCTTAACTAGTTTATGTAGGGGTGGGGAATTATTTGAATCCGCGCTCAGAGGAAGTGCAGCTGGAGCTTTGGCATGCAAAGGGGCAGGCTCATTAACCTACAAATTTGATATGAGTGCTGTAGATCATCTAATTAGAGGCGAAAATGAGTAAAAAACGGCCTGAGTATATCCATGAGCGATTTGGGGGACAAGTGGAGCAAGGAGATGTTGCCCCTTATGTTCTTTTACCTGGAAGTGAGAAACGAGCCAGGCATTTTGCTGAGTTTTGGCAAGTCTCTAAGCAAAAAGCACATCATTATGCTTACCTTATGTATAGTGGCGAAATGGACGGTATACCGATCACAACTTGTTCAACAGGATGTGGGGGGCGTTCGGTCAGCATTGCTGTTGATGAGTTGTCTGCCTTAGGTGCGCATACGTTCATCCGAGCCGGTGTGAGTGGAGCTATCCAATCAAGTATTGAAGTTGGGGATATAGTCATAGCCAGTGGAGCAGTGCGCATGGACCGCACGAGTGAGCATTATGTCTTTACCGAATATCCAGCAGTGGCCGATATCGAAGTGACTTGTGCATTGATCGCGGCTGCGCAGATGCTTAAAATACCTTATCATGTAGGGATCGTAGCTTCAGCCTGTACATTTTACTTGGGTGAAGGTACAGCAGGCTTGAATGGTTACCAACATTCGGGAATGCGTCACATCACAGAAGATATGCGTTCGGCTGGTGTGCTTGATTGGGACAACGAAACTGCAACTTTACTGACTTTATGTACATTATATGGACTTAGGGGAGGACGAATCAACACCATTGTTGACGATCCCGAGACTGGGACTTATAACCCCATAGGTGAAGACCGTCTCGTGCAAACCGTGTTACAAGCGATTCGCATTTTAGCTAAATGGGATGACCAAAAACGCATTCACGGAAAAAATTATGTTCTCCCAAGTATTGTTAACAGATAGATAAGGTACTTTTAGAATGGGTGCTCAATTTTTGCTGCGCAAAAATGTACACCGCAATTTTGGCGGTCAGGCGTTTGAGGGAGATGTAGCTCCATATGTGATTCTGACCGGTAGTAAAGAACGCGTTACGCGAATCATTCAAAACTGGGAGATTTCGCGCCTAGTGGCCGACCATTATGAATTTTTATTGTATAGTGGTAAATATGCTGGCATTCCGATATCTGTCTGTTCTACTGGAATTGGCGGCACACCAGTATCTATCGCTGTTGAGGAACTCGCTTTTCTGGGGGGACAAACTTTTCTTCGAATTGGCGTAACGCAACCGCTCGCTTCTGAACTGAAATTTGGCGAATTGGTTATCGCAAAAGGTGCAGTCAGATGGGACGGCGCCAGTATGGACTATGTTCGCCCAGAGTTCCCTGCATTGGCACATTTTGAAGTGGTCATGGCAGCAATTGCGGCTGCCGAGCAACTTCACCTTCCCTATAAGGTCGGAATAATTGGCGATATGGCCTCTTTAGGTTCAAGGAGCATGGAAGGTTATCGCCGTTTTCAAACCGAACGAACGAAAGAAATGAGACAAGCAATGATTCGAGCGGGGATAATTGATGGAACGGGTGAATCTGCCGTCATGTTTGTGCAGGCATCAATTTATGGCTTACGCGCTGGTACAATTCACCTGAATGCTAGAAATGAGCGCTTACATACTTGGGATATGAGTGAAGAGGACAATCTAATCAAGGTAGGGTTGGAAACAATAAGAATTCTGGCGGACTGGGATCATTTAAAATTGCAACGGGGAATTAAATTTATCACTCCCGAATTTTAAGATTTCCATACTTGACTTTTAACAGTCAACGATGTATTTTATACATAAAGACGTCTTAACGTATTTACGTTAAAATTAAAATGACTGAAATTTTTTCAACTCTTTCTGGTGTTCCCAAATATCTGGTGATTGCTGAAGACCTTCGCAAAAAAATCTTGGAAGGTTTCTATCCGGCAGGATCATATCTTCCCACCGAACCCGAGCTACAAAAAGTCTATCAGGTTAGTCGTCCTACAATACGTGCTTCTATTGCGCGGTTGCGCGAGATGGGAATGGTGGAAGTGGATCATGGACGAGGAACGCGAGTCAAAAACCAGCAAATTTATCAATGGCTAGATAACCAGCTTAGTTTTACTGAAGTCATCCAATCGCAGGGATTTAAGCCGGGAACAATTGTTTTGGAAGCAAAATATGTCACTGCAACCCCGATGGTGGCGGAATCGTTGAATATCCCTAGAGGGTCGCGCGTATTCAAAATTGGACGTATTCGTACTGCTAATGGCAGTGTAATTAGTTATCATCTTTCTTACCTGTTGGAAGATTATCCAATCAATAAAGAAAAGCTAGAACAAAATTTCTCGCTTTATCGCTACCTAGAAGAATCATATGGGGTAGTGATTGTTTTTACGGATGATGTGATTTCCTCTGAACCTGCCTCGTCAGGCGTTGCACGTCTTTTGGGCATTAAGACGGGTGATCCAATCCTTATTCTGAATCGTATTGCCTATGCTGCAAATGACCAGGTCGTCGAATTAGCACTCTCATATATTCGCAGTGACCGGTTTAAGTACAAAACCAGAATATACCGGAAAGGACAATTCAAGATCTAATGAAAACCTGGAAACAGTTGTATGCGGGTCTTGAAGATATGAGCGTAAAAGGCGGCTCAGATATTGGCATAGTAGCTGCTCAGGCTTTTCTCGATTACTTAAAAGACCACATTAACTCAGGATCCTGGTATGAGGAGAAAGTCCTGGAATTTGGGGAAAGAATAAAGACTCTCAAACCTTCCATGGGTTCGGTTCATAATGCAATTGATGATCTCATTACAATTTTTAAGACCTACCGGAATGATGCACAGCGGATGTTATTCGTAATGGATGAATATGTCTCGCATTATCAACAAGAGACTAATCAGGCGCTTAACAAAATCGCGGAGTTGTTCTCAAGTCTGATTGAAGATGGAGATCAACTTCTAACCCACAGTTTTACGCGTAGTGTGCTTCTTGCATTTGACCAGGCATTGGCACTTGGAAAAAAGTTTTCGGTAATTAGTGCAGAATCAAGACCTCGTAATGAGGGTACATACTTTGCATCGCTTTTGGCGGGTAAAGGCCTGGATGTGACATTGATCACTGACGCGGCAGTAGCTCATTATATGCCTAAAGCCACCAAAGTGTTGGTTGGAGCAGATGCCCTGTACACAGATGGAACAGTTGTTAATAAGATGGGCACATTGAATGTAGCAATAATTGCCCATGAATTCCACAAACCGGTGTATGTGTTGACCATTACAACCAAATTGTATCTTCCCTCTCTCTTTGGAAAACATTTGATTATGGAAAGGCGGCCGGTGAATGAAGTGCTGGAAACCGAGCCTGATAATCCTGTCGTTAGTTCACACTTGACTGTTGAGAATATATTCTTTGAGGAGATTCCACCCGAATATATTACTTATCTGGTTACAGAGAAGGGACTGATAAAACCTTGCCAACTAATGAATGTGGCGCTTCCTGACAGAAAGGAGCATTGCAGTGCAAAGTGAGTTTGTTTATCAACATATTTTAGGTGGGCTTGCCAACGCACTTATCGGAGATGCTATGGGAAGTGCTACCGAGACGTTAACCCCTGAGGAAATTCATCAAAAGTTTGGCGGCAAAGTAACGCGCTTTTTGGAACCTCCAGAAGGTACATTTGCGGGTGGCAGGAGAGCCGGACAGGTCACGGATGATACCACTCAAATGTTACAAATTATTGATGCTTTGGTTGAGAATGACGGCAGAGTAACTGTAGATTTGGTGGCCCAACAATTACTACGGTGGGCTGAAAACGAAGAATTGTTCCGGCGATTTGCTGGCCCAACGACGCGTAAAGCTATTCAACTGTTGCAACAAGGAAAAGACCCTCATGAAACTGGAATACCAGAGAAAATGGGCATGGGAATATCCAATGGGGCGGCGATGAAAATCGCGCCAGCTGGATGGTTGCACCCGGGAGATTTGGATGCGGCTGTTCAGGACGCAGTGACGCTTTGTGTACCAACTCATAATGCAGATGTGGCTTTTGCAGGAGCGGCAGCAATAGCTGCCGCAATAGCTGCCTGTTTAATTCCGGGTACATGTCAGCTGTCTGTTGTGGATGCAGCTATTTACGGTGCAAGAAAAGGATATGAAATCGGCAAGGAGCGGGCATTGGTTCTAAGATCGCCTTCAATGGTGGATCGTATTCAACTCGCGGTTGAGATTGCCATTTCACAAACGGATTTTGAAACCATATGTGAACGCCTAGCAGAGGTTATTGGATGCGGATTGCCAATTATCGAAGCCGTTCCATTTGCTATTGGTGTATTTGTGGCTTCACGAGGGGATCCAAATTTAGCTGTAATTGGAGCGGTAAACATGGGCGGGGATGCTGACACAACCGCAACAATAACAGGCGCTGTGGCAGGCACCTATGCCGGAATCTCACGGATAGACCAGGAACTCTATTCCACAATCATCCGGGTAAACGGTCTTGATTTAGAGAACATAGCTCAGAAGTTAACAAATATAGCAATGGTTAGCCCGCTCGCTCCTGAAGTAGAAGGCAGGTTGTTATGAAAAGTATTCTTACTCGCAATCTCGCCAATTTCGTCTTTGGTTTGGCGCTCCTGATTGAGCTGATCCTATCTGGGCTTATCTATAACAGTCTGCGTGACCTCCTTGAAAACAATCAAAAGGTCAGCCACGCGTTGACCGTTCTGCAACATCTGGATAAGACTCTCGCCCTGCTCACCGACGCCGAAACAGCCTCGCGCGGCTATGTCATCACGGGGAAAGACAGCTTCCTTGGACCCTACAACGCCGCGCTTTCATCCAGCGATGGTATCCAACAGCATCTTCAAGAACTTCGCCAACTGACGGGCGATGATCCCGATCAACAAGCGCGCCTTGATTTGCTGGATTCGCTGGCCGCGCAAAAACTCGCGTCCATACAGCAGATCATTGATCTGAGGAAACGCGAAGGGTTTGAAGCCGCGCAGGAAGCCGTCTCAACCGAGAGCGGCAAGCGAATCATGGATGACATTCGCCGCGTCATTGCCGAGGTGAAAGATGAAGAGCGCAATCTCCTCCAGCAGCGGACAGAGGCGAGCGCCGGGAGTTCACAGAGGACAACGCTCGCAATGACAATCGGCGCAGCGCTGAGTATGTTCCTGTTGTTAGGCGCTTTTATTATCATCAATCGGCAAATGGATGCGCTCAGGCGCGCCGAAGAGGCGTTACAACAACTCAACCATGAATTGGAACAGCGCGTCGAACAGCGCACGGCAGAACTGGCCGCCTCTGAACGCGACTTTCGCGATCTGGCAGATAATGCATTGATCGGGATTTATCGCTCAACCGTGAAGGGCGAAATAAAATATGTGAATCAGACACTCGCCCGCATGATGGGGTTTGACTCGCCCGAGGACTTGATTCGCGAGGGAACCCTGATGCGCCACCGCGACCCCGCCGAGCGGCAGGCTATCATCCAAAAATTACAGCGCGATGGAAAAGTGGAATCCTACGAACTGGTTGTGCTGAACAAATCGGGCGAGCCGCGCAATGCCCTGCTGAGCGCCAGAATTGACGGCGACCAGTTGACTGGCACCATTCTCGACATCACCGAACGCAAGCTGGTGGAAGAAAAGTTGAACCGTTTGCTTGACTTACTCAATCTCACCGCTCGCTTGGCGCGAGTCGGCGGCTGGGAACTGGATGTGGAATCGCAAACGCTGACCTGGTCGGATGAGGTCTACCGAATCCATGAAGTAGACCCGTCCGTCAAGCCGAATGTGACCGAGGCGATTAATTTCTACGCGCCTGAGTCGCGGCCTCTGATCTCCGCTGCGGTTCAGGCTGGCATCGAATCCGGCACGCCCTGGGATTTGGAACTTGAATTGATTACCGCAAAGGGGCGGCACATTTGGGTGCGCGCCCTGGGCATGGCCGAACGCAAAAACGGCAAGACCGTCCGGCTCTTTGGAGCTTTTCAGGACATCACCGAGCAAAAAAAGGCGAAAGAAGAATTGCGCGAGAGCAATGAGCGCTTCAAACAACTGGTTTCCCAGTTGGATGATGTGGTCTGGTATGCTAATGCAGATGGATCCGTCATGCTCGATGTGAACCAGGTGTTTGATAAGATATATGGAATCTCTGCAAAAGCGTTTAGCGCCAATCCGAACCTGTGGATTGAAGTGGTGCATCCCGATGACCGCAAGATCGCGCAAGCCAGTGCAGAAGAACTTTTTAAAAATGGGCAGGCAGAGGCGGAATATCGCATCATCAAACCAGACGGCACTGTGCGCTGGCTCTTGGACCGCAAGTCGCTGTTATACGATGAGACTGGCAAGCCCGTGCAAATGGGCGGTATTGCAATCGACATTACCGAGCAAAAAAAGGCGGAAGAAGAAATCCAACGCCAACTTCAACATTTGCGCGCTTTGCGGGAAATTGACCTTGCCATCATGGGAACGACCGATGTTTACCTGTCACTCCAAACCGTTCTCGAACATGTACTCTCTGAATTGCGTGTTGACGCCGCAGACTTTCTTGTACTTAATCCCTGTACCCAAACTTTGGAATATGTCGCAGGCCGCGGCTTTCGCAAAAAGGATGGTAGCCGGTTAAATCTGAAACTTGATCAGGGCATGGTGGGGCGCGCGGCTCTTGAGCTGAAAGCCGTGCATATCTCCCGCCTAGTCAATGCGGGCAATGACTTTGGTCGCCAATCCATGGTGGCAGACGAAGGATTTGTTGGCTATTACGCCATCCCCCTGACTTCCAGAGGCAATCTCAATGGCGTCTTGGAAATATTTCACCGACAGCCGTTAGAATTTGATTCATACTCTATGGATCTCCTGTACTCATTAGCAGGTCAAGCCTCCATCGCCATTGACAATAACCATTTGTTTCACGGGTTGCAACGCTCCAATCAGGACTTGATGCTGGCATACGATACCACGATTGAGGGCTGGTCGCATGCGCTGGATTTACGCGACAAAGAGACCGAAGGTCACACCCAGCGCGTGACGGAATTGACCATGAGACTTGCACAAGCCGCAGGCATAGCCGAAGCAGAATTGGCGCATGTCCGGCGCGGCGCGCTCTTGCATGACATTGGCAAGATGGGCGTACCTGACCACATTCTTCTCAAGCCAGACAAACTCACAGACGAAGAATGGGTTGTAATGCGTAAACATCCCATATTTGCTTTTGAACTGCTCTCGCCAATTGCCTACTTGCGCCCCGCGCTGGACATTCCATATTGTCACCACGAAAAATGGGACGGGAGCGGTTATCCACGCGGGTTGAAAGGTGAGCAAATTCCACTGGCGGCGCGTCTATTCGCGGTTGCGGATGTTTGGGACGCTCTCCGCTCTGACCGCCCGTATCGTCAAAGTTGGTCGAAAGAGAAAGTAATCGAACACATCCAATCGCTTTCTGGAACGCACTTTGACCCCAGGGCGGTGGAATTGTTTTTGAATATGATGAGTACAGATAAAAAAGAACGCGGGCTAACAAAGCGTGCAGCCGACTGGTGGGATTCTGCCCGACTTACAAGCATTTTTCTGGCTTCAAGTTTTTTCTGCTCTCGAAGCGAATCTCGTCCCGCCCACCAGCGGCTAACGCAAACCGTTGATGTACACGAATAAAAGTGGTTTTGGAGGCATTTGTTTCTATCTTGGGTACCTAACAATGTATGATGTGATTTGTATCGGAGATGTAGCAGTAGATGATGTCTATCATGTTGATCGCTTGCCAGGAGCAGATCAAAAGGTACATGCTCGCGCATTAGGATGGCAATTGGGTGGAACAACGTGCAATACGGCGGTCGCGCTCAAGGTGCTAGGTAACCATGTTCTATTTGTTACCCTTATTGGAAAGGACAAAGAAGGCAAGTTCATACAGGACCAGTTTAAAAATCTGAATATTGATTTTTGTCCTGTTCAATCAGACAATATAAAAACCCCCACAACACAGGTTCTTGTAGCAAACAATGGAGAGAAAGCAATTCTTCTTTTCTTCAGCGTTGAAGAGATGGAGCTTTCACGTGATTATTTTAGAGATGTTCAGCTTGTTGAAGGTAAGCTCGCATTTACTACTCTCTCACTTCCAGTGTATGGTGCATTATCCGAATTTAAAGCCCCAATTGTGGTTAGTCTTGAGGAACCAACTCTGGAGCACCAACCTTGGGCATATACTTGGGCGATCAACCATGCTCATACTTTAATACTTGATCGTTGTGCCTATCAGCGGATTTATCACGAACAGCCCACTCCCCTGAGTCTGTCGATTGAAAGAAACCACGGCAACATTGAAAACCTGATTGTTACAATGGGTTCTCAGGGATCTATAACGTACAGTCGCAAAGAAGACAAAGTAATAGTTACACCTACCCTAGATATTCGGGCTGTAGACACAACGGGCGCTGGCGATATATTTAATGCCTCCTTTATTCATTCTTATTACATATTGAAGCAGCCTCTTGAAAAATCCCTCCAATATGCAAACACAATAGCTGCTTTCTCATGCGAAGATCAAGGCACCACACTGTCGTATAGAGCTGTTCAAAGAGCTGCTTATCTGCTCAACAATGGAAAGGAGGTGAAACAAAACTGAAATACAGTCGTTGAGTAATAATGTCAAATGCACACTGAAAGTGAAACCTGTGTGCAAAAAGTTGGGTTTCAGGTTTTTGGAGGAGGAATAACATGAACAGGAAATTTGTTTTTTGTGTCCTAATTCTGGTGCTGGTGTTGGGGGTGGTCTCTTGCCAACCAGCAGCAACCCCAACTACTCCAGCAGCAGAGGCGACGAAAGCCCCTGAGGTTGAACTGAAGCCTGCGAAGATTGTACTGATTGTAAGCCAGCCGAAGGGTGAGCCATTTGCCACGCTGGTGGACAGCGGCATGCAGAAACTCAAAGGGGAAATGGGGGACAAGCTGGATTACCGCCTGGTGGAGAGTCTGGACAAAGCCGAGCACAAGGAACAAGTGCGCACGGCAGCCGAGATGGGCGCCAATCCAGTGATGGTGTTGTGGGATGATCTGGCAAACGCTGTGCTTGAGGTTGCACCTGATTTTCCCGACACCAAATTCATCATTCTAGACAGCTACGTCACGGCAGACCTGCCAAATGTCAAGACAGTGGTGATTGAACCGCAGGAAGCTTCGTTCATAGCTGGTGTGGTGGCGGCAAAGAAGACACAGACGAAGGTGCTTGGTTTTGTGGGTGGAGCGGACATTCCAGTGATTGAGAACTTCTTCTCAGGGTTTGCCGCAGGGGTGAAGTATATAGACCCCAGCATAGAGGTGAAAGAAGTATATGCCGGGACGTTCATTGATCCAGCCAAGGGTCTTGAGGTAGGCGGTTTGCTGTTCAAGCAGGGCTGTGACATTGTAATGCATGCAGCAAACAAGACCGGCTTAGGAGTGATCAAGGCGGCAGAGGAAGCCAAGAAGCTGGCAATTGGCGTGGACATGTGGCAGGGGGATGTGGCGCCTGGGTATGTGTTGTGGTCAGCACTGAAACCGGCAGATGTGGCAACCTATATGGCGGCAAAAGAAGCGGTAGAGGGCAAGTTTACCAAGGGTATGTGGTTCTACACGCTCAAGGAAGGTGCTGCGCTCTATGATATGCGCGACTTCAACGCTCTGGACAAAGATACCCAGGACATTGTGAAGAAAGTGGAAGAAGCCATCAAGTCTGGCGCTATCACTGTTCCTAAGACCAAGACCGAATTGAAAAACTTCACAGCAAAATTCGAGTAGTTCAAACCTGGAGGGTGCCAAGCCGCAGAATTCTACGGCTTGGCACCGGCACAATCACAATTATATTATAACCGGCTATAACGACAGGATGTGAGTTTTTATTGAGTTTGTAGTTATTAGATTTTTTCGTATCTTAGAACTTGTTCAAGAATAAAGGGAGAATATAGGGTGAGAGAAAATCACGTGATCCTTGAGCTAAAGGGTATCACAAAGCATTTTCCCGGTGTGGTGGCCAACAATAACGTCTTCTTCTCAGTTGTGGAAGGCGAAATCCATGCTCTAGTTGGGGAGAATGGGGCGGGAAAGTCAACGTTGATGAAAATTGCTGCAGGAATCTACAAGGCTGATGCAGGGGAGATTATTGTGGATGGTAAACCGCGCAACTTTCATAGTCCTCAAGATGCGTTTGCGTGTGGTATTTCCGCTGTGCATCAGGAATTTATGCTTATTAACTCTTTGACTGTCTTGGAAAACATTGTTCTGGGCTTTGAGCCACATGACCGATTAGGCTTTCTCAACGTTCAGGAAGCCGAACTGAAGATAAAAGAATTAAACAAAAAATATGGACTGAATGTCCCATTGATGGCAATTGTTGGGACATTACCTGTGGCAATCCAGCAGCAGGTAGAGATTCTTAAGGCACTCTATAAAAACGCGCGCATTTTGATTCTTGATGAGCCAACCGCTGTTCTTACTCCTCAAGAGATTGAAGATTTATTCAAAGCATTAAGATCGCTCAAGGCATTAGGCACTACGATTGTCTTTGTGACGCATAAGTTGAATGAGGTTCTGTCCGTTGCAGACCGAGTTACAGTCATGCGAAGCGGGGTTGTGCAAGGTACCCTTCCTGTGGGCGAGGTAACTGAGGAAAAACTGGCACAAATGATGGTGGGGCGGGAAGTAGTCTTTCGTATTCAAAAAGTCAAGAAAGATATTGACCGTTCCTCGCCGGTTCTTGATGTTCATAACGTTAGTTTAAACAGCGCAGGAGGATACCCAATACTCAAAAATATTAACATGACCGTTTTCAAGGGCGAAATTTTGGGTGTGGCTGGTGTAGCAGGCAACGGTCAGACAGAACTTGTGGAAGTTATCACCGGATTTAGCCGACCGGATTCTGGGGAAATAAGCATTCGTGGAAAGCAGTTTGCTTACATTTCACCACGCAAGTTTCGAGAGGATAACTCCTATGTTTGCCAAGATCGGCGTCAAGTGGGTAGTAGCCCACAACAAAGCATATGGGAAAATGTCTTAATTGGATTGCAGGGAGAAAGACGGTTTTCTACGAAGACCGGGATATTAAGACGCAATGCGATATACAGGTATACCCGGGATATTGTCAAGCGCTTTGATGTACGTACACCCTCAATTCACACCCCTGCAGGAAGTTTGTCGGGGGGTAATTTGCAACGTTTGGTGCTCGGACGAGAGCTTGCTAAAGATCCAATTTTATTGGTAGCTGAAGATCCTACGCGAGGGTTGGACGTAGGGGCAACGGAATATGTGCGCACTCAAATCCTTCAGTTTGCTGCTGAAGGAAAGAGCGTTCTGCTTGTATCACAGGATTTAAATGAACTCCTGATGTTGAGCGACAGAATCATAGTTTTGTTCAAGGGTGAAGTTGTTGGGGAAATACCTGGAGATGAGGCTACTCCTGAACTGGTGGGTCTCTACATGTTAGGGTTGAAACGAGGCGAGAAAAACGAGGTCTCTATATGAAACAGAAGTGGATTGATGAAACACTCAAATACCTATTAATCTTAATTATTGCAGCGATAATCGGAGCAATTCTAATCTTGATCAAAGGGGAAGATCCACTGAAATTAGCAGGTGAGGTTTTTCGTTATGCCTTAGGCACGCGAGCAGGTATAGCCAGCACATTGCGCTGGGCTTCGCCTGTGATCCTGACAGGCCTGGGCATCGCAATTGCTTTTAGAGTGGGGATTGGTAATATTGGTGTAGAAGGTCAACTTTATGTGGCGGCACTGGTTACCGCCATCCTGGGATACAGCTTAACTTCATTACCCCCGATACCATTAAAAATCGTTGCCATTTTAGGAGGAATGATGGCAGCTGCACTTTATGCTCTTATCCCTGCTTTTTTGTTAGTTAAATGGCGTGTCAACGAAATCCTCTCGACAATGATGTTGAATTATGTTGCAACATGGGGGACGGAATATGTTGTTCGGGCGTTTTTTATGGAATCTACGGCGGTTGTTCCACGTTTGATAGCTACACGTGAGATTTTGCCTGCCGCAAGACTGGGACAATTGATGCCACCTTATGACCTAAATACGTCATTAATGATAGGCGTGGTTTTGTGTGTTCTTTTCTATCTGATGTACCGATTCACACGTTTGGGATACATGCTTAATACATTGGGGGGAAATAAACGCTTTGCGCGATATGGTGGTCTCAACATTACTGCTTTGACTTTTTTGGTTTTTGCGCTGAGTGGAGCAGTTGGGGGAATTGGAGGATCGGCTGAGATTTTGGGAATTCACAGGAAATTTATCAATGGGTTCTCTGCGGGCATTGGTTGGGATGGTTTGTTGGTTTCCCTGATTGCCAAGAACAACCCGTTGGGCATCATTCCTGCAGGCTTATTCTGGGGATTGCTAAAAAATAGTGGGTTCATTGTGGAAAGGATCAGTTCTGTGAATCGCTGGACGATTTATGTTTTACAAGCTGTCATTGTTTTACTGGTTACTGCAGACCTATATGTTAGACCTTATCTAAAGAGAAAAGCAGCAGCCGCAAAAGAGAGTGAGGTCGTATGATCGAAGTTTTATTTTCAAGCTCAACGCTTGCATCAGCTTTACGCTTAGCGACCCCTCTTATGCTGGCTGCAATTGGGGGCGCTTTTACTTACCATGCAAATGTGTTTAACATTGCCCTGGAAGGTTTTATGTTGATCTCCGCATTCTTTTCCGTATGGGGCACAATCACTTTTGGATCTCCATGGATAGGATTATTAATTGGTGCAGCGAGTGCTATGTTGGCTTCACTGCTTTTTGGTTTTCTAGTGCTAAAACTGAAAGCAGACAATATTGTGGTTGGTCTGGCTCTCAATCTTGGTTCGCTGGGTTTAACAACTTGGTTGTTGGAAGCGATTTTTGGCGTGCGGGGTGTGGTCATGGTCGAGTCTGGCGGCTTTCCAACAATAGACTTGCCATTGATTTCAAAAATTCCTTATCTAGGAAATGTGATTAGTGGACAAAACTTGTTGGTTTATCTGACACTAGCAGTCGCTATTTTTGGTGAATACTTTATCTACCGGAACATTTTTGGTATTCGTTTGCGTGCCGTGGGTGAGTATCCACAGGCAGCTGAAAGTGTTGGGATTAGTGTTAATGGTTACCGCCTGTATTCTATTCTCTTGTCTGGGCTGTTTGCAGGATTTGCGGGAGCTTTCCTAACCTTAAGTGGCGCCTCAATGTTTTCAGAAAACATGACTGCCGGTAAGGGTTTCATTGCGTTGGCAGCTGTGTTTTTCTCCCAAGGTCGTCCTTCACTGATTATTCTAGCCAGTATCCTGTTTGGGTATACGGAAGCCACCTCGGTCGCCTTACAACAATTTGGCGTACCTCCCCAGTTGATGCTGACTATTCCCTATCTGATCACTGTAATAGCACTCACGCTTATTTCAGCCTTTCCGCGAAGAGCTAAGAACGCACATGGCACAGCATCTGCTTGATCAATTTTATGCGGCGGTTAGGAGACGGGAGAATCTTCAGCCTTTCATTAAGCGTGTCCGCGATTTGGTGCTTCTCAACGTATCGGAGGATTATGTTTTTGTCATTGCTTGCGATTCAAATGCATCAATTGGTCAAAAGGAACACGATTTTCATAAGCGCGATTTCAAAGAAGTGGGACGCTGTGCCTCGAAAGTCCCCCTGATGGAAGTGCTTGCTGTGGGTGCATACCCATTTATTGTGGTGGATAACCTGTGTGTTGAGATGGAACCGAGCGGACGATTTATTCTGGATGGGATCCGCTTTGAGGTCGAAAGGTTAGGGCTGAATCCCGATTTAGTGATCACTGGAAGCGCTGAGAAAAACATGCTGACCACTCAGACAGGTTTGGGAGTAACGGTAATTGGGTTAGCCAAGCGTGATGAGTTGAAGATCGGGATAAGTCAACCGGGGGACCTGGTTGTCTGTGTGGGATTCCCTAAAAGCGCGCCGACAAAACCTTTTTCCGAAGGTGAGCCCGATATTATGGACCCGCCGTCCACACGCAAATTGCGAGAATATGGATTCGTCCATGAAATTATCCCGGTTGGGTCGCGGGGAGTACGTTATGAGATGGGTGTTCTCGCCGAAGAATCTGGATGCAATTTTGTTGAGGTGGAAAGCATTGTCGACATGACCCACTCTGCGGGGCCATCCACTTGCGTTCTGGTAACTATTCCCAAACAATTTCTGGACAGATTGAAAGAGCAGATGACACACCCGGTTAATATCGTCGGTTATCTTGTTACGAAATGATTTTTTACAGGCGAGCTTTATGACCAAATGCGATTACGATGTTTGCATTATTGGATCTAATCTTAAGTATTCTGGTAGCAGAACCAGGGTTAAGGTTTTTGTTTTGTTAATGCAGGTCTGAAATCACGGAGTTGGAGATCAAATGACATTCCATTATGATGTGTGTATCGCAAACCTACCAGAGATGATAGCTTCTGTTCGACAGGGGCAATTGCGTCCATCAAAGGTGACAACCTCAGATTCGCCTCGGTCAATTCTCAAAGGTGGATGGGTTATTGATCCAAAAAACAAAATTGAAAGCGTAAAGGATATCGCGTTTCAAGGCAAATGGATCATCGAAGTGGCGGATGAGATCGTTCCAGAGAAAGGGGATGCTGTTTATCGAGTTGAGGGGTTACAAGTTTGGCCTGGTTTGATAGATATGCACTTACATCTAGGTGATTTGTTTGAAGTCTCTACGCGCCCCATTTTTGAGGCGGTTACCGACGGCGTGACCGTAGGCTTGTCGCCTGGCGCAGGAAATACCTTCATGGCACCGGCACTGCTTGGAGCGGAAGTGGATCGTGGTGTTCCCATGAATATTGGAGTGTATCTTGGCGCGCTGAATGTTATGGGAACCATGTTGAATTTGGATGAACTGATCGCTCTCTTTAAGGGGGAACTGGACGAACATATCGCGTTGACAAAGATGACACGCAATCGAATCACGTATATGACTGCGCCACTGGTTGTTGGTATCAAGGATCATATGGGACATTGGCTGAGCAGTGACGAACATCTGGAGCGCACGTTTGAGCTGACATCTCAGGCTGGATTGGTCTTTATGAGCCATACCCAAGATCCTGTTCATGCTGAACGACTGGTTCACCTATCAAAGGATCGTCCGCTTCATCTTGCCCATGCAACAGCAGCCGGTTGTGGAACTCACGATGACCCTGTTACCGGCATAAGGCGAGTTATTGAGCTTTTGAAATTCCCCCATGTTTCCGGGGAATTTGTGACTTCTATGCTGAGAACCGGAGGGGGAAATCGGGAAGGATTGATCATGCCGCCAAATGCCCGCGAAGTTGCTCTGGAAGCTTTGAGCAGTGGCATTGTAGATATCCTGATATCAGACGGACAGGGGGACGCTACCATGAAAGGATTTGGTGATACCCGGGATAATATTCCCTGCATTCTTGAACTGACTGCGTCTGGTGTTTTGCCTCTTTCAGACGCCGTTGCCACCATGACGATTAACCCCATTCGTCTTTTAGAAAAGTGTACACATCAATCCTGGTGGAGCCAAGAGTTGGGACATCTTGGCATTGGTGCGCGTGCAAATATTGTTGTGGTAGATCCAAACGATAAATTGGCTACCTATACGTTTGTGAATGGTATCTTGGCGGGTTTTGAAAATCGCGTTGTCCGGCGGGCAAATGGCGCGGGGGGGTGGGTGTGTAAGTTCGGATTACTCGACCGTTTGGGTGTTGGCGATTTGTCAACACACGTGATGAACTGATTATGGATAAAAGTATATTGCAGTAATAATCAGGGGAAAACGCACCAGCCGGTGTGTTGAAATATGTCGAAGAAGTGGGTCGTCAGATCACTCAAGTTGGTATGGTGCTTGTCTGTGGCAGACGCAAGGGTATCATAGAAGCCGCCTGTCGAGAGGAAAAGTCAGTCGGCGGGTTGACGATCGGATTTATGCCAGGATTATCACGCGCGGATGCTAATTCGTGCGTTGATATTGCTGTTTCTCTCGACTTAGGTTGTGCAATGCGTAATTTTCTCACGATACGACCTTCCGACGCAGTTATTATGCTTCCCGGCAATGTTGTACAACAGTTCTCTCTTTTCTGTGCAGCGTGATCCATTTGGCGTAGAAATTGTAGGCTTACGTGATGAAACGTCTTAAAAGTGCGGAGGCGTATAGTCGAACGCAGAGACTAAAAATAAATGCTCCCTCCGATTCGGAGGGAGCACTCACCCACTAGAGATTTACTGTGCAGAAGAAATGTCTGGGATGGATAGTTTCCCGTCAATGATTTGTTGCCGCTTTTCTTTAATGAGGTTCTGCACATCTTCAGGAATCTTACTGGCGTTTTCATGATAGGGGGACAAATCGGCACCGTGAGCTAAGCCTATCTCATATACCTTGCCGCTGAACTTACCAGCGACGTAATCGCCTACCACTTCAGCAATCCCTTTACGGAACCCCCATTCTACACTGGTAAGAACAACGTTCGGTGCGACATTATACTGATCCCTCACTGCTCCAATAGCAAGAACATTCTTTTCCCCTGCAGCCTGCAATACACCAATGTTCTGTCCATCGCCGTTGCCAAAAATTACATCTGCGCCCGCTTCAATTTGGGAGAGGGCAGCTTCCTTTCCTGCCGCAACGTCCAGGAAACTTCCCACCCAGTTTACCAGCAATTTTGCTTGAGGATTGGCTTCCTTCAAACCCATTTCGAAGGCTGCATAGCTGCGATGTGTGCTTGGGATATCAATGCCGCCAACCATTCCCACAATGTTTGATTTCGTCATCTTTCCCGCCAGTAAACCTGCCAGATATGAAGCTTCTTGTGCCATTGGACGTATCACCGCCAGGTTTTCCCGCGTCTCGTCCCCATCCGTCCATAGAAAGGCAATTTTGGGATAATCCTTGGCTGTGTTCATGACCGCTTCCTTAGCAATTGAGCTGTGAGCAATGATCAGGTCAAAACCTTGTGATGCATAATCGCGCAGCGCTTTCTCATAATCGGGGATGGGAATCTCTTCCGAATAAGCAATCTCTACACCATGCTGTGCTTCGGCTTCCTTTAACCCTTCGTAGGCAGCCTGGTTCCAGCCATTGTCATCAATTTTTCCATCCAGGACCAATGCTACCCGTACCTTTTTGGTTTCAGATGCTGGCGTTGCAGCCGCAGGGGCACACGCCGCCAGTATCATCCCCAAAATACAGAGACCACTCAAAAGCAGGAACAGCTTACTTTTCTTCATCCTTCACACTCCTTTTCTTTATCAAAACCTGAACTAGTTTTCCTGACATCTTACTGCGGTTCCCAAACATGGTTTACCTTCACATTTGCTTGTTCTAAAATTTTATGCTTCCTCCTTTCTACTCGATTTAATATCTCATCCTCGTTTATCGTCAGGACATGCCTTTTTTCCATGATGATTTTGCCATCAATAATTACTGTATCCACATCTTCGCCATTTGCTGCCCAAACCACCGCTGAGGCTGCGTCATGTATTGGCATTAGGTGAGGTTTGCGAGCATTGATCAGGATGATATCTGCGTGTTTCCCTGCTTCAATTGAGCCAACGATTTCTTCCGCCAAAATTCCCTTGGCTCCGTTGATAGTGGCCATTTCAATTGCTTCTGCCGCAGTCGGATACAGAGGGTCACGATATTGATTGCGCTGAAGGATCAAAGCTGTGCGCATCTCACGGAACATATCCGCTGTATTGTTGACCGGCATACCATCATTACCCAGGCATACATTGACGCCTTTTTGCAACATTTGGGTAACTTTTGCTGTGCCCATTGCCAGCTTGGCGTTACATACGGGGCAATGACAGATATTGGTTTCTGTAACAGCCAGGATGTCAAGTTCTCGATCTTCGAAATAAATGCCATGCACAAGGGTTACATTTTTGCCCACCATTCCCACTTTTTGCGCATACTCAGCAGGTAATAAACCAAATCGCTCCAGGGTGTAATCAGCATTGTTCTGTACTTCTGCCCAATGTGCAGTAATTCCTACACCATAATCCCTCGCCAGGTCACTCACACGGCGAAAAAGTTCTTCTGAAACCCCACCAACGGAGCGGGGCGAAAACCAAACCTGTAGCCGTCCTTCTCCTTTACCATGCCACTTCTCAATCAAATCACAAGCCATCTGCAACGACTCTTCCCCACTTTCCCATAAGCCAGGATGCAATGCGCTTTTATCCAATGCATATCCTGTTTGATCCATTACGTATTTGCTGATCACACCACGCATGCCCGAATCAATGACTGCCTGAGCAATCGTTCCAATCCCATAACGAGGGTGCAGTCCTGTACCCAAAAAGGCTGTAGTGCCTGCCTTGATCATCTCAAGCAATCCGAGCTGAGTGCTGATATAAGCATCTTCTTCATCGTAATTACCTTGGATCGGCCAAATATAGTATTTGAGTTTATTCATGACTTCTACATTGTCGTTGATGCCTCGCATGAGTACCTGAGGCAAGTGCATATGACAATTAACTAAACCCGGCATGACAATAAAGTGAGTTGCATCGAGTACACGCCGCGCTGTATACTTTTGCAACAATTCTTCCGTTTTACCAACCTCAAGGATCTTACTACCTTCAATTGCAATTGCTCCATTTTCAAAAACGCGCCGTTGAGCATCTACTGTAATTACCTGGGCATTACAAATCAATAAGTCAATCATTTTAGCTCCCGTTTCCGATTGTCTTTATCTCTGATGAAAGACTCATTCACTTCGCGCGCGAATGTAGGGTTTTGCCAATGCCGCTGGCCCACCGCCACCACGTACGAAGAGCACAACAAATATCAGAGTAATTAAGAAAGGCAACATCAATAAGAATTGGTATGGAAGAGGGAAATTCATCGCTTGTAAACGGTATTGCAAGGCACTTGAAGCCCCGAAGATCAATGCTCCCGCCAGCATGCCTAGGGGCGACCATCTACCAAAAGCAACGACTGCGATTGCCATCCATCCTCGACCAACAGCGAGGTCATCTGTATACAGACCGTAAAAGGCAATTGGGAGGTATGCACCTCCCCATCCTGCCATCATTCCACCAAAAGTTGTAGCTAAAAAACGAATCAATTCCACCCGCAAGCCTGCCGCATCAGCTGCTCGTGGATTTTCTCCTACCGCACTCAAGTGCAATCCCCAGCTCGTCTGCTTGAGGAAATAGATAAAAAGAGGAATCAGAAGCAAAGTTCCATAAACAATAATGTTCTGATTAAAAAGAGTTTCTCCCAAAATGGGAAGTTTGCTCAATCCGGGAATTGGAATAGTGGGCAAGGTAGGAAGCTGCGGACGAGCGGAACTAATACCAAAAATTCGGCGATTCAAAAAACTACTAAGCCCCTGACATAAAATCCAGATTCCTAAGCCGGTTACAATCTGATTGGCGTGGAAACGAACGCTAACGATGCCCATTAATATACCAATAATTCCGCCTGCTAAGCCACCCCACAAGAAACCCTGCCAAAGGTTACCAGTTTGGTGTGATATCCAAAAACCAACAAAAGCCCCAAGGATCATAATCCCCTCAATACCCAGGTTCAAAACACCAGAACGCTCTGCAACCATCTCGCCTAATGCCGTTATTAATATGGGAGTCGCCATACGAAGCGTAGCTGCCAGAAAGCCGGTCAGAAAAACTATAGAAAAAATTTGATCCAGCATCAAGAACCCTTTCGTCGAAATGTGCTAACCGCTACCAAAACGATCACAATGCCCTCAATAACGTAGATGACAGGAACTGGTACACTAGCAGCACGTTGCATAGCGTCTGCACCATTCAAAAGCGCTGCAAACAAGACTGAAGAGAAAATCACTCTTATTGGTTCCAGGTTTCCAAGCAAAGCTACTGCAATGGCTAAATATCCGTAGCCCGGTGAGAAATCCTCAACCAGGCGATGTTGGACACCGCTAATTTCCACAGCACCTGCAAGCCCTGCTAACGCGCTGCTCAATAAAACTGTCCAAATCATTACCCAGTTCACGCGAATTCCACCCATACGCGCAGCGCGGCGATTTTCTCCTGAAGCGCGAATTTGATAACCCAGAACTGTTCGGTAGATCAGCCAATGTATCAACAAGGCTAAAACTATTGCCAGTAAAACACCTAGATGAAAGCGAGTTCGTTCTACAACAATGGGCAACCAGGCAGATTGTAGGAGTTGTGGGGAAATGGTGATTCCGCTTGCTCTGTCACGTAATGGGCCGTGAAGGAGATAGGCTACAACTTGGATGACAACATAATTTAGCATGAGTGTAGTGATCATTTCGTTGACACCAAGGCGTACTTTGAAAAGGGCAGGGAAAAAACCCAATAAAGCGCCACCAATCATACCTGCTAGCAGCGTTAAGGTAATATGTATAAAGGTTGGCAAACCATGGAAATATAGTCCCACAACGGCTGCACAAACTCCCCCAGCATAAATTTGCCCCTCAGCCCCAATGTTCCAAAACTGCGCTCGATACGCGAGCGAAATTCCCAATCCTGCCAATAACAAAGGACATGCCTTGATCATTGTCTCGGCAAAGCCATTGACGCTACCAAAAGCCGCTCTAAACAGCGCACCATAAGCCACTAGAGGGCTGGCGCCAATTGCAACAATGAAAAGAGCACCAATGAGAAAGGCAAGCAGCATGACCAGCAATGAAGAAAGCCAATCAGGGGTTTCTTGCCAATACCACTTTTTGGGACGTGTCCACAATGCAATCTTTTCTAGCATATTCACCCTATGCCTCTGAGCCAGCCATTAACATTCCTATTCGTTCTATCGTAGCTTCTTCACGACGCATTTCACCCATAATCCGCCCGTGTTCCATTACCAGGATGCGATCACTTAGGCTCATAATTTCATCTAGTTTTGTAGAGACGAGTAGTATAGCCATGCCTTCTTTTCTCTTTTCCAGTAAAAGATTGCGGATGTACTCCTCTGCTCCAATATCAATCCCACGGGTTGGATGAGCCGCAATTAGCAATTGAGGATTACGCGCCAAAGCGCGCGCTACAATAAACTTTTGTTTATTTCCCCCCGAAAGCACCGCTGCCTTAGCCATTTCATTAGGCACGCGCACATCATAACCTTGAATCAGTGCTCTGGCGTGACGAATCATGTTGCGAAAATCAAGCACTCCACCCCGCGAAAATGGGGGGTTGTAATGCACATCTAGTACTGCGTTTTCCAGCAGAGTGAAGTTTGGAATTAGAGCATCTTGCAAGTCTTCTGGGATGTACCCTACTCCTGCTTGAAGTATTTCGCGTGGCGAGGCGTGTGTCATTTCTTTCCCTTTGATAAAAAAGCGCCCCTCGCATGGAGTTCGCAAACCTGCAAGCACTTGTACCAACTCGCTCTGCCCATTGCCATCCACACCCGCTATGCCTACAATTTCCCCTTGACACACGTTAAAGGATACTTTTCGCACAGCCAGGGATCCTCGGTCACCTTTCACAGACAGTTTTTCAACTCGCAACACTTCGTTAACTGGCGCTTTTGGCTGCTCTAGAGTGGGAATATCTAATAGCACCTGTCTTCCAACCATCAAAGAAGCCAATTCCCCTTTCGTTGCCTGTGCTGTGGGCAATGTTGCCATTACCTTACCACTACGCAAGACTGTAATGCGATCAGTGATTGTCAGTGCTTCCTCCAGGTTATGTGTGATGAATACAACAGATAAACCATCCTCCACTAGTTTGCGCAGGGTGTGAAAAAGGTCTTCCGACTCTTGGGGGGTTAGAACAGATGTCGGCTCATCCAGTATCAGGGTGCGGACATTTCTATAAAGGGCTTTGATAATTTCCACTCGCTGGCGGTCGCCAACAGAGAGTTGCCAGATAGATGCATCGGGGTCAGTAGACAGACCATACGAACGCGCGATTTCAAGAAGACGTTGGCGGGCGCGACGACGATCTAAGACAGGACGATAGGATGGTTGCAAACCAAGAATGACGTTGTCAATAACTGTAAAAGTTGGAACTTGCATAAAATGTTGATGAACCATGCCAATACCCCGGGAAATAGCGTCATGCGGGGATTTGACTTGCAAGTGCTGTCCATTAATGAATATTTCACCAATATCAGGTTGATGTAAGCCATATAGAATGTTCATCAACGTTGTCTTGCCAGCGCCATTCTCTCCAAGTAACCCGTGAATCTCTCCTTTTTGCAACGAGAACGTTACGTTATCATTGGCAACAACATTGCCAAAACGCTTGGTAATATTCCTCATCTCGATAACTGGTTGTGATTCCCCGCTCATTGTTATGCGTCCACAACCATAAAACGATTGGGTATGCGGATGCCAGCCCGTCGAGCAATGTCTGTTGCACGCCATTTAGCTTCTTCAAGGATTTCCTGCTCTTTTACTGTCAGTATCTGTTGCTGCCACATAATCCAACGCCCATCCACCATTACACTTTCAACATTGTGAGAGCGCATTGACGTAACCATGTTTGCAATTGGATCGTGCATTGGTAACATTGTCGCTGTGTTGGGATTTATGACTATCAGGTCCGCTTTCTTGCCTGGCTCAAGTGAGCCAATCTCATTCTCCCATAGTAATGCACGCGCTCCATCGCACGTGACCATTGATAAAATTTGTTCGGCCGGCATCACCGTTGGGTCAAGCAAACGTCCCTTATGGATGAGTGAAGTGAGATACATTTCATCAATCAGGGTCATTCGGTTGTTTGAAGGAGCGCCATCTGTGCCGATAGTGACGCATATTCCAGCTTTGAGCATTTCGGGAATTTTGGCAAACCCTAATACGCGCATAGCCGCTGCCGGGTTATGCGAGACTTTTACATCTTTCTCGGCAAACATCCCAATTTCTTCGTCAGTTAACCAAACAGTATGTACGGCTAGCAGGTTTTTATCCAGTACGCCTAAACGGTGTAAATGGGTTACTGTCGTTGCTCCGCGTGTTGCTTGTGCAAACTCGACCTCCTCTTTGACCTCGGCAACATGCATGTGAACTCCAACGCCATAACGATCAGCCATTGCTTTGGTGCGCACAATTAATTCGTCTGTATTGTTGAATATCGTGCGAAGCCCAAACCACACCCGAATGCGACCCGCGGCCTTGCCGTGCCATTTCTTGAGATGCTCCTCTTGGATGAATAACACTTCGTCGGTATTCTCATTCCAATGAGAAGGCAATCCCTCACCGCTATCCATAGTAGAACGAGCAAGGATACCGCGAATGCCCAGCTCTGAAACTGCTCGTCCCATTCCATCTACGTATTGTCCGCCAGGTTCCGCAAAGCAAGTAACGCCACTGCGGATTTGTTCTATTCCACACAGCAGAGTGCTAACATAACTATCCTCTTCGGTCATATTACTTTCATAAGGCCAGATTCGCTGGTGCAGCCAGGTCAACAGATTGACATCATCACCCAAACCACGACCCAACTGCTGAGATGTATGTACATGAGTGTTAATTAGTCCTGGTAAAATCCATCTCCCGCGCAAGTCAATGCGCTCAACATCTCCCGATGCCTCTTCCAGAAGCTCGGTGCTTTTCCCGACCTTTTTGATCTTATCTCCCTCAACCCAAACTGCACCAGAGTTATACTGCTGCCTTTGGGGATTCATCGTAACCACACCGGCGTTGAAAAGTAACTTCTCGTTGTTCATCTGTGCCCTCCTAAAAAATAGATGTTTTTTACCTTGATTTCTCTTTCCATGGGCGAAGGAATTTATCCCCATGCGCGTGCTACTCGTAAGCGCAAAACTTTATCGTTATAAAAGCTTTCACCAAACAAGAGAGGCTGGTTACTAGGATTGTAAAAAACATCGCGAAATTTTAAAATCGCGTCACCAGGTTTTACATTGAGATAAGTTATGAGCGAGTCATCTGCCACCACAGCGCTAATATCCGAAATAGAATAGGATATTTTCTGCTGGCAGTGCTTTTCAAACAGGTAATGGATTGGCAATGTTGCATCTATGTTCTCTTTCTCATACACAAAAAATGAGGCCGGTATGATATTAGTGGAGTAGATGACCGGCTGCAAATCAGCAAGAAATACGCGGACAAGCGCGATTATAGGTTCGTGGGATGGTATTTCCAGTATATTTGCTTCACTGGCGCTGGGGGCTCTTTTAGTAATTTGCAATGTAAGCACCGAGGGAGTGCGTCCGCTATCGGAAATCATACATTGAAAATCCCACGTAGAGTGTAGTTGTGCACTGATTTCCATCACGCGTTCATTGAGGTACGTTCCATCACCTTGTCGGCGAGTAATCAAGCGTTCATTCTCTAAAATTCCTAAAGCAGCACGCACTGTTGCGCGACTAACACCAAACTCTTGAGCAAGCTCACTCTCTGAGGGCAAACGCTTGCCATAAGTATATGTGCCCTCAGCAATGCGATAACGCAAAATCATGCTTACCTGTTTCACTATAGATTTGGGGCGGTCAATGATAGTCATATGTTGATAATCGTCTGATGTTTATGTGTATATTCATTATAGAGATACTCCACCTTGTAGTCAAGCGTTTTGAGAGTTTTGAGAAACAAACCTGCCTCCCACATGTGGTGGTAAAATGGCGGGTTTTTCGTATAGAGATACACTAAATTGATCTGGTGTTAACAATGTGTCTGTAACATAGATGGTTGGTTTTGACAAATAGGCGAGCTCCGAGTAAGATGATAGATACCACCATCACAACGGAGATCGCCATGTCGATTGTTGTCCTGCAGCTGCCAGATGTCAAGCGCAAAACAGAAA